>NZ_LXJP01000067.1:0-34309 GCF_001728855.1 Pseudomonas sp. AP19 | reverse complement strand
GTGCCGATAAGGTCGCGTTATATGTGGCTGCTCGCCATATTTTCGGGTAGGGCTGCCTTCCCCTCTAGACGTCGAGCTAAAGACCAAAACAATACGGCAGCCCTCAGGCATTAAAGCTTTCAAGTAAAAAAGAGAGCTCTTCTAAAATCGGCCCCCTCCATATACGGGACCTAGGCTGCGCCCATTTGCGTTTGCTTCATTTGGGTGTCGGGAAAGTTGAGGTGAAACCAGGTAAAATTCTGATCAGTCACTTCTACGCTCGCAGAACCCTGATGCAATCCCATAATTGACTGTACTATAGCTAGGCCCAGACCCGTACCACCTTCATTTCGTGCTCGGCTCTTGTCTACACGGTAGAACCGCTCGAACAAATGCACCTGGTGTTCCTTGGCGATTCCGCGCCCCGGGTTACCAACACTCAAGGTAGTTCCGTTAGCACCGCGTTGAACTTTCACGTAAACCGTCCGGCCTCTTGGGCAGTAGCGAATCGCGTTCGAGACAAGGTTCGAGATGGCTCGTTGAATCATTATCTGATTGCCACGCACCACGCCATTTCCTGTGAGCTGGAGTTGTATTTCGCCTTCTTCGGCCGTAATGCTGAAGAGGTCGCAGACCCGCTGAATTTCGTCGAGCAAACAGACATTTTCGAATTCTACCATTGACGCGGGGTGGCTGACCTGGGCTAGAAATAGCATGTCGGAAACCATTCGACTCATGCGGTCCAACTCTTCCGTGCACGACTCCAAGACTTCTCGGTACTCAGGAAGAGACCTTTCCCGGGTCAGCGCAACCTGAGCCTTACCCATGAGATTGGACAAAGGTGCACGCAGTTCGTGAGCAAGATCGTCCGAGAACTGCGATAGCTGCTGAACCCCATCATCTAGACGCATCAGCATGATATTGATTCCA
Organism: Pseudomonas sp. AP19; assembly: GCF_001728855.1. Classification (NCBI taxonomy): domain Bacteria; kingdom Pseudomonadati; phylum Pseudomonadota; class Gammaproteobacteria; order Pseudomonadales; family Pseudomonadaceae; genus Pseudomonas; species Pseudomonas sp. AP19. The sequence continues at coordinate 33,400 of NZ_LXJP01000067.1, read as the reverse complement.
TCGCCGAGCTTCTTCAGTTCTGCCGGCATCCCCTTCGTTGGTAGGCGATGATCAAGGCTCTCGGTGGAAATTTTCGAGGCAATCCTCAAGAACTTGGTCAGAGGCAGTAGTCCTCTGCGCACAGTCCACCATCCAATGGCCAAGATCAGCAAGAGAATAAGAGGCGAGACCATCAGCGCCCAGGTTAGCAATGCATCGAGCAGGGCTTGGTTGGCTGACTGGTCCATGGTCATGAACACACTAACTTCGGTTCCATCGCCTAGATTCATTACTCGCGAAGCGCTAAGTAGCGGGCGACCCGTGGAGTCACGCCACTCGTGCTGTTTAACCTGCTCGGTTGGCTTGAACTTGTGCACTTCCAGGTTGACTGCCTTCGAACCTATTGAGAGCAGTGGAGTTTGCGTTTGTCCTGACTCAAAGATGCTGACGTACAGATTATTGTGCCCCATGACCAAGTCAACTAGCTGGTGCGCGTCTGGATTGACATCAGCGATACTAGTGATAGCGGATAGGTTGTGAGTCATACCCGCCATTTTCACTTCGAGGTCCATTCGGGAGTTTCTCTCGAGAGCTTGGCTCACCATCACATACCCAAAGGTGGCGAAAAGGAGGAGCAGCGCTGCGCTCATCAAACCGACTTTGAATCCCAGCTTCACAGCCAGACTGAACGGCCTCATGCGCGCTCCTCCAGAACGTACCCTATGCCTCGAAGTTTATGTATGAGCTTGGTCTCAAATGGATCATCGATCTTCGAGCGTAATCGCCGGATAGAGACGTCAATAACGTTATTATCGCAGTCAAAGTTCATGTCCCATATCAGCCAGATGCTCTGAGAGCGTGTAAGTGCTTTGCCAGCTCGACTAATGAGAAGGTGCAGGAGAGCAAATTTCTTGGTGTTGAGGTCTATGCGTGTAGATCCACGGAACACCCGATGGCGCACAGAGTCGAGCTCTACATCCGAAATTCTCAGCGCGTTTTTCTCAAAAAGCTCGTCGCCACGTCTTTGCAGCGAGCGCATGCGAGCAAGCAGCTCGGGAAACTCGAAGGGCTTGACGAGGTAGTCATCTGCGCCACCGTCCAAACCCTTGAGCTTGTCGTTGGTTCGTCCCCAGGCAGTCAGCATAATGACGCGGACCCGGCTGGTTTCTCTAATGACTTCCAAAAGGTCCAAGCCATTGATGTCAGGGAGGTTCACATCGAGAAGCAGAAACGAATAAATATTAGTATTGAATAAGTGAGCGGCATCAACACCATTGTTTGCTATATTTACGATGTACCCGCTTTCAGAAAGGCCCTGCTGAAGGTATTCTACGTTTTTGGTTTCGTCTTCCACAACTAGAACGCGCATAACTTATCTCAGGATGTGAGTAAAATAATAGTCCAATCGGCCGCCAGTGTGGTTATACGCTGATTGGTAGTACTGCTGTGTGCTTGGTGTTTAATTTCATTATTTATTTTCATGCGCATTACATTAACTCAATAATAACTGATCCTAGCGCGAATTGGCTAAATGCGCGTAAGCTTTGCAAATTTGTAATTTTTGCGCAATATTATTGATAGTTATGATAAATTGATTGTTTGGAATAATCGAGAATCTGTCAATGGTAAGGTTTTTAAGGCCAAAGCTGGCGGATGCCTTCAGTGCGCGTAGCAGGCGAATCTGCCTGAAGGCTCCTTTAATATTGGCCGCCGGTCAACTCGATTAGTCGTTAAATTTAGAGGTGGCAGTAATGCATATTTAAAAGCGCGTATAGTCTTGGGGAACGCATCTTAAGTCGATTTTTCTTAGGGCTTCTGCCTGCAAATACAACAATTAGCGTCATCAAAAAAACGACTAGTGTGAAGGCTTCGGAGCATTATCATGAAAGGCTGCTTGCTCCATTTGAATCGTGCAGTGATGAATTTCGAACGATTTACTCACCGCGTCAATGACTGATGCGAGAATAACATCTCGATTTAATGAATCTCGCACGACTACGTGCGACGTCAGGATATTGCGGCCACTACTTAGAGCCCAAACATGCAGATCATGGACCTCCATGACCCCATCTACTCCAAGTATCAGGGACTCTATTTCCGCAATATTGAGATTGTCGGGTACCCCTTCCATAAGTACCCCCCAAGCTTTCGCGCAACAACTGCCAAGTACGTGGAAACACCCATATACCGATTGCTACGGCGACAATCGTATCGACCCAGCTCCAACCTGTAAATCGGATGACAAGTGCCGCTATGATCACGCCCAATGAACCAAGCATGTCGCTCCAGACTTCAAGATAGGCTCCCTTGAGATTCAGACTTTCACTGCTGGCAGAGGAGAGCAGACGCATCGATATCAGGTTCACAAAAAGACCCCCAATTGCGATCCACATCATCGCACCGGTAGCAATCTCCGACGGTACTAGCAAGCGCTGATACGCCTCGTACAAAATGTAGGCAGCGACCATAAAGAGTAATAAGGCATTGAACGTTGAGGCTAGGATCTCTATGCGAGCATATCCAAAAGTCCGTTTCTGGTCCGCTGGCCGCTTGGCTATTTGGAGAGCAATCAGTGAAATTGCCAGAGCAGCAGTATCTGTGAGCATATGTGATGCATCAGACAGCAGGGCTAGGCTGCCGGTAACGCATGCTCCGATAACCTCCGCAATCATAAAAATACCAGTCAGGGCAAGCGCCATGAGTAGTTTTTTCTGGTGTCCTTCACGTAGAGCGGCACCGCCATGAGCGTGATTGGATCCCACATGCTTCTCCTTGCCTAATGTAGTGGTTGGCTTCAATCTAGATTCTCATCGCTACAAACAAAAACACAAATATGGATCCTACCTTTCAGAACGGCTAATAAAACTCATTTAAACTAATTGTAGTTTAGGATGAAAGTATGTTGTTGGTATGCGATTTTTTGCAGACCTGCGTCTCCTCTAGCCGGCGATACGGTGCTAGTCAACAGCCTACTTTGACACGGCTCAAAAAAAGAAGGTTCCGCTGGGATTGTGTCAGAATTGTAATTCTGCTGTAGCTATCTCGTTATCCGTCGTCAAAAATAATACGGCTAGCTAAAAATTTACGCTACGTAGCGGTGTCGCTAAGCACAGACACGAAATTACCTCAAACTCCTCGCAACGCTGCTGAGTAACATAATTACCTAGTTTTTTAACGCCGGCCGCGGTCAATATTTTCATCGCAAATTCTGATTCCTTAATCACTGAACTATCTCGTAAGGAAGAAACCGCGGGTTTTGAAATGATGCTCGGCGATACGGAGCTCGAGAGTGCCGTTCGATGTGAGGGGTTAGGTCGATGACACCGTTGAGATGCGGAACGGACTGAGGCTTAACCATTAACACCGATTGTCGAAAGTGGTCGTCGCTACCGACCCAAAAGGGGCGAATGGCGGTAATTTGGATGCCGCTAGACGCTGGCATCGTGTGCCGATTACCGACAGCGTAACCTTTCATTCTTGAAGAGTCGTATTTACCTGAGTCAAGCGACATGCGTGCTCACCCCAGATCGCAGCGGCTTTGCGACACGCTTGATTCATTCGCACACCTAGCCAGGTAGCAACTTGAATATTGGTTGTGGGTGAGGAGGTTATTGAAGTGAAAATCGGAGTTAGCGGCGCCGGCAATATTGGGGCTACCCTTGCCCGCAAGCTCGTCGCGTGCGGCCATGAAGTTAAGCTGGCAAATTCGAAAGGCCCCGAAAGCCTTCAAAACCTGGTCAGTGAAATCGGCGCACACGCTGTGACCAAGGAAGAGGCAGTGTCCGAGGTAGGCGTTGTGATCCTCTCGATACCCTTCCCAAAATATCCAGATCTCAAACAGACGTTAAAGAATGTCCCCGAGAAAGTCGTTGTCATTGACACGTCCAATTACTATCCGGGACGCGACGGGGCAATCATAGAAGTTGACGACGGCAAGCCCGTGAACGTTTGGGTAAGCGAGCAGTTTAGCCGCCCGGTCATTAAGGCTTGGAACGCCGTCCTTGCAGCGACTCTTGCCGACAATCGGCAACCAACTGGATCTTCGACACGCATTGGCTTACATGTAGCAGGGGATGACACTCATGCAGAGGCCGTCGCGCAGGATCTCGTTGAGGATACGGGCTTTATCGCGCTTGCCGCTGGTAGCCTTGAAGATTCGTGGCGTCAGCAACCAGGAACACCAGCCTACTGCACCGAGCTAACATTGCCGGAGCTGAAGATGGCGCTGGAGGCGGCAGACAAGGTACGGGCACCTCAAAACCGAGACGCACTTATCGCAAAATTTATGGTTCCCGGCAGTCAGTTTACAGATGAGCAAATTGTTGCCACAAATCGCGCTAGGACGGCCTGACTACCGGATTAGGCGGGATTCTTTGCTAGAATTTCGCCTAATTGATCTAGTCGCTAAACTCATCTCTTTACGTAAACAGGGCACTGCAGACGCGTGCCTAACTCAGCGTCTGGATGAGGCCGCGAATTTCCTAACCTGTCCTGTATCGCGGCCTAGGCCACGTCACGTTGTTCAAGCATCCGCTCAATCTCAGCGCCAGCTAAAGCGTCGCAAGCGTGCGGCGTGGTCTACTACCGATCTCAACTATTAAGGCGTTGGCGTCAGGAAGGCGTGTTTACCGGACGCTTACCTTCAAGGAATTCCGGGCAACACAGAAACAAGAACGCCGATTTGATTGATGATGTTCGTGCGAGCAAACACATCTAACAAACCGGCGTTCTTATGTGCGATATTATACTTTTCTTCCTTTTTGGGAGGGCTTTTCTGTCGTTAACACAAAGCCTGATGGTGATGCCCTCCAGATCGATCTGACTCCCCGCGCCAAACTAGACCGTCTCGTTTTGAAATAGTGGGCTGTGCCCAGTGAGAAAGATTTGCCCCAGGTATTTGGGGCGAAGGGCAACGGCGCCATCGGCTTGTTCTGCCGTCATTTCGAGCTCCTCTACGAAGAAGTCCCAAAGCTCCTCATTCGTCGATACCTCGTTATTGGCGAGCTGATCTTCGATGTTTTCAAGGATTTGTTGGGTCAGGTTATTGAAGATTAGATTCATGTGCTGCTCCTGTTGAGTCGAGGAGCGCCCAGGAGGGAGCCTCTCATGAATGTGCCGATTGGCTTGGCGTATCGCCGGCATCGTTAGGTATTGGAGATATTCCATACCTGCAGTTTGAAGTTGTGTAAATAGCCGAGCTCCGAGAGCCGACTGCACTGTTGGCGTAGTTGCTGACGATCAACAGTTGTGTCCAGCCTGACTGTATAGCTTAGAGGCCAGATTGTGCCGAACAACTCGGCATCTGCCTCGAGGTCGTTGGTTGCGCCGGTCGGGGTCATCCCGAACGGGGCATCCTCTTTTGATACCTGTTTATTGGTGGCCGGTAGGGCGGGCGGATTATTACGCTGCACAGGCTTGGAGAGGTTGGAAGAAGACTCTTCATCCATAGGGTCAGGCTCGTTTGGCGAGAGCCTGGCGGCGTCTTCTGGTGTCAGATTGTCGACGTCGTCGAGGCTCATGCTTTCCAGCCTTGCACGGATCTCAACGATCAGGCGGCCTGCTGTGGAGTAATACGAAGGACGGATCTCCGTTATCAGAAAGTCGCCTCGGTATTTGCCTTCATCGTACTGATCGAGGAGTGCGTCTTTGATCACGAACTCACCGATAGAGGTCGAAAGCCGTCCGACGTTGAATTCGCCATTACGGCCGCTGATGGTACGGATGGCCAGTTGGCCGGGGATGTTGATCATGGGCAGCTCCACACTGCTACGAATGAAAAAAGCCCGACAGGTGTCGGGCTTTGGGCAGTGCTGTGATTGTCGAAGGATTACGGGCAAGAAGTATGAGTTTCTTCCTTGAGTGAGATGTACAGATAGAAAACGCCTGGCGGTGATTCTATACGGTCAAGTTTTAGGTCCAGCCAGACTCGATCAGTGCTATTGCCGGCAGGCAATAAACGATAGAGGCCGAAATGGATCTGTGTGCTGTCAGGTTGCAAGTGCAGTTCTCGGTAGGCCTCCAGGACAACTTCGCCCAGTCGCTCACTGACAACACTTGCATCCTGAGGGTTTTCAATATGCACCGCTTCCTGCCAGGCCCGGGGTGTTAAAACGACCGGGAGCTTGAGCAGGTCAGACGACACGAGGTTAGTGGTGCTTTGCATGTTTATCTCCAGGTGTGAGAAACCACCCGGCCCGTCCGGGAAGTGGTTTCCCGGTTAGGTATGTTTTGGTTATGTCAGGACCAGCACACGTGGCGTTGTGTCCAGAGGTTGAGGTCAAAAGCTTGTTTCGCGGCATATTCGCTGCGGTAGTATTCTTCGGACTCCCTTGATACCGGTTCAAACTCATCAGCGGTACCAATGTAATAGCCCGCAGCGCTCTTCAGTATTTGGAGGGGGTACTCGATACCGCACTCGGCGAATGCAAGTTTCCCGTATGCAAAATCCGACACAATGTATGGTTCCGGTGTTATTAGCTGCTGCTGGTCTTCTTCAGTAAAGCGTGACCAACCGCCACCATTAATGGCCGCGTTCACTCCTTCGCCCCAAGCTCGACTGAGCGCAGGAACGGTTTTGAACAGCTCGGGTACGATCGGCTGGCCGGCGCGGTACGCGTCGGCACCCAGAATATGAGCCTCGATCTCAGCCTCATATTGGGTAATCTCGTCGCCATAGATTTCCGCTTTTGCATAAGCAACGCGTATATCGAGAGATTGCGTAAATAACGTGTTCATAAAGGTGAGTCTCCAACGGACGAGAATCACCGTGCCCGGAAGGGAGGTGTTCCCTGCGGACTTTGATAATAATGAAGGCACCCGAAGGGTGCCTTTCAACAAAGTGAATCAAGATGCCGTACGCTGCTGTTTAGCGGGCGTTGGCTTGGATTGTTCCTCTGCTACTGGCTCGGATGCTTCTTCGCTTGCGAGCTGTGCTTCAGGTTCCGCTTCGCCGTCTTCAACAACTGGTTCTACTTCACGAGGCTTTGCTTCATAGACGGTTTGGCCATCCACCTTGATCCAGCCGATAAACAACAGGCGTCCCTTGAGGCTTGCTCCAGGTTGACCTTTTTTATCGCCTTTCTCGTAGGTAAATGCGTCGGTCCAGATATCACCGATGCGGAAGCTCACAAGGACCTTCTTTCCGGCTTCAACGGCTGCTTGGCTGCGACGAATCAGCTTTTCAGCTTCAGCGCCGACCACGTTGCAGTCGATATAGGAATACTCGGCATCATCCATCGAGCCGCGCAGAGCCGCAACGGTAACTGCCATGAATGGCTTACCTTTGCCGCGAGGTTTCACTTCACGGATACGGTTGAGATAACCGATACCAGTGGTGTGAAGGTCGAAGAATTTTGCTTCGTTGGATTGATTAGTGCTCATGGTGATTCTCCAGTTTCGAAATAACAGAAAGCGGAGAAACACTTCGCCCTAGGGGGAAAGTATTCCCCGCGAGGGTGGGTGGAGCTTAAGGTTGTTTAATGCATCAGCTTCATTGCAGCAATCATTACACCGACAGCTGCAGACAACATGACGCCCATGCGAATGGTGAGCTTGACTTCAAGCTGTGAAATCTCAGATTTGAACTCTGCAGCAAGAGCAGTTAAATCTGCCTTGGTAGCCAAACGTGAAAGCATGTCGGTCTCCAAAGCTTCAATAACAGCATTTGCCTTCTGTTCCGGGACGTTAATCGAAATCAACGCCTGGTAGAGAGCCAGTTCAGTTTTCATCAGACCTCCAAAAGTGAGAGGCCTGCCCTGACGGGGTAGGCCCGTCATGGGTGGGAAAGGTGCTTCCATCGACTAAGTCGACTGATCGCGCTACCGGAAGCTATGGCGATCTTGGGAGTGGATCAATGCAGAAAACCGCATCGTAGTCTTGCGGATCCAGACTACTTGGGCATGTTGCTGACGACGTCAGCGATACATGTGCAGATCATGGAAATACGATTGTCGCTTGTCAAGCCCCTACCGTGAAAACTCTGAGGAAACCTTCCCTTTGGGAAGGCTCCCTACAGAGGCGAAGGACGCAGACTTAGCAAGTTGCTGGCACCAACGAGCGTGCAGCTGGCTTCTTACGCGGTTTCCGAGCTGGCTTTTCGACCACTCGAGTGTTAGCCGCGTACCAAAGGTTCAGGTCGACACCTTTACGAGTTATTGCCGGTACATGATCCATCTCACGTACGAGACGCTCAGGTACGCAGGGCGGTGGAAGCAACGGAGCTGCTTTGGTATGGATAGCTGTGGGCGCAGCGCTGGTTTTCTTTACCGCACGCAGAAACTGTCGCGTGATGGTGCCAAGCGCGAAACCGAAGCCATAAGCAAGTTTGGACATGGTGATTCTCCTGCAGGTTGAATGCGGAGAACCCACTGACCCCGTTGGGGAAGTGATTCCCCGCGAGGTGAGTTGCATAAGGTGCTTCCATCGACGATTGTCGACCGACCGCGCTACCAGAAGCTCAGCGGTCTTGGGCGGATCTGACACGAACATCGTGTCGCAGTCTTCAAGATCCTGACTGCCTGGGCATGATGCTGACGACGTCAGCAAAGCACGTCCATATCATCGAAGGGGGGATGGTGATGTGTCAAGCGGAGAGGGATATTTCGCGGAGGGCAAAGAAGGTTCAGGTCGACAGGAGAAGCTACCGAGAGTAGCTGGGTCAACAGTCACTCTCGGATGTAGTAAGTAGCGTCTTTCAGAAAAAAATACCACCTGTGCGGGATGAAGGCGTTGTTGATCCCTGGGCTGTGATCTGAACGTCTTACTTCCAACACCTGGCCGATTATCGTGGCTGAGGCCAGCTAGCATAAGGCACGCATCCGCGCACAAAGGGAGCCCTGCGTTTCGCCGGCGGGCCACCGGCAAGGAAAAGCAGCTACCAATAGGTAGCCTGATCATCCTTTGCAAGATGATCAGGCTACCTATTGTGTGAGCTTTAAAAAGTGTGGGCCACAACACCAGTGTGGCCCTTAGACTACGGTGCTTCGAACCTCAACAGAGCCCTATGTGCCTTTGAACTCGCAATTCACGAGTTAGACGGCTGCGTGTCTGGCTTGAACAGGGAGACACAGGGAGAGCTCTGAACCAGGTCCGCACGCCCTTCCCGGAGCTATGCGTGCTTTGGGGTTGGTGATGAGGCAAGCCGCATCACCGGGCGCTACTGATGACCGCCAGTAGCCAACGGGGTGGAAACGTTGTTGTGATCATTATGTTGATAGGCCGGAGCTTATGCAACCCGGCGCCTTTCAAAGTCGGTCGACTCAGACTAATTGACTGCGACGACCGCACCTTCGGGAACAGGGGACGGAATTGCTATACCGGTCGCCCCAGTTATCTGTGAAATCAGCATTCCTGAACGCTTTAAACCAACGGTAGTTGTCTTTGTCAGGTCTACCAGCACAGAAGGCAAGCCTGACGGTGCAACCCCATCAAAATAAGTATAGGCCGTTCCTGATGAGATGTAAGAACCTACGCCCACAGGTTTCACAAACCACCCAGGTAGGTTGAGCGCAGAATCGCTCGGTACTCCGCTGAAGCCCGGGTTGGCCTGGGCATATTCGGTAGCGGCAGATCGGTACACCAGAAAGCCGCGACCCAGTGAGTCGAGGGTAGCGTAGTCGGATGTACGTTGGTCCTGATGTTGGTTCTCCATGAAAATGCTGGAGGCAATGAGCACAATCATCAAAACGAGCCATTGCATTGTCATGATATGAGCTCCATCCACAAAATGGTGGTTGTTACCACCTACGCGTCAATAACAAAACTATTTCGTGAGGATAATCAATGTTAAGCAAATTCCTACTAGGCCAAGCGCAATGACAGTCCACTTTGCGGCTCGCTTGATGCTCATTGGTTTGCGTTGTGGATTGATTAATTCCATAGTGGCGATCTTTTTTACTAAATAACGACCAGAGGCCGTTGGTTGTAACTTGTAAGTGAACTCGCCGACCTCGAATGCCTCTTTTTCTTCTAGTGCGCGACGCCATAGCACAGTTGAGCATATCCTGCTTCGGGTGCTTAGCCAGGTCTGTAATTCTCCAGCACTATACTCAACGTTATTCTCAAGCGTCTGCACTGCAATAATCCCCATAAACATACTATAAAACGTTTTTGAAATTTTATAAATGGATGCTTTATTTGAAGCAGCTCCAATAGAAAAGACCTGGCCAGGAAAGTCGAGATGTGGAGAGAAACCATCCACTTGCATTTCTGAAGATGTACCCAGTCTCACTATCCCCGATGCCAAAAGCGCCAGTTAAAGAGCATGACTTCCATGTAGTGTCGCCAAGGGAGCAGGTCACACTTCCTCTGGCAGGCGCCTGGCAGGTGCCCTGGATCAGCTGGAATTCCCACCCACCTGGTCTTTTCCATAAGCCTTGTTCGCAGGACAACGTTATTCCCGCGGCGCTTTTTGCAAGAAGGGTTCGGTCACTGCACTGTTGCCCCTCGGTAGCTATGCCTCCCAGGGACAAATATTCATTTGTCTGAATGCGATCATAGGCCGTTATCTTGCCCGTCGAGGTTATCTTTCCACCCCATAGTTCACCTCCGGTTGAAAAGTTTTTGTCGTTATAAACTTGGACCCAGTTGGGGCTATTTTGATAAATCCCGCCTCCCCATTTTTCGCTGTACCAGCCTGTGTCACCACGTGTTCTGAACCAACCACCTGTGCTGGTATCACCGGTAATGGTTGCAGTAGCGGCATTAACATTGGCTGTGGCGATAACGTTTCGAGCTGTAATGTCGGCGTTAGCTGTTATGTTGCCTGACGCTGTGATACTTCCTGCGTTGTTAATATTGTGGTTGCCCATCGTGATATCAGTATTCATCGTGTTGAATTCTGGATGATTGGGCACTGCGTTTCGATATAGATAGTCATTAGCCAACGCTCCATCCATAAGAAAAAGTGCGCTAGCTGTATGTCCTGGGCCAGGAGCTATAGCATAGTTACTTAGTGCTACCTGCCATCCACCCCGCACGCCCTGGACGATGTTCGGATTGGCAGAAGAGATGAACCCACCAGGTCCTCCGAGATTTTCAGCGATGGTTCGAATACCCATTTCAGGAATCGTCTGCCCACCTGTAGTAACCACAATCACTTCCAGTTGATTGGCGTTGGGTTTCCGGGCGAGGCCGACAATGGTCTGCCCAAAGGCGTTAGTGGGGCTATAACCTGCAGGAAGGTAGTTGGTGTTGACGAGCATCGGAACGGTTATTTGCACCGGTACGGTTGCTGCCGCGTTGGCCAGCACCACGCTGTAGTTATCCTTCAGATATTTGGCCAATGCCTCTGAAATGGTTCTCTGTTGATCAGCCGCAATTCGATAGTCCTGAGAATCCATCTGCTTGATTTGCCATGCGATCGCCAAAGTGACGACAACGGAGAAAACGGCCAATCCGATCGCCATGTCCAAGCTCAAGAACCCCCGCTGCTTGATCCTACTGGTCATTCCAGAGACTCCTTGATGATTGGTGAGCGATGTCGTGATCGAGCATCGTGATCTTTCCTGCATGGACTTTCTCTCGGATGCCCGGTCCGTCATCGCCTGTGAAAAGCAGGCTCTGCAGGGTTAATCGACGACTTCCTTCGTTGCCACTTGATAAGGACTGGTGAAGAACAGCCACCAACCCCTTGGAGAGCAGCTCTCGGGCGTTATTGAGTAACGGCTGAGCCAGGGCTGATATACGTTCAATGCCTTGAGTAACGCTGCCGGCATGACCTGTGCTGATAATGAGATGGCCATTGATCGAGGCTTGAATTACTTGTGCTGCTGTCGAGCTGTCGCGAATTTCTCCCACGAACAGGAAATCGGCTCTTGTGCGCAGCGCTAGGATCAAAGCTTCCTCGTATCCCCCCATCCGGCGAGAGACCGGAACTTGAATGCAGCGCCCACTCCCATGCCTGCCATTCAAAAATGGTTCTGGAGGATCCTCTACAGCCACACAAATGCCTCCCCAGGCCTCGAGACGTGCTTTCACCAGTGATGCAGCACTTGAGGTTTTCCCTGTGCCCATTTCCCCACAAATAAATATCAGGCCGCGTACCGTGTCGCTCATCAGCGCGTCCTGCAGATAGTCGGGCAGACCCAGCATGTCCAATGGACGGATCTGGACTGAGGATTTGCTTACGACAAACACAGGCTTGCCATTCAAATCCAGCAACTGGGTTACACGAAGGACGACGCCATCTTCAATTAGGGCGAACTCTGGATCCTGGGTTGCCTTGTGCTTTTCCTAGCACTGCGCCCGTAAGCGCTCAAGGTCTGCCCGCCATTCGGCGGGCGCTTCAACCCTTCGTGCCTGCCCAGGGAGACCTTTGGCGTCGGCAAATCCATCGCCGAGGTACAGGTCGACGAATTCAGCATCAGAGATCACGCTCACACTGAGTTCCTTAGTACGAAGTCCAAGCGATGGTATTGGCGTCCGAGGAGCAGCTGGTCGCAGCTGCCACCGCAGTGATTTCGCCGGCAATTGCAGTGCCGCCATTGATCGCCGTCGTTGTCTGTTTGTCCTTGGCCATGTTCGAGGCAAGGGTGATGCAGGCATTTTTCGGAAGGTTGGATTCTGTGATGGTGAAGGTCATGCCGTTGCTCATTACGGTCACTGCGCCGTTCCAGCGGTTGGACAGGGCATTACCGTTGATGCTCATGCCGCCAGTTGCCTCGAGGTTGATCAAAGAAGGCGCCAAGTTGGTGCCTGCCGTGGCGTAGCCCGTGGTGCTTTTCAGTCGTTTGGTATTGCTCAGCAACGTGCCGAGATTGCTCTGTTCAATGGTGACGTCCGAGCTGCCGAACGTTCTGTAGCCCATGAACACGATGAAACCAAGTGCCACCGCGATCAGCATCAACCAGAACATCCCGTCCAGGGAGAGAAATCCGCGTTGGTTGTTTTGAGTGTTTGTTGGCATTTCCAGTACCTCATTTAGGTTTGATTTAAAGCGTTGCAGTCACATTGCCGGCCAACTGGAAGATCCCGACCACTACCAGAATCATCATGACCCCCATGGCCATGGAGGACATGCCGATAAGAGATTTGGCGATGGCTTCGACGCGCTGAAGCGTTTGCTCCAGCCACCGGTTGGAAAACCGTTCCATCGACTCAGCGAAGCCTTTGCGGGTGGCGAGCACTTCCAGAAAATGCATCGCCATGGGGTCTGGGAATTGATGACCCGCAAGCTTCAATGCGGTACCGAAGTTTTTGCCGGCGCTCACTCCGTAATGAATGGCGCTCAGGCGCTCTTTCAACCATGGAGAGGCATTGCGTTGAAGAGAGGTCAGCGCATCTAGTTGGTTGATGCCGGAGCGCAGCATCACAGCCATGTTGAGCAGAAAGATCGATCCGTGGAGCGCCTTGTAGACTGACCAAGGCGGGAGCCTCTCTGCTCGGACTCGCAGGACCTGGAGCAGCTTGTTCAACTGCAGCTTCCACGAAGGGCTGGCGGCCGTAATCTGAAGGCCGCAAAACACGGGTAGAGTGATGATCGATATGAGGATAAAGACGATTACAGCTATCAGCGTCACTAGCCCGTAGTGGGTCACGAAATTCGATAGGGCATAGAGGAAGGCCGGCACGCCGGTCCACGCCTCGGGGTTGGAGCGTCGTGTCATGGAGGGCACCATCCACACTGCAATCACATACAGCAACGCCGCCATGACGCTCCACACCATGGAGGGGAAAACGGTGGCGGACGCTACGAGTTTGCTGATCCGCTGACGTACTTCGATGATCCTCACGCAGTCCCGAAATGCCTGCACCAGGTTGCCGGTGTCTTCCCCGGAAGCGATCAAAGAGTTCTCGTCATAGGGAACCCAGCCTTCGCAGGAAATGCTCAGCGATTTCCCACCTTTTACCGATTGCGCGATATCCCTGCAGGCAAGGGACACTGGATGGAGCTTCTGCCCGTTATCGCTGAATGCTCTGGCCACCGTGTGCAGTGCGTCTTCAAGCGACACACCATCCTCAAGGATGCCCATCAGGCTCTCGTAGAACTGGATTCTTTCGTTTTTGCCAAACTGCTTGGCATAGAAGGTCTCTGCCCAACGATTCAGCATCGCTCTGACGTCACTCAGCATGAGCGAGCTCCAGGATTTGCCGGTCAAAGTCCAACGGCCCCACCGTCATTTCGGCGTGGCGGGGGTCTACTAATCCTTGTTTCAGTTTGATGATCGTGTGTGCGGTCTTGGTAATACCGCCCATTTCCTTGACCCAGTGGCGACGTGCCGCACTTGCACCCTGCCCATTGAAAACGCGCATGAATTCAAGGTCGGTGAGCAAAGTTTCCGCAACCACCGTGCGACCGGTGATGCCCAAGCCTTTGCAATGCGGGCATCCCGGTCCTTTGAGGTAGGTCTCATCAATCGCTTCCAAATCGCGCAAGTGCTGCACCAGCGCACTGTTGAGCTGCCCGAGATGCTCGCGTGCGGGGACGCGGCAGTGGGAACACAGCACGGGCAAGAGGGATTGATTGACCACGCTTGTCATCAGTGCAGGATCAGTAACCAGGTGTCGGTCTACACCCATGTCGATCAGTCGTTGAAGAGCTGCTACAGCGTTGTTGGTGTGCAGTGTCGTCAGCACCAGGTGACCAGTCATACCGCCGCGGAAAGCCGCTTGTGCTGATGCAAGGTCCCGGATCTCCCCATACATGAGAATGTCAGGGTCGAGTCGCATGGAATTGGTGATCCCGTCATTCCAGGTTTCACCGGCGCCCAGCGGTGACTGATTGGCGAGAAGTGGATATTCAGGTGGATCTTCCATCGTCAGAATGTGTTTTGTTCCACCGCACTCTTCGTGCAAGAGGTTCAGGTTTACCTGCAGCGACTTCGATTTGCCGGAACCGGTGGGTCCAGTGATCAGGTTCACCCCATAAGGCAAGCTGCGGATGCGGCTGAATGCATCAATTTGCTGCGTCAGGAAACCGAGATCACTAAGCGTCATTTTGGTTTTGTCGTCATACAGCAGACGCAAAACCATCAGAGGGCCATCTACGAGCGGCCGAGTGGCGACTCGGGCACCGAACAAACCGAGTTGGTCGACATAGGCGCGTTTTACCCTGGCGTCCTGGCTCACCTGCGGCTGGTAGTGGTCTTTCGCGACATCGCACATGCTGTTGTAGAGGGACGAGCAGAGCTCCATGCCCACCTGGCTCTGGTGCTGTTCTGCCTCCCACAAGAGCCCGTGGATGCGAAAGAAGATTCGAGTGATATCGTGACCTACGACAAAGTGGACGTCGCTGGCATTGCGCCGGTGGGCTTCTCCTAAAAGCTGCACCACCTGGGCCTGGCGCTTCGTCTCAGTCGCCGATAGTGCTTTACCATTTGCATCATCATTGGCGCGGTAGAGTGCCTTGATTGTGCTCATCGAGCAGACCTTGACCTCAAAGTGGTGATTTTCGTGTTCCAGCTGGTCCTCGAATGCCATGACATAGGCATCCGTTTGGTGTTGGGCTGACACATACAAAATCCCATCGCTGGTCAACGCACATAGTTGACGCAGCTCGGGTTTCAGCTCAAACGGTCCACCAGGGGCCGTCAGCAGTATTTGGTGCGACGTCAGTAGGACTGCAGCAGACTCATCACTGTCAGGCTCTATGACATCTGGTTTTTCAGTCAGGATCGTCATCGAACTTCTCAATCAACGTTGGCCAGGGATCAGCCCAGGCGGCATAGGTGCTGATGGGGTAATGCTGGGGGCTGAATTGTTAACGTTGCTCAAGCTGGCCGGGGGCGTACTGGAAAAGCCGAGGGGGTAGCGCTTACCGCCACGCTCGAGGGTCACGTTTTCGACGGAGAGGATGGCCATGCGATAGCCACCGGGTAACTCCCGAGATGAGGCATCTGCGTCTACTTCAAATCCGCTGCTGTAGAGCAGAGTCGCACGCAGCCGTTTTGCTGAGCCGAATACCGCTTTCACGACAGGCAAGTCAGACTGTGTATCACTGCTGTGCGCCGAGGCTGCAGCCGGCTGTGTGAGGTTTCCTTGAGAAAAAAACACAGTTGACGGCTGCGTCGTCGCACTTTGGTCTTCGCCCTTGATCGATCTTTCGGCCTTGGCCTTCTCGGCTTTGGCATTCAACAAGATCGTCTGGCTTTGAATCTGGGCCAGCTCGCCGACGTTCACCCCAGATAGGGTGTTCTCATCTGCCCAGCTCGATGGTGCCCCTAACGCAAGGATGGAGCACAAAAAGCACAGCGCTTTATTTCGCATATAGGTCACCTATTACTGACCAGACAAGGTGGCCGGTCTCATATTTGGTTGTGATTTCGCGCAGCCGTAAGCCCTGACTGGGTGCGCCGGATAATGAGTCCAGCGGCGTAATGCCAGTGGCATAGCTCAGCTCGAATTGCTTCCATTGAGGCGGTGGGGGCGGCGGTGGCGCAGGTTGGCCCGGTATCGCTGGTTGAATGGGCACAACGACCGGCACTTCTTTCAGCACTGGGGTTTGAGTGAAGCTGTGCAGCCAAGACGACAGGTTCGCCAACATCACGATGGCGTCTTTTAGAGGCTCATCACCGGCTGCGGGTAGAGAGATGTCGAATTTCAACGTGGCCGAGTTGCCCTCGTCAAAGAAGGCCGGCCGATCAGAAAAGTGGCCCTGCGTCGCCTGTATCAGTTTGTCGGCCGTGCTATTGCCCGAGCGCTTATAGGAGGACAAAACCTGTGCGCCGTCGCAGACGGCACTCGTGAACTGCCATCCCTGAATGGACAGAGGCAACTGATAAATGACGTTGCTGCAACCCTCCAGGAAATCTGCAACAGATGGACGTTTGGCCCAAGGGTGTTCAAGCGCTTGGGGCGTCTGTTCCATACCGGATTCTTTTTGCAGTCTGGCCAACTCTGCCAGGCGTTGCTGTTCAGCCTGGAAAGCCGCCTCTTTGGCTATCTGGTCCTGATGGTTCTGCCATTGAGCCCATCCGATGATGCCGGCAGCGATCAGCACGCCAAGAACCGCCAGCTGTACAAGTTCTGGTTTGGATAGCCCAAAGACGAGTGGCCGTAGCCGGTACTCGCGTTTTAGATGCGACGGCTGAAGCAGCTCTGCCACGTCCAGTGGTTGACCGCCCATATCGAACTCTGGGGGCAGGTACTCGTTGTCGAAGTTGATCCCACGACTGCGTTGTTGCGCGACTCGGCGGCGGACCTCAGCACCAGTGCCGATCATGTCGCAGCCAGAGATCACGCCACCTTGATACACAGCAACGAGGGCATATTGGTCAATCTCGCTTTCAGTTTTCCAGGCCGCGATCCATGAGTCCCCCAGCTGTCCAGCCAGGGTGGCCGCGAGCGAGTACATCCCTTTGATGACCTCCTCGCTGCGCGCTACAAAACCTGCCTGAATAATGGCTGGTGTTCTTCTAATGGCGACAATGTCGAGGTGGTGCTCACGACCGTACTGGCGCGCTTCCTTCATGTGCCCGGTGACACTACCCAGCGGATGCCAGCGCAGACCGGTGACAAATGATTTTCCACGATACTGGAGTACCTGGACTCGAGCAGAGCGTGCATTTTTTGAGGTTTCCGCAACCATGGCTTACCCCTTGGAACCTGTGCAATGCAGCAGTGGGGTAGGGCAAGAGCCCCAAGGCTCGTTGGCAGCAGGTGAAATCACCGCGCTGGGGCTGCCTGTGTCGCTATCAACAACAGGAGTAATCAGCACTACGAGTACGCTGTGCCCTGTGGTGCGGACACGGCTGCCGCCCAAACCGAAGAATCCAGGATCCCCTACGCCAGACTTGGTTGCGTTTTCGCTGTTCTCCTCAAAACCAGTCAGTACGAGGGTTTGACCGCTGCGCAATTTGACCTTGGGCGACAGATTCTTGGTGTCGTAATCCGCTGTCTGGACACTGGAGCCGTTGCTCGTAAAAGTGGTGAAGGTCGGTTTGCTACTCATGCTCAGGGTGATCATCAGCAACATGTTGTCCTGGTCGATGATTCGAGGGAGCAACATCATGTTGAAGCCGCTGGTGATAGTCGCGGGGGTGAGCGAAGTAGACGATCCAACGGAAGCCGTAGTGGTTGTCGAGCTTGATGCGACATAGCTCTTTACGTTGCCGATCTGGATGGGTGCCGGCTGCAGATTCAGCGTGGTGACCGACGGCGAGCGAACGTTCGAGATTCGGCCCTGTTCGGAAAGTGCTTTGATGATTAAGTTGGAGCCAGCCCAAGGAGACTTCGACGTGTCCAAAATACTCAACGAGCCCGACACCGCGCCCGTGCTTATGCCGGTGGTGGCATTCTTCAGCGAAAAGCCCCATTTGTTGCTCAAGGACGTATAGACAGCCGTCCAGTCCAGGCCGGTCTGGTCTGTGTCGGTGAGAGTTACCTCGAAAACTTTGACGTTGAACAACACCTGACGGGTGATACTGCTGTTGATCGAATTCAGGTATTTAGCAACGTTTGAGAGTACTTCTGGTCGATCACTTACCGTCAGGGTGCCAGTGGAACGCGAGAGGAACATCCGACCTTGGGGCTGTTGGCTCAGCATCGCCTTGACGTTTTTTTCAATGTCTCCGATCAGCGAGGTCTTGATGGTAACGGTGGTGCTCTGGTTGCTGCCTGATTCACCCGATGCACCTGTCGACGAAGATCCGCCGCCACCACCACCGGAACTGCTCCCGCTGCCTGTAGCGGTCAGCAAGCCCGACTTCACTGTGCTTTCAATGACCTGGTCATCACCAAATGCCCAGACGTCGAACGTCTTGGTGTCGAAGTAAGTGACATGCACGCTTCGATCATCGGAGGAATAATTCCACGCTAAGCCCAACTGGGAGGTCGCTTGATTCAACAACCCTGACAGCTTGCCGCTGTACTTAATGGGGAATGTGTTGGGTGCAGTCAGCCCAATCGAATTCATTGAGCGGGCGTTGCTCGGAACATTGCCGATGACGCCGGCGGGCATGAAGTTGGTCAGGTTGTCGGCAGAGCCCAAACCAGGTGGAACTGCAGGTCCTGAGTTGCCCTGCGTCGAACTGGAAAGGACACTTGGGTCGATTGCGTCAGGGGCTACGATGACCGGTACACCACATTCACTAGTGATGTACTGCGCGATCTCAGCGATCCCAACGTTATATGAGGGGCGATAGGTGATGTCGCAATCCATGGTCAGCGGTAAACCACGCTTGGCGACCAGCGGTTTTTTGGACACCCATGGTTTGTCGCTGAACACCACCGTAGCGCGCGCGGACTCTTGCTGCTGATTTCTCAGAAATCGGCTGTATTGAGAGGCTGTCGCAGCGTCATTTTCAGCTCGGCTGGCCGATTCATTCACACGCTGCAGCGAACAGGAACTCACCAGTGCGACGATAAGTGACAAGGCTGTGCTTTTGATCCAGAGACGAGCAGTCATCATTTGTTCCTCTCTGTAATAAAAATCAGCCGCTGTGAGGAGTTACTGTCGACCACATCGACCAGAAAGGACCGTGGAGCCGAGTCGTAGAGAGGGAAAATCGACCCAATGGCTTCTTGGAAACTGCCCTCAAATCGAAGTGGAGCGTCAATTGAGTAATCCAAATCATCGACCTGCCACATCAGTTTCCAGCCCGCTTTTTCAGCCCAGCCTTCGACGGTTTGACGAAGGGTTGAGCCAGTTGAAGCCGTCCATGTCTGGGCCAGCGGCTTCGGCGCTGCAATGTCCGTCGCAACCGGCTTTGGCGCTGCAGAAACTGCGGACGGCGCGGTGACCAGTTTCGGAGTTGAAGCGGCCTTGGCATCTGGGTTGCTGGACGAAGTCGAGGCCGGACTCTGAGTCGGCAAGGCAGACGTTTGTTTTGTAGAGCCATCCTTGGTAATCACCGTAGGAGGGGCCACGGTTTTGGCTGGTGCAGCGTTCGCCACAGGGGTAGCGGCTGATGCCGTTGTTGTGAAAGGCGCTGTTTGGGGAACGGCGGCGACTACTACTTGGCTGCCCGCATCATTGTTATTGCTCTTCGCTGCGATAGGCTGTGCAGCTGTCGATGTGTTGAGTTGAGCAATCTGAGTTGATGCAGGACGTGGAGAGTCCGGGAGCTGGTAGCCAGGGCGCAGGACGTAGCACACCTGACGGTTGACCTCGTCGACCTTCACCTGCCAGGCCGGACCTGCGAGCACCTGCAGGGTGTTACGCAGGGTCATAGGGCCAAGTTTATATTGGGCTGCTGGGAGTGGTCGGGTGTAAAGGATGTTGACGTGGCCAGAGTCTGCCGAGCAAAGCGTATAACCTGAACGGTCCACCACGTACTGCATGGCCTCATGCACATTTGGGTGCATGTTGGCTGGAATGCTGATGTCGATAATCTGAGCCATCAGGTCACGTTGGCCAGAATCTGGCAGCGTGCTGACGAGGGTGTAGCGGCCATAGCGCACTACTGGTTCTTTTTCAGGAACGGCGCCGCCAGGATAGAGGTCTGGCGTCAACATGTCCGGATTGCGACTGCTGTCGAAAGCGGGCTTGGGTGTCTGCGCCGTTTGGGTCGTGCAACTGGCGATTAACGCTAGAAGCGAGAGCGTGGTGACGTGCCTGATCATGTGCCGAGAGGCCCCCTGTAATGATAGGGGAACGGTGACAGGCTGGTACCAGCTGCGCAGTAGGAAATAGAAAACTACGTCTATAGGTATTTATAGGCTATACAAAGATGACGCGACCGAGGTGGAAAATTACCTAGTATCTGATCACCCATTTCCATTCACGCTGAGCATTCATTTGCATTCACGCTGACCACTCAATTGCATTCGACCTGACCAGCTATCCTGCCATTACGCCTAGAGTAATGAATCCAAAATCGCGTTCAGCGAACATCCATTCGAACATCAAATCTCCGTCCGCGTGCTGAGGCGATTGTTAATCCCTCCTGGTCGTTACCCTGTGGTCGACCGGTGAGCATTGATCCCCATCGTTAACTCCCGCCACAGGCATTTGTGCAAGCAGGCTGAACGTGGTTAAATCTGCATATTCGATTATCCACATATGCAGAGCGATTGCTTATGAGCCTTACACCACACACATTCTTCAAGTGCTTGGGTGATGAAACTCGCGCCCGGATCATGCTCATGCTTTCGGCTGAGGGTGAGTTGTGCGTGTGCGAGTTAATCTGGGCACTGGACGATAACCAGTCGAAGGTCTCCAGGCATCTTGCCCAACTGCGTGCTTGCGGGTTACTCGCAGATCGGAGGCAGGGTCAGTGGGTTTACTACCGGCTGCATCCCGAGCTTGAACAGTGGGCACTGGATGTTCTGAACGTCACTACGCAGGCACACCAGTCCTGGGTTAACGACCATCAAGGACGGCTGGCTTCCATGGAAGACAGACCCGTGCGCCAAGCCTCCTGCTGCTGACATCCTGATCTGGAACATACTCATGCTCATCGCAGCATCGATTTTCGTAGTTACGCTCGTCTTTGTTATCTGGCAACCCAAGGGGTTAGGTGTCGGCTGGAGCGCGGCAGCGGGTGCCGTTCTGGCACTACTGACTGGCGCCGTAAGTCTAGGGGATGTGCCGGTTGTGTGGCACATCGTCTGGAACGCTACCGCGACCTTCATTGCTGTGATCATCATCAGTTTGTTGCTCGATGAAGCGGGATTCTTCAAATGGGCGGCGCTTCATGTCGCTCGCTGGGGTCGGGGCAAAGGCGGACGTCTGTTTGCGCTGATGATCCTGCTCGGTGCAGCCGTTTCGGCACTGTTCGCCAATGATGGAGCCGCACTGATTCTGACCCCAATCGTCATCGCGATGCTGACGGCGCTTCGCTTCAGCCCGGCATCCACCTTGGCATTCGTGATGGCCGCAGGCTTCATCGCTGATACCGCCAGTCTGCCGATGGTGGTGTCCAACCTGGTGAACATCGTTTCGGCAGACTTTTTTGGCGTGGGTTTCGGTGAATACGCTTCTGTCATGTGGCCAGTGAACCTAGTGGCCGTGGCCGCGACACTGTTCATGCTCTGGATGTTCTATCGCAAGGACATTCCCGCCCAGTACGACGCGGATCAGCTTGAGGCCCCGGAGTCGGTGATTCGAGATCGGGCGACCTTCATTGCTGGCTGGTGGGTACTTGGCCTGCTGCTGGTTGGTCTGTTCGCACTGGAGCCGTTAGGTATCCCCATCAGCGCTGTTGCTGCTGCGTGTGCAATGATCCTGCTGGTCATCGCAGGTAAAGGCCAAATCATCTCCACGAGAAGGGTCATCAAGGACGCGCCCTGGCAAATTGTCGTGTTTTCGCTGGGCATGTATCTGGTGGTCTATGGCCTGCGTAATGCTGGCCTAACCGACTCGCTCTCGGGGCTGCTGAACATATTTGCCGAGCATGGCCTATGGGCCGCTACCTTGGGCACCGGTATCACCGCTGCGCTGTTGTCCTCGATCATGAACAACATGCCGAGTGTGCTTATCGGCGCTCTGTCCATTCAGGGCAGCGACGCTACAGGACTGGTACGTGAGGCCATGATCTACGCCAACGTCATCGGTTGCGATCTTGGCCCCAAGATCACGCCCATCGGAAGCCTGGCCACGTTGCTGTGGCTGCATGTGCTAGCGCAGAAAAATATCCGCATCACCTGGGGTTACTACTTCAAAGTCGGCAGCATCCTCACCCTCCCTATCTTGCTGGTAACGCTGGTGGCACTGGCGTCGCGGCTGAGCATCCCTGTCTAGGAGAAACCCATGAAAGTGCTATTTATGTGTACGGCAAACAGCTGCCGGAGCGTTCTCTCGGAGGGGTTGTTCAACCACCTGGCCCCGAGCGGTTTTAACGCCGTCAGTTCGGGCAGCTTCCCAAGCGGACAACTGAATCCACGCGCCGTGAGTACGTTGCAAGCGCTTGGTATCGACACCACAGATCTCTACAGCAAAGGCTCAGAGGTGTTTTCGGACTCACCACCGGATGTGGTGATCACCGTGTGTGATAAGGCTGGAGGCGAACCCTGCCCGGTCTATTTCGGGCCTGCTGTCAAAAGCCACTGGGGCCTCGCCGACCCTTCCGATGTAGAAGGCACAGACAGCGACATCCAAGCCGCATTTGACGCGACCGTCGTCCAGATTAAAAAGCGTTTCGAGGCATTCTTCAGCTTGGATCATTCGGCGCTCACACCGCAGGAACTGAAGCGCGAGCTAGATCAAATAGGTGAACTGTAATGGACGAATTTTCCTCGGAAAGCAGCCTGGATCTACCTAATCTGGATCAGTCGCTAATCGACTTCGTCACACTGGATCGCCTGCAAGGCAACGAGCAACCGACTCACAAACCACGCATCTTGTTGCTGTATGGCTCAACCCGTGAGCGCTCTTTCAGCAGGCTGCTGACCCAAGAGGCCGCGCGCATCCTGACCCTAATGGGAGCCGAGACCGTCATCTTTGATCCCTCGGGTCTGCCTCTCCCTGATGACGCTCCGGAAGACCATCCAAAGGTTAAAGAGCTGCGGGATCTGGTTCTGTGGTCAGAGGGACAGGTGTGGTGTTCGCCAGAGCGTCACGGTGCAATGTCTGCTGTATTCAAAGCCCAAATAGACTGGATACCTCTCACGTTGGGCGCTGTCCGCCCCAGCCAGGGCAAGACGTTGGCCGTCATGCAGGTCTGCGGTGGATCACAGTCCTTCAACACGGTAAACCAGCTTAGGATCCTCGGGCGCTGGATGCGGATGATCACCATCCCAAACCAGTCGTCAGTACCCAAAGCCTTTCTGGAGTTCGACGACGCAGGGCGTATGAAGCCATCCGCCTACTACGACCGTGTTGTGGACGTGATGGAGGAACTGATGAAGTTCACGCTGATGGTTCGGGGCCGGGAAACGTATTTGGTAGACCGCTATTCGGAGCGCAAGGAAAGCGCCGAAGCACTCTCGAAACGAGTCAATCAAAGATCGATTTGAGCGACCAAGGGGATAGAGGATGAGCAACACCACAGTAAGGATTGCGCAGATTTCGGACGCTCAAGCCATCCAGGCAATTTACGCACCGATGGTTGAGCATACGGCGATTTCGTTTGAGCTTGAGCCGCCCACAGTCGAAGAGATGGCCAAGCGGATTGGGTCGACTTTGCCGACTTACCCGTATCTGGTAGCGGAGCGAGACGGCCAGCTCATCGGCTATGCATATGCCAGTCAGCACCGGGCTCGTGAGGCCTATCGCTGGTCGGTCGACGTCACCGTTTATATATCGCCAGAAGCGCACCGTAGCGGGGTCGGCCGGGCACTGTATGGCGTGTTGCTGCCGACATTGAAAAGGCAAGGGTTTCACGCAGCCTTTGCCGGGATCGCGCTGCCAAACGATGGCAGCGTGGGGCTGCATGAAGCACTAGGCTTCGCTCACATCGGTACGTATCCAGAAGTAGGATTCAAGCATGGCGCTTGGCATGATGTTGGATATTGGCGTATCGCGCTGGATTCAACGAGTCCGCCAAAACTGTCCGTGCCTTTCAGTGAGATCAGTCTCTTCTGAATGGGTCTCGACGGCCATTATGAGCGATGGGAAGATTCTAATACGTAACAAAGTCAATTATGTTCGACTCCTCGAAATGAATACGAGCAAAGTGGGTAAAATCGAAATAGATTTGCCACTTTCGGAAGTTTGCAGATATCGAACGAAACTATTGTTGCCGATGGGGAGGCCTATTAGATTCCAGAAAACAAAAGTAATGGTTCCAAGTACGTTTACAAGGTCTCAGCCACTAAGAAGCAGTGATATACCGCAGATCTACAAATTGGTCGCCAATGCTTGTCTCGCGTTGCCGGCCGCGTCGGGCTCAATGAGGTCACTTGCCAACTGACGCTTATCCTGCAGCATTTGCCAAAGCATCTGGTCGATTGTGTTTTCCACCAGCGGGATTTTCACCACGACCATGCGCAATTGCCCATTGCGGTAGGCCCTGTCCTCAGCCTGGTCCTGCAGTCCAGGCGTCCAGGGGAGGCCCAGGAACATCACATAGTTGGCCGCAGTGAGGTTGTTGCCGGTGCCGGCAGCGGAGGTAGTGGCGGCAAAGACGCGGGTTTCTGGATCACTTTGGAATTGATCGATCGCCTTCTGCCGTTTGCCTACAGAGTCACTGCCGACAACCGTGACGCACCCGTACTCAGCTTGCTTGCACCGAGTGCGAAGTGTTCCTACCGTATCCTTGAACTCACAGAACAAGATTACTTTGTCCTCCGCGTCCAGTTCGCACAGCAGATCCATTACGACACGAATCTTTACCTGCTCAAGCAACTGACGCAGTGATCCCAACCTGGCGAGGCTAGGCCTGTCTTCGAGCCGAATTTGATCGTATTGCTTGCGCTCTTCAGCAGTGAGTTCGATGGGTAAAGTTTGGCGCTGTTTGCCCTTGAGACCGGGCAAGACATCCTTGCGTCGACGGAGCATCCAATCGCCGATTGCGCCCCGCAGATTCATGCGGAAATCCTGACTGCCGGCGAACTGTTCGCAGAATTCTTTCAAGGGCAGTTTCCCAACGGGGTGGCCGGATAGCCGTAGCAGCGTGTGCAGCTCAGATTCTCGGTTGAGGACTGGCGTACCCGTCAGCAGGTAACGGTTGGGTATCTTGGCGGCAATGTCGAAGCCGTGACGTGTCCACGCGGCGGTCGGCTCTTTCAGGCGGTGCGCCTCGTCGATGA
The DNA here is from genome assembly GCF_001728855.1 of Pseudomonas sp. AP19. NCBI lineage: Bacteria > Pseudomonadati > Pseudomonadota > Gammaproteobacteria > Pseudomonadales > Pseudomonadaceae > Pseudomonas > Pseudomonas sp. AP19. Next base: position 7,855 of record NZ_LXJP01000067.1, on the reverse strand, counting down.
TCATCACTTCAAAGTGTCCTGCATGCAGAACAAAATCGCCAAGGCGTTCGTAGTTGGTGATAATCCATTGCGAAGAGGGATCAAAGACCTGTTGGCCGATAGTGGCCTTGGGATACACCATCTGGATTTCGCGTTGCCAGTTGATGATCAACGTCGACAGGGTGATAACCAAGATGGGTCTATTAGCTGCTCGGATTGCAGCGGCAATGATTGCTTGGCGAGTTTTACCAAGCCCCATGTCATCCGCAAGCAAGGCGCTTGTGCGCTGTAGCAAGTGCCGGATGCCTGCCGGTTGATGGTCCAGTAAAGAATAACCAGCCAATGCCTGGTTAATCTGTTCGGTAGTGGACCCGGTGCGCTCGATTGAGGGCACCGCGGCTAAATACACATCGGTTGAGGTGCTATCGTCAGCCGCTTTTGCTGCGCGCTCTTGTGGCGGTCCACCAAGACTGATGCGGGTGATTTCATCAGCTGGAACAACGGATCCGTCGGTCAGCAGCTCTTGCACGGTGTCGAGGATTTCGAACTGATCCTCCGACAATCCAAGCTCCAGGATCAAGTTGCTTCGCACCACTTCCGCACCAGCGTCAATGCGCCAGGACTTGGAATGCCCGAGAAACACGCCGTGCATGCGCCTTGAAACGGCGACCGCGCCAGGATGGTAGTCACCTGACAGCAGGATCCCGCCCTGAACGAGTGGAGCTATCCGAAAGGTCAGCCCCCACGTGAATGCCTGCCGATCTGGGTCGTTTTGTGCGGCTGTGATTTTATGTGAAAACGTCTCCCAACTTTCATTGAAACGGTCCTCGGACAACTCCATCAAACGGTGGAAGAGCACATCCAGGTCATCCAGCAACTTGCCTTTTGGTAATCGCCAATAGCGATGTTGAGGATGCTCGGCACGCCGAATATAGAAACCATTACGTTCGAGAAACAGCCGGTTCGCACCCTCAACGTATTGCATTAAGACCCCGAAGTCATAGCCGTCAAAAATGACTTTTTCGACCAGGTCCTGCCGGCGGTTCATCAGACGTGGACGACTCATGTCCTGCTCAATCGTTGGTTGATCCATTCCGCACAGGCCTGGGCATGCATTTTTTTCCGGTTTCGATTTGTATAGCGCGACATGGATAGTGTTTGGTCGGGCCATTCCAGGTTAATGGCGAGCTCACCCGATTTGATCTTTGCCCAAAACCATTGATAGGCCCGGTCAACCCTGGAGCCCGACTTAGGTGTGCGATTGCGGAGCCCTCTCAGTTGTATCGTCACCAGGTGTTTGGGAGTCAATTTTGCTAACGTTTCGCCCCAGGCACTTTCATCCATTTGGATTTCTGCAGAGGCCAACGATTTCCCGTTTTCGCGAACCGAAAAAAGACGGCAGATGCCCCGATAAGCACTGTAGTCGTAACCATCAATGCAATGGCCCAGCGCTCGATGTTCCGCATCAAGATCGGCGGGGCACTTCAGTTCGATAATTTGCAGCCCATTTGGACTCACGAGGGGTGTGCTGGTTGAATAAAGCAGCGGCTTCCAGGGCGTTAAAGAGTCTGTTCTTGTTTGTGGATCTACTGCATCTAAAGCCTCACGGATGTCTATCAACGCGAGGTGAAAGCCATTCACCAAGCTGGCGATCTGGTGATAGGAAGCAGTAGCAATGAAGCTTTTGAGTTTCTGCAGTGCTTCACCAGAAGCTGGTCCGTCGCTCTCATCAACGTTGTTAAAGAGCTCGTTCAGGTCTCGAAAGTCGTCGGCGATTTTGGACCAATTGTCGTCCGACCAATCAGTTGGACACCCTGACAGCAGCCTGTTCCAGTCCTGCGTTTGATCCAGCAGTTGATACGGGATTTTATCCAGCAGCGCGAAGAGAGTGATCCAGTGCGCTTTTTTAAGAGGACGGCGATTGCCCAGTGAGGCTCCCAGCAGCAGTCGATGCCAGGGTCCTTGTGGCCCCTCGCGGCTGATACGGGTCAATGCACTGCCGGTATCGAATACCCGCTGTTGACCCAGGTAGCGCACTGCAGCGCGCGGCGCCTGTAGCAGCCAAGCCAGTGTGTCGGAAAGGGGGAGGCCCGCGTCGGCTATGCGACCTACCAGGCACTCTTCAGCGGAAATCAAATAACGGTCCTCACTCCAGTATGGGCGCCACGCCTGAAGTTCATCCCATGGGCAGTTCATGTATACCTGCTGCTGCCCATCCCACGGCCACGGCCATTGATCTGCTAGTACCAGAAGTGGAATCAGTACTGGCTGGGCTTTTAGGGCCTGAAGGCGGCGTTTTCGGTCACCTTGAGCCAGCCAGTTATAGAGCTTGGGTGAGGGACATTGCGCTGAACGAATGGCGAATAAAAGCTCTTGGTCCAGACACTGGCAAAACTGCTTCAGCGTGCTGCCAATCTGCTTCAGGTAAAATCGGGTGCGGGGATTGAAGTACCGATTGTTGCTCGCCGTCCAATCGAAGCCGCGGCGATTAAAGCTTCCTAGATCTTCAATCGAAAGGGCTTTCGCCCTCTCTCCAGCAGACTTGCAGAAGGAGGTCAGTAGGACGTCTGCATACCAGCGTTTTTCAAACCTGAGCAGTAGCTGCTGGGCCACCATTGCGGTGGGTTTTCTCTTATGCACGCGGTCCTTGCTGAAGATTTTGCAGGCCTTAACCTGATGACCATCGAAGTACTGGAGGTGATCGCCGATTCTGGCCAGGAGCCGCCGTGTTTGATCATCTGTAGAGGGCAGGGCTACGCACCAGCAACGAGTATGGACAGTGGAACTCAGATAGGTATCGATGAAGGAGGTCAGCTGGGAGGGCGGTACGTTAAATTGTAAAGCCCAGGTCTGGGCGACTTCAATTTGCCGGTCTGAGAACTTCTCCAGCTTCGGCGCTAAGATGCGCAGCCCCACCACCGATTGTCTCTTCTGTACGCTCACCCATGACCTCCTCTGCAATTTCGCAGAGGACTGTCAGGTATAGGAATGGTGGGCTTCTAGGGTTAATGCGTAACGGCGTTGTCGGTGATTTATATCGGCAATGGCAGAAGTCACACCCCTCTGGGTTTATTGAGATCTGGTTTGCCATTCAAGTTTGGAAAACTCACCTTGCATCCATTCGATTTGAAGCCTGTGCAACCCCAAAAGTCATAGCCACCGCCCCCTTTTTTTTGTCGCCTTGCGAGGGGTTGATTGCACTTGGGACAGTTGAAAGCGCCACCTGCTGTGGCTGGGCGTGGAGCGGACGCCATCGGCACACTCGGCATTCCACGTTGCTGAGACAGTTCCTCTTCCAGGCGTCTATGCAGACGCGCAACGACAGCTCCATAGGTGTCTTGGCCCTGGGCGACTTTGTCCAAATCCCGCTCCAGCTCCCTCGTAAAATCGAGCTCCACGAAACTGTAGAACCCTTCCAGCTTCGCGATTGTTTCCTCCCCCAGCGGCGCCGGTACCAGCTTGCGGCTTTTTTCCTCAATCATTCCTTTGCTGGTGATGTTCTTCAAGATCGAGGCGAACGTGCTGGGACGACCAATACCGCGGCGCTCCATTTCTTTGATTAGACTGGCCTTGGTGTAGCGGGATGGCGGCTGAGTTTTCTTCTTCAGCAGTTCTCCGTTGTGCACAGAGATGATCTGTTTTGGTGTGAGTGCAGGAACTGGGTTGCTCGCTGCTCCATCTTCCTCATCGTCTGTGTCATCGCCCTTGAGCAGTTTCCGCCACCCAGGATGAAAAAGGGTTTCACCAGTTGCATTGAATCGCAAAGCCTTACCATTTGGGCCAACCGCGAGCAGTTTTACAGCACGCACGTCGAATACCGCCGCTTCGATCTGGCTGGCCAGCGCCCGGACCCAAATCAACTTGTACAGGGCGAGTTCCTCGTCGTTCTCACCAGCTTTTGTATCAGCCCAATGCGTCGGGGTAATAGCGGGGTGGCCTTCCTGCGCGCCTTCGGCGGCCTTGAATGTACGTCGCTCGTCGACGGTCTTCAATCCGATAGATCTAGCTACGGTTCTAATATCCTCCATGGCCTCGTCTGGTACGTTGGGATTATCCGTCCTGTGGTAGGTGATCACGCCTTGTTCATACAATCGCTGGGCGACTTGCATGGTCTTGTCCGGGTCCCATTTCAAGGCGTTGCTGGCTGCTTGTTGAAGGGTGGAAGAGATGAAGGGCGCGGGTGGGTGGCGCTCGGCCTTGCGGTCTTCACAGGACTCGACGACGACATTACGTGTGCCGGCGACGAGTCGGGCCAGGTTGGCATCTTGAACGTAAGGAAAGTCTTTGCTCGCGAAATCCGGTACCGGTTGCCAGTCTGCATACCAGGTGGTGCCCTGATTCATATCCACAAAGTTCAGACGCACACCGAAGTGGTTGATTACCTGAAAGTTGCGGATCTCGCGCTCGCGCAAAACCACCAGGTATACGGCAGGCGATTGCACGCGGCCTGCAGAGGTGGGCTTGCCCATCAGTCGGCGTAGCTCCTGAGTCACCAGGTAACCCACCAAACGATCAAGTACACGCCGGCATTCTTGTGACGCGACTCTGTTCAAATCGATTTGGCGAGGATTGGCTAGAGCCTCTGCGACACGCTTCAGGGTGATTTCATTGAAGGTGATGCGTTTGTAGGATTTGACCGCCAGTACCTGCTGGATGTGCCAGCTGATGCTTTCACCTTCGCGATCCGGATCGGTTGCGAGGTAGATTTCATCGGCCTGTTTAGCTGCGGCCTTGATGGTCCGCACGGCCTTGGCGCTCTTATCCAGGATCTCGTACACCGGTGTGTAATTTTTGCGGACGCCTGTGGTGATCATGCTGTCGTCCTGCCCTCTGGCGGGCAAGTCACGTATGTGCCCACCACTGGCGACAACCAACCAGTGTTCGCCTGGGCGCAGTTTCTTCATCATTGGCTGAAGCTTTTTCAGCTTCCCAGGTGCCTCGATGATCAATAGCTTCACGGTGTGCCCCTTCTCAATTATGCAGAGCGGGACTGTCACGTCATGGCAGGTAAGGCTTCAATGGGAAATGGTCAATGCACAACGGGAGGCTTTTAGCGGCTAGAGGTCCAGCGTCAGCTGCTGTTCCTGGGCAAAGCCCTTTAGCCACGACGCGCGCATCGCAGGATGGTGGTAAGGGCAGTCATACACCCGTAGCCCTTTTCGGGCGGCGTCAGCACCGGCTATTTGAACGGCAGTATGGGGGTTATTGAATTGCCGCCTATCTGCTGGTTTCAAAGAAGTTCGAGATTGCGCCATTGGCTATCGGTCCCCGAAGAACAGATCTATCAGACAGTAACATCACGAATAGCGCATTTTTTTGCATCAAAAACGGAAGTTTTAAACTTCTGTGCTTGAGATAGCCGAATGGAAGTGTGACTCAACCTGAAAGTTAACGAATGGCGCGATTTTTTGCCAACCAATTGGCGGTTTGATGTCAATTCGAAGCTGGCTCGTCCGTCCAGTTCGCAACTCTGATCCACGCGATGAAGTCCTGAGTGGATTGTCCGCTTTGAACACGTAGTTGTTCCAGCTTGCCGTATAAGTGTTCAGTCATTTCGTCGTCGTCGTCAAAGTCGACGCGGTATTCAGTATCTAAGCGGTATTCATCGAGCAAGGTGTTGATAAATCGGCGGGCTTGCCAGGTATCAAGGTCTGTCTCTCCACGGCCCCCCATCAGATACTCTCCCGTTCGCCACCCAACTGGAGCCCATGATGCTCGGTTTATGTCCAGGGTGAGCCCGTAGTAGTCCGGAGCATTCACCTCGCTTTCATCAAAGTAAGCCCAGTAAACACGGCCTAAAGCTGGGTGCTCTGCGCCAATGACAACGTACCCTGTTGGGTCCCTCAAAACTTCATCCATCGGCACGTCCTAATTTGTAGTGGTTCTCTAATGAGGTCGGGGGAAACGATGAGCTGTTTCCCCCAACACCGACAGCTACACGAATGGGCCGAAAAATTAAGCCCCTGTTTTCAGAATTGCGGTGGATCGGTATCTGGATATTCATCCGGGCCTGGAGCTGGCTGCGGCCGCGATTCGGGTCTGTTGGACTGTTGCGAATTCTGGTTTTGCGAAGGCGCCAGATTCACCATGGTCACGCGGTGTGGCAGCATGCCGACCCGGCTGGCCTGGATTTTCAAAGCTTCGAATTCGCCATCGTCGTTCTTCCAACGGTCCATAACGGCGCGACCGGAAACCAGCACTCGCATACCTTTCTGGAACAGTTGCGAATAATGCTCGGCGTCCTTGTGCCACCACTCCACATTCGCCCAAAAACCGCCACGATCTTCGTAGCCGCCTTTGCCATCCGGAATCGAATTGTCGAAGTAAACGTTGGCTCGCATGAGTCGACGTGGGTCTTTATTGCCGTTGGGGAATTCTTTGAATTCCGGTGCAGAACCGATATTGCCTTCCCAGCCTTGTACGGGCGTGCCCATGAGTATTCTCCGAGGTTATTGGTGTTGCGTTGGGTTGTTGAGCTGCTGCAGGCGAGCGGTATACACGGCCTCTGCCTGGCCCATTTTTTCTGCGCACTCGGCGGCCTGTTTGGTGATCGAGTGCAGCAAACTCATTTGCATATTCAAGGTGATGCGCTGCAGCTCCATCACGTAAAGATCCTGCAGCATGGATTCCGGTGTTCTGGGTGAGCCCATCATTTCTGCCCAAACCCCTACGCCCATCCGCCGATCTGTCACCTGCTGCCATCTCAAAAACTGGGTGCCGGCTTGGGTGTTCTGCTCAGTCAACCGCACTGGAACTAGGGTGAATGGATATCGGCGGGCCTGGCTCAGCACTTCCTGGGCAAGAGCTTTTAAGTCCGATTCTTGAGCTCGGCAAAGATCGGCAAATTGGGTCAGCTCCCCCTTACCTTTAAAAGGCTTTAAAAGGCCCTTTAGTGAGGCAGCCTGTTGCAGTCGCTGAAAGGCTTCCTGTTGCAGTGGCCGGAAGGCGGTCTGTTGCAGCGACCCATCATTGGAGGGAATCTGGCCCATGCTCTTTAACCCTCAACGGGGTCATCGAGATGATCATCCGTCTCGGTTTGCTGCTGACCGCGGATGATCGGTGGCGCGAAATTCGAACGGCGGGTGCCTTCCAGGATGTCTTGTGGCAGCTCACCGTACCGCTCGTACATTTTGCGGGCTGCTTCAGCCTTGGCATTGTTTGCAGCGAAGTCGTCGCGGGCAGCGCCTGAGTACTTATAGATCTGGGCCAGACCAAACAGTCTCCGCAGTACCGCTGCGCCTTCGTCGATCCAGGTTTCCATATCGTGGCGCCCGACAAGGCCAACGTGCTGGGCCAACAGAATGCGTCTGACAATTTCGTCGTAGTTCGTCAGCAGGTACACAGCCTGAAATCCCAGGGGATTGGAGATGTACAGCGGGAGGCTGACAGGCTGGATCGAGAGGTTTTCGCTAATGCTGATGGCCGGTGGAAGAGAGGCCATGGCTGTGTCCAGGCGATCTTCGATGGTCTTTAACGCTTCCTTGGAATCGTTGATCTTTTCCTCGAGGAGGATCATCCACCAGTCAGAGTAGGGATCATCCTGTTGGGCGCCTCGAGACATTCGATTGACGACAGTGCAGAACCCTGACAGACCAATGATGCCGGCTTTGAGGTCATTTTTAGGGCGCCCCATCCATATACGAGCGGCGTGGTGAGTGTGAAGGGTGAGCTTCACATCGCTGCGCAGTGAACCGATGTTGAGCCGGAAGTTATCAGCCATGGTGCAGTGTTTCCTTGGGAAGAGGATTGACGTACCCATGCTGCAATTTGGCTATAGGAGACGCAGCATTAAATACGTAGCCCGATGGAAGGGGATTTGTTGAGGCTTCTATATAGGAAGAGCTGAAACTCGCCGGTGCGGACCGAATCCCTTGCG
>NZ_LXJP01000066.1:0-34890 GCF_001728855.1 Pseudomonas sp. AP19 | reverse complement strand
TTCAAACAGAGCGCCAAACTGCCGTTGAAAACCGACAACAGGTGATTTGGCGTCATGTTCTTGACTGGAAAAATGATCTGGTTCAGCGGAGAATGCGCGATGCTTCATTGACTACTGACCTGAGTCTGACACCATGATTAGCCCGACCAGCCTGACATCAACCCCGGATTCCGCATTCCCTGCGGCCCCTTCGCGGACGGCTGAAAAATTCGTACTTCGTATTCCTATCGTGCTCAAAGAAGCTATCGAAGAAGTGGCTCGACGCCAGTTCCGCAGCTTCAACAGTGAAGTGGCACTCGCAGTAATCAGCCAATTTGAGAGTCATCGCCGGCTGATCACAATGCGCAACTCCCTGGCCACCCGGCTGGGCTCAGATGTGGCTGACGAGGTGCTTTTAAGGTTCCAGCGGATTGACCCTAAGGAAGGCGCCGTACAAGGTTTCAACATTCGCTTTCCAGAGGGCTTGCGGGATGAGGTTAAAGCATCATCGGCCGACACCATGAAGATAGCGATTGCCAATGCTTGTGCTGACTGGGTCTACTACAGCCAACAAATTGAAGCTCTTTTGAAGCGATGTGAAGATCCTGACATTCAATTCCCCTCTGCAGTTGTCAAACACTGATCCGCGCGAGCTAAATGCGGCCCGCCTCTCATCTCCTTTTGACCGTCATTGCCCCTCTAGGGTCTGCCTCCCGCTTTTCTCACACTTGCCCGCCTCAAGCTATGAAAATGTCATGAGCGCCATCTGCAGCCCTCTGCGAGCACCGACCTGACCCTTGTCGACTATCATGAGCACAAGATACAAAAAGGGGCTCAATCTGAGCCCCTTTTTGATCTGACGGAAATCACATACCAGCGGCTTTCAGGAGTGGGTTACTGGAGCTACCATTCCCACCATTGGTTTTGTAAGCGTCCAGCAACTTACCACTCTTCGACCATTCAAAGATGGTCGCTTCGGCTTTGTTTTTACCGACGAAAGGAATTGCGGTAATGAGGTTATATTCGTATCGCCACATTTCCTTGGAAGAGATTTCGCTTTTCGAAGATGGATAACCAATTTCTTGAACAACTTGCTCTTGAGATGTAACCGTCCGGCCAGCACCCTCTCCTGACAGCCCTCCAAATTGGCCAAGATAGTGGACACCATTTTTTAGTGGACACTATCTTGGATACAGTTGCCCCAGCCCGTCGAGCCGGTCGCCGCCCCAACTTTCCGCTGGACTTTAAACGCCAAGTCGTCGAGGCCACCTTCCAGCCTGGCGCCTCCGTGTCATTGATCGCTCGCGAACATGACGTCAATGCCAATCTGGTCTTTCGCTGGCGGCAGCAATACCAAGAAGGGCTATTCGGCCCGGTCAGCCAGAGTGCTTCGTTTTTGCCAGTCCAGGTGATCGAGGCGCCAATGGATCTGCCGCCAGTCTTCCAGCCACAGGCAGAGTGTCATTCCGAGATCGCAGTTGAGGTAGGAAAAGCCAAGTTGCGTATCACCGGAGCACCAGACCCGCAGACGCTGCAACTCGTCTTGCAGCAGTTAGTGCGATGATTGCCCCTCCCGCTGGAACCCGTATCTGGATCGCCGCTGGCGTCACGGACATGCGTCGTGGCTTCGACGGTTTGGCGGCCATGGTGCAGACTCAACTGGAAGCCGATCCCTTCTCCGGTCAGATCTTCGCCTTTCGCGGACGGCGTGGTGACCGGATCAAACTGTTGTGGTGGGATGGCGACGGCTTGTGCCTGTTTTGCAAACGGTTGGAGCAAGGACGCTTTGTCTGGCCGCAAGCAACCAGCGGCAGCGTGTCGCTGACGACCGCGCAGTTGTCGATGCTGTTGGAGGGCATTGATTGGCGCCGGCCAATTCGTACAGCACCCGTCCTCGCGGTCTGACTTGCCGCGCTGAAAAAATCCCCAGTAATATTCGGGCATGACCCTCGTGACCGACTCCCTGCCGAATGATCTTCAAGCCTTGAAGGCGCTGATCGCTGCCCAGCACGCAGAGATTGAGCGCTTGAAGATGATGATCGCCAAGCTGCGTCGTACGCAGTTCGGTCGCAGCTCCGAGCAACTGGAAGCGATGATCGACCAGCTCCAGTTGAGCCTTGATGAGCTGCAAATCAGCCAAGCCGAAATGACACCTCCAGTCGAGCCGGCACCTCGCGCAGTTTCGCGCCGTAAACCATTGCCTGAACACCTACCTCGCGAAACCCACGTTCATCAGCCCGAGTCGCAATGCACTGGCTGCGGTGGGACGCTTCGCCATTTAGGTGAGGATGTGTCCGAAGTGCTGGAGTACGTTCCGGCACGTTTCAAAGTCATTCGCCATGTCCGTCCGAAGTGGGTTTGCCGCTGCTGCGAGCACTTCGCCCAGGTGCCGGCACCGAGTCGCCCGATCGCCCGAGGTCTTGCCGGCCCAGGGTTGTTGGCCCATGTGCTGGTCTCGAAGTTTGTCGATCATTTGCCGTTGTATCGGCAGTCCGAGATCTACGCCCGTGAGGGCGTGGAGCTGGAGCGCTCAACCCTGGCCGACTGGGTTGGCCAGAGCAGTCAGTTGCTGCGACCACTGATCAACGCCCTTGAGCACCACGTCATGAGCGGACACAAAGTCCATGCCGACGACACGCCGATTGGCGTGCTCGCGCCGGGCAACGGCAAGACCAAATCGGCGCGCCTGTGGACGTACGTGCGGGACGACCGACCTACGGGGGACGCGACACCGGCGGCGGTCTGGTTTGCCTACTCGCCGGATCGCAAGGGGCAACATCCCCGCGCGCATCTCAAGCGCTTCAGCGGGATCTTGCAGGCGGACGGCTATGCCGGTTTTGCTCAACTATATGCCACGGGCACCATTGAGGAAGCGGCGTGTTGGGCTCACGCCCGGCGCAAGTTTTACGAGGTCTACAAAGACCTGGCTTCACCACTTGCCGCCGAGGCGCTGCAACGGATTGCGGCCCTGTATGCCATCGAAAGCGAGATTCGAGGGCAACCGCCCAACCTGCGAAAAGTGGTTCGGCAAAGCCGAGCCAGTCCGCTGCTGGAACAACTCCACGCGTGGCTCAACCAGACGCTGACTCAACTGTCGAAAAAATCGGCATTGGGCGGTGCGATTCTCTATGCCCTCAATCGGTGGCAGGCCTTGGTGCGCTATTGCGATGACGGGCGAATTGAGATCGACAACAACGCTGCCGAACGCGCGCTACGTGCTGTCGCGCTAGGCAGAAAAAATTATCTGTTCGTCGGTTCCAACGCCGGCGGCGAACGAGCGGCTGCGATTTACAGCCTGGTGGGTTCAGCCAAACTCAACGACCTGAACCCGCAAGCCTATTTGACACACGTGCTGGAGCGCATCGCCGACCACCCGATCAATCGGGTCGACGAACTGCTGCCCTGGAACGTTTCTCTCGCCTCCACGGAACTCTGCGAGGCCGCCTGATCCATGGTCAAAACTGTTCGCTTGCCAAAACCCGAACCTGATTTGTTGCTACTGCACATTGAATTGAAGTGGATCGAACCTGCCATCTGGCGCCGTGTGGCGGTGCCCGAGAACATCACCTTAGGCAAATTGCACGCGGTGATCCAGATCGCAATGGGCTGGCACGATGACCATCTGCATGAGTTTGAAATAGCTGGTGAGAGTTACGGTATTCCCGACTCCGATGGATGGGGGCCTCCCGTGAACTCGGAGACCCGCAAGACTCTGATCAAAGCGTTGAACGGGAAAAGGACATTCCGCTAGGTCTATGACTTTGGCGATGGCTGGGATCACCGGATCAAAGTCGGAAAGAGAAATCCGATGCCCACTCCGTAGGACATTGAGTCGAAATCCAATCACGATGTTCTCATTGGAAGGGTCTGCAACAGATGTCGATTAAGCTCCTGGCCCACGCCGAACGCCTCTTGGACGCTTACGATAGTCAATCCTTGATGCTTGGAGGCCCAATCTTCTGCCGCTGGGATAGATGCGAAGAAATGCACATGGCAACAGAAGGACTGACGAACGTCGGCCGCCTCCTGCGGCAATACCAGTGACACTGCCACGTCGGCAGGTTCAACAGCCTGTATCTCGCTGGGTGAAACCGTAAGCGAAACGGGTGCTCCAGTTGCAGCGCAATGCGACGAGACGCGAGCTGTACGGCCGATTAACGCCGGGAGCATCAGGGTGTCCAGCGCGCACCAGGCATACAGCCGGCGGTTGTCAATTTCCAAGACATGCGACGTCTCGCGCAAGGTGAGGACATAGCCGATGATGTTCCCATCGTTGTCGTATTCGGTACTGGTGGCTTGTTCGAGCACAGCCGCCACTTGCTCAGCGGGCCAGCCAAGAGTCCTGGCAAGCGTAGTTCGCGAAATCGGGCGTCCCTTGGCAAGTTCACCCAGTAGCGCGACCAAGAACTCCGCAAAACCTTTGGGCCGGTTGGTCGGGGTGAGACGTTCGGCGATCTCGGTAATGTAGCGGGCAAATTTCATGGTGCTCTCCATTCATCCAGCGCAGCAGGACAATTGCTTTACGTCCTTGGTGAAAGTCTGCGCCGCGAGCTTCAGGCCCTCGACCATGGTTAGGTAGGGGAACAACTGGTCGGCCAGCTCCTGCACGGTCATGCGGTTGCGAATAGCCAGCACCGCCGTCTGAATCAGCTCGCCCGCTTCCGGGGCCACCGCCTGCACGCCGAGCAACCGACCAGAACCCGCTTCGGCGACCAGCTTGATGAACCCTCGCGTGTCGAAGTTGGCCAGCGCACGCGGCACGTTGTCCAGGCTCAGCGTGCGACTGTCGGTTTCGAGGCCTGCGCGCTGTGCTTCCGCTTCGCTGTAACCGACGGTGGCCACCTGCGGATCGGTGAACACCACCGCCGGCATGGCATCGAGATTAAGCGTAGCTTCGCCGCCGGTCATGTTGATCGCCGCACGGGTGCCAGCCGCCGCCGCGACGTAGACGAACTGCGGCTGGTTGGTGCAGTCGCCGGCTGCATAGATATCCACTGCGCTACTGCGCATGCCCTGATCGATCTGAATGGCGCCGCGTTCATCCAACAGTACACCCGCCGCTTCCAGGTTCAGGCTTTGGGTGTTGGGCGTGCGGCCGGTGGCGACGAACAGTTGGTCGGCGCGCAGTTCACCGTGGTTGGTGGTCAGTACGAATTCGCCGTTGGCGTGGGTCACCTGACTGGCTTGTGTCTGCTCAAGCACGTCGATGCCCTCCATGCGGAAGGCTGCGGTCAGCGCCTCGCCGATGGCCGGATCTTCGCGGAAGAACAGCGAGTTGCGCGCCAGGATGGTGACGCGGCTACCCAGCCGGGCAAAGGCTTGCGCCAGCTCCAAGGCCACCACGGATGAGCCGATCACGGCGAGCCGTTGCGGAATACTGGCGCTGGCCAGTGCCTCCTCCGAGGTCCAATAGGGGGTGTCTTGCAGCCCGCGAATCGGCGGCACGGCCGCACCGGCGCCGGTAGCGATCAGGCAGCGGTCGAACGCGACTTCGCGCCCGCCCCCCTCGACCAGTTCGACGCTGAGCGTGTGGCCGTCCTGGAAGCGAGCGGTGCCACGCAGCACGGTGATGGCTGGTGTGCTCTCCAGAATGCCTTCGTACTTGGCGTGACGCAGTTCGTCGACAAGGCCTTGCTGTTGCGCGAGCAGCCGCTCGCGCAGGACGGTCGGCGGCGTGGCGGGCATTCCGTCATCGAACGGACTCTCGCGGCGCAAATGAGCCACATGCGCGGCGCGAATCATGATTTTCGACGGCACGCAGCCGACGTTGACGCAAGTGCCGCCGATGGTGCCGCGCTCGATCAGAGTGACGCGGGCGCCGGCTTCCACCGCCTTCAAGGCGGCCGCCATTGCCGCACCGCCGCTGCCTATGACTGCAATGTGTAGCGCGTCGCCGTTTTTGCCGACCTCGGTGTCGCTGCGCAACCAGCCCAGCGCCTTATCGAGCTGGCCGGGGCGCGGTTGTAGCGAGGCGACTTCGAACGACGCTTGATACCCAAGGGCCTCGACGGCGGCTTGCATTTGTTCACGGCTGACAGCCGCGTCGGCCGTCATTTCGGCCTTCCCACCGGCGTAGGAGACGTCCGCCCGGTGCACGCCGGAGATTCCCTCCAGAGCATCTCTGACGCGGTCGGCACAGGAGGCGCAGGTCATACCGTGGATTCGCAGTGTGGTCATAGCGTTTACTTCCTCAAATGGGTCTCTTTGCGGCATTACTGTTTTGGCTGTGGTGGGCAGGCACCCGGGGCGCAACGGGGGTGGGCGGGCGACACGAGATCCCAGATCGAGCCCCCAAGCATGAGGGCCAGACCGATATAGAGCAGCCAACCGCTCCGCCAGCCATAAGCCCGCATCAAAAACACCGCAGCCAAGACCAGGACAGGGCCTATCAGGCCGAGTGCAGTTCGCTGCCACTGCCGATGTTTGAGCCAGCCAAGGGAATTGACGAGCAGCGCCAGGGCCGCAAACAAGGGCAGTAGCGTGGTGATGAACAGGCCTTCCCACTGGCTCAAAAAGCCCAGACCGATTGCAGCGCCTAAGCTAGCCAGAGCAGGAAAACACGCGGCGCAGCCTAGGGCTGAAACCAGCACACCGACGGAACTGGCTTTGTCACCGATCCGCGTGAACAGATTGAGAGGATTTCTCATTGGTATTTCCTCCTATTGCTTGATGGTAGATGGATAGCCGGCATCCTCGGTCGCCTTGGTCAGGGCCTCGGAGTTGGTCTTGGCATCGTCGAAGGTCACGATGGCTTCGCGTTTCTCGAAACTCACCTCGGTCTTGGTCACGCCCTCGACCTGGGTCAGCGCTTTCTTGACCGTGATCGGACAGGCGGCGCAGGTCATGCCCGGTACCGACAGGGTGACGGTTTGGATGGCGGCCCACACCGGGGAAACCACGGCAATGAGCGCGAGAGCGGCAAACAGCTTTTTCATGGGAGACTCCTGCCTGATCAGTAAAACAACGGGAGGATGTAGGGGAAACCGAGCGCGACCAGCACGAGTGCCATCACGAGCCAGAAAATGAACTTGTAGGTAGTTCGTACCTGCGGAATTGCGCAGGTCTCACCGGGTTTGCAGGCTTGAGCCGGGCGGAAAATGCGCCGGTAAGCGAAGAACAGCGCCAACAATGCCGCGCCGATGAAAAACGGGCGGTAGGGCTCCAGAACGGTGAGATTACCGATCCAGGCGCCGCTGAAGCCCAGGGCAATTAGCACCAGCGGGCCCAGGCAGCAGGTGGACGCAAGGATCGCCGCCAGACCTCCAGCGAGGAGTGCACCACGGCCCTTTTGTGATTCAGACATGGGTTCAACCTTTCGAATGTTTGATCGATGGGTTAAGGTTATTTCCGTAGTCAGGTACGGAGTCAAGCGGTATGAAAAACACTGCGGAAAGCCTGACCATTGGCGTCTTTGCCAAGGCAGCCGGGGTTAACGTGGAAACCATTCGGTTCTATCAACGCAAAGGGCTGTTGCCCGAACCGGACAAGCCCTACGGCAGCATTCGTCGCTACGGCGAGGCGGATATTGCACGGGTGAAATTCGTGAAGTCCGCACAACGGCTGGGCTTCAGCCTCGATGAAGTGGCCGGACTGTTGCGGCTCGATGACGGTACGCACTGCAATGATGCGCGTGTGCACGCCGAGCAGAAGCTCGAAGACGTGCGGGGGAAACTTGCGGATCTGCGGCGGATCGAGTTGGTCCTGGCGCAGTTGGTTGATGACTGTTGCGCGAGCCACGGGACGGTTAGCTGCCCGCTGATCGATTCGCTGCATGGAATAGATAGCCACGAAAACTTCGCGCCTTAGCCTACGATTTCCCGTTTCATTGCCCCCCTGTTTGTCGGCTTGAACAGGAAAAGAGCGGCGCTCAATGAGCCCCGTTGACTGGCCAAACCTACGGTCTGCTTTTAGCCACGCTCTTACCCTACAGAGCCGAGAGTCCTGATCACTTCGAATGCAAATGATTGGTCAGTTGCAACGCAAATGGGTGGTCAAGTGGGGTGCAATTTCGCAGTTTTTGAGTGTGAGCGCGTCAATCAGCGGTTAAAGGGGATTAAGGTCTGAGATGCAAGGCGGTGTAGTTCGGACGCTTACCTTGAGATGCGCGAGCAGTTTTAAGCTGTTGAACTTTCTCTGGCGCGACGAAAGTCCCAGTCTCGTAGTCAAGAGGTGACTTTCCGTTAGCGCAACCGCCCAGGATGGTCAGGGACAATACAGCAGCCGCAATCAGTGCAACTTTCTTCACGAATAGATTCCTGTTCAGATCGGTACAGGCCGCTTCATTGCGGCCAGGTAGCAGGCATGGAAGACGCCCACCACTCACCCTAACGGCACCTAGTCAAAACGGCGAGCCAAAATGCCGTAAGCAAAATTGTGGTTCTGGCACCCAGCCACTCGCTACAGACTCACTCCTATAGCTCAATCATGGAGTGCTTCAATGCCCAGTACCAAAGAAAGCCTTGCGACGATGTCTAGCATCATCAGCTCTGTAGGCTACTACCCAGCCAGGAGCGTATTCGCCGATTTTGTTGAGATGGCCGCAATCGCGATACGCAATTCCTTCGATCAATCTGCTCGTGAGGCTCGGGAAGCCCGCTATCGAACCCTCATTGGTAAGTACAAACCACACGATCAGCCCAAATTCGGTGATCTACTGCAGCATCTCGTTCAAGCTCTTGGTTTACAGGCTGGTGATCTACTCGGCGAGCTGTACATGACCCTCGGGGTTTCAAATGCCGATATGGGGCAATTTTTCACCCCACCCTCTATTTCCACCCTGCTTTCAAAGCTCGCAATGGATAGCGATCATATTCAGGCACAGGTGAAGCGTAGAGGTTTCGTGACTCTTTCGGAACCAGCAAGCGGATCGGGGGCAATGGTCATAGGGTTTGCTAATTCAATGCTAGAACTGGGTATCAATTACCAGCAGCACCTGCACGCCACCTTGATCGATCTCGACATACGCGCCGTTCACATGGCCTTCATTCAGTTGAGCTTGCTTCACATCCCGGCCGTTGTGGTACACGGCAACACCCTGACGCTAGCTGAGTATTCTCATTGGCATACGCCCTCACATGCCATAAATCTCTTTGACTACAAGCTCAAGCGTGGTTTCTCACTTGAAAGCGAGATGGGCAAGGCCTATCTGAAACAGAATCCAGGTACAGATCTTGCTGAATTCACTTGTGGGGTTTTGACACACACGGCCGTAGACAATAATTCTGTTCAGGCTAGCAACCTGTAGCGTTGAGCTGAAAATCTGCTTGCTGAATCAGTATCCGACTAAAAGTCATCACATAAACGAGGCCAATCATGGCTGTAGAAACCTTGTATCGCAGTACCCGAGACCTGGAGACAATCTTCGTGGAAAAAAAGGCGGCAGATCAACATGATGCGATGCTTGAGCTTGCTGAAGCACTCACTGCGGCACTGATTCAGAATGTGCCTGGGTTAGATGAGAAAATGGGCGAAGAAGTAGGTATTTTCATGGCGAAAAATCGCTCGGCCTTTGCATCAGCTTTCAAGAACAATCCGGCTGCATTGCTTGAGATTGGTCGATAAGCTGAAGGTTGCTCGAGTTCGGTACGGGCTGAAGGAATGCCCGTACCGCTTCATTCCCCTAGCTGAATCCTCAACCAAAATCCGAAAACTCCACCTTCTTCTGCCTCTCCTATCAATTCGTGGCCAGTCTGTTGAGCAAAGGTTTTGAAGTCCCTCTTGCTCCCAGCGTCGGTCGACAAGACCTGCAGTACCTGCCCTTCTGACATTCGATTGCATTCGAGCCGAGCCTTCAGGATCGGTATGGGACATTGAAGTCCTCTCGCATCCACGATGACGTCAGGTTCCTGGTAAGGGTCTGGATTTGTGGCAGTCATTGCGCCGAGTCCTTAACACTTGATCGTGCGCCCAGTGTAACCCGTATTCGCCCGGGGGCTTCTGGCACAACCCCTTCCAAATGATGATGACTCGGTTAGTGGTCAAGGCGACTTAGCCGTCCACATCGTTTTTATAACCACTCGGTGTGAATGATTTACCGAGATGAAATCTGATGGGTATATGCATGAAACTTCAAACCGCTCATTTACACCCTTTGTTGAATCCCACGCGTGATGCTGCACAGCTGTACGCTCAGCACAGTGACCTTAAACACAAGCTTTTGCGCTCAGCCCATACCGATCATTTCACTCGTACCGAGCGAGATCAAATGCGTGAGGCGCTGGCTGGCATTAGTGAGGCTCACCGATCTGTCACAGGGACCCCGTTGAAATGATGGCCAATCGCATACACCGACAGTACCAGTGCACCTTTGAGGCTGGTAAGGATAAGCTCGATCTCGAAGTCACAGGGTTGGATCTACGTCATGGAGAAGTACATTTGCTCTCTTCTGATGCCGGCATGGCCATGGCCTTGAAGCATTGAATCAGTGCTGATGTCCTGCATGTGTTTCCAGGTAACCTTGATCCGTCGTGCTTGGTAAAGGGCCTAGGTTGGGCTATTTCGATCAATCTGATTTCAACGATCGAACCAGTGTGGAGACACCGCGATGTCATCAATCAGTAAATCGGCAATCCAGGCTGTTCGTGATTACGTCATCGATGACAATGGTGGACGTCTCGAGACAGACTATTTTGGTCACCAGGTAATTGCAGCTGCAGAAGCGCATTTGGTCACACTGGAACGTCAATCGAGCCCCCCCATTCCCCTGCTTGAGTTCTTCGAGAGGAAAGATGACATGGGCTTGGGCCGGCTGCGCATGATCATGGATGGTGACGCTGACGTGATCATCGAGGTGATCAGCACAGAGGGTGAATCTCTAGCTCTTGAATTTTGCACCTCAGTCACTGGAGGTGGCCGATCCCCCAAGGTGCGGGAAGCGCTCTACAATCTTATGAATGCGATTCGCGATGAGAACGAAACCAATCCGATTTTTACTGGAAGATAGTGGCCGATTTTTTCCTGCCCAATCTCGTTTTCTGATGTTTTTCGGGCTTTTCCAGTTCCCCGGTTGCGAAGCGAGGTGTTTTTTTTTGGGTTAAAAGGCTAAGAGCGATTAAGAACGGATAGGGCGAGGTATTTCAGCCTACAGCCCTTATGCTACGTGGATGTCAGCTAAAATTCAGGCCCAGCATACCTACATCATGGAGCGGAACAGACCTACTACTTAGGGCCCTCCAGACCTACAACCCTTATTTTTGGTCCGCTTTTATCCACAAGTTTATCCACATTTACCCCCTTTCAGCACCTCCACTGACCAGTTGAGCCCATTAAACCTACAACCCGATCGAGGTTAATTGGTGGATCTGGAAAGGCTCTCACCTGTGCGGCGCACCAAACCTACAACTCTGCAGCAATTCAGGAGGTTTTTTTTGTGGGATCTGTCGCCTCCAAATCTGTTGGGCGCAGCAAACCTACAACCTGCTGAGTTTCGGGCCCTGCAAACCTACAACTTTTTGTCAGTTACACACAGGCTTAGCCACAAGGATCTTATGAGGAACTTTCTCAAGCCATATCTGGCCTGCGTTGTAGGTTTGGTGCGCTCTTTATCTGGGCAGTCCGATCGTGTGATGTTGTAGGTTTGGTGAGCCCTTCTTCGGCAATCCCCAGGACTGAGGTTGTAGGTATGCTGCGCTCTACTTCTCACGACACTTAGGTAAGGGCTTTTACTGGAGAGATCAGTCGTGAAACCAAGCCAATTCAACACGTTATGCAGAGATCTTAATGCTGGGGGTTGTCCGTAGGCCTTCTCGTGCGTACACGCTGGCCGCGCCCCCAGGGTTGGAGGTTTGATGCGCCCTATCTGCAGGTAGGTGTTGGGGTTGGAGGTTTACTGCGCCCATTATTGCCACCGGACTTCCAATTCAAGTGAAATCCTTTCTGAACTGGAACTATATGTATTTCATAGCGTTACGACGTAAATCGATATTTAAGATTAGGTATCAACCTTAACCAACTGATATCAGTGCCTATGATTTTTGATGGTTGTAGGTTTGCTGCGCCCAATCTCACCCTCACAACCCGCCGATGTTGTAGGTTTGCTGCGCCCTATTTATTCAGCAGAGCTCCCTACACTTTTTCCATAAATCCACCACAAGGCTTAGCCAATGGGGGCTGTAGGCCTGATACGTCATCACGTTGGGTAACCCAGGTGACTTGTATATCCAGGGCACAGTGCAGTGCTGGGCGGTTTTTTCAGATTGGATCGACCGCCGAGGGTTGTAGGTTTGGTGCGCTGCAATTACGAGTATGCGCTGGCTGGTCTTAGCTGAAATGGGGTTGTAGGTTTGTCGGGCTCTATCTAAATCGATTCTCGGCCACACCATTGTAGGTTGTAGGTTTGCTGGGCCCAAGATGGCATGACAAGGTTGTAGGTTCAGTGAGCCGGACCTGGCCAGACCAGGAGTCACCATGAAGATGTTGTAGGTTTGTTGAGCCCGATCAGTCGAACACTTGGTCGGATCCGTCCTCAGGGAATGAGCCTTCAGCGCCTATGTTATGCGTAGCCCCGGCGGAACTCTCAATGACATTTTTCCCCTTAACTGCATCTTTAGCATCGGCGATGCCTGTCTTGCCCTTGATGTCGCTGGCCTTCTTGTTCGCCCTCATCATGTGTTTGATGAAATTGTCGTGGGGTAAGATTTCGAATTGAATGTCCTTGGTGACCCTCTTGTCATGATCGTCCTTGATTATCATTTCGTTCCACCCGGGGAGGATCACATTCTGTTCAGCGAGGCTATTCAGCGCTGTCCGCATGGCCCGCATGTTGTCCTTCATCCGCTCTGAGAGACCACGAGGGCTCTGCTCTAGGAAGCTGACCAACTTTGGTTGGTAGGGGTGATTCAGCGATGCCTGGGTCCAGTAATGGGAGATGCGCTTGTAAATGTAACGTGCCAGGTCGGACTTCAGCCCCATCGAAATGCTGTAGTCATACATCCTGAACGCCTGGGTTTTAACACCCAAGGTCACCAGCGGGTGAAAAGTCGCAAAGCACCTTGCCGACCCATCACTCAGATAGTCTTCGCGCGTTGTGATAGCGAGTTTTGGCAGCAAGTTGCCGCGGTAGCTGTTCCGCCCCTTGCCCGACCCTGTTGAGCACTCGAGAAGAGATGAGCTCATGACATCCAGAGCTTCTTGTACTTCCTGGGCGCTGTAGGAGTGTTTCGTCCTGGCGAGCTCTTTCCTAAGCTGGCTGATGGTGAAGTAGACCCCAACCTCTTTATCATCTGGCGACTCGAAGGAATTACCGTTTACGGCAATTTTCCTCAGCGCTTCCTCGACTATTTCCTCTCTCGACCCTGGATAGAGCATGACGCTGACCGTCTCGCCTGCGTCGTTGGTACGCTCAACAACGGCCGGCTTGATCTTGATCGTGTAGACCGCCCCGCGCGATTTCAACTGCCGGGTGATAACGCTGTTCTCTCTAAGGTCGAGTTCAGTATTCGCCCAGACGTATTTCGGCAAGGCGTCATAAAGCTCGATCGTATTGCTGTAGTCGGATTCCGAGGAGTCTAGAAGCTCAAAAAGGGCGAGTTGGGGGGGTTTGTCTGTAGCTTTGCTCCCAGTCTTCGCAATAGCCTTTTTTCCGGTGCTAGCCATCAATTGCTCCTCAGCATTCTGCAAAATACGATTTGCCCAGATTCGTTGAGTAGAACCTCGGTTTACTAGTTGAATTTGTCCATTCTACCCGGTGCAGCTCTTGCCCGCACTCAAGGCCTGGCCGGTATCGGTACACCCTTAGAACAGCGGATACCTGCTCCTGACACACATTCTCTGCCCCCATCATGGATTACCAAATTTCTAAGCAGGATTGATCCATGATTCAGGTCCGTATGAAACCCCAGTCGAATATCGAGTCCTCGGGCTGGTTTTCGCGGCTCAAGCAACTCGGCAAGGGCTACACATCGACCTCCAGGGCGGAGGCCTTCGGCACCATCGTCCACCTGGTGAAGGTCGGTAACGCTTGCCTTAAGCTCAAGCAAGGTAGTAGCCGATCCCTTCGATCGGAAGTCAACGAAGACAGTTCAGAAGTGAAAGCCATGCTTCAAGACCTCACGTCAGTAGGTGCCATTTTCCCGGTTAGTGAGGCCAAGTCATGGTCCCTTTGACTTGTATGCTTGCGGCCGCCGGTTTCGGCTCCGTTGCAGAGAGAGTGCTCCCATCTGCCGAGGGCGGCGGTCATTTTTGTGATCATTCATTCCCTGGTCATGGTGTTGACTTCCGGCGATTTCCGGTTCACCTCCACCTCGCCAGTGACCCGAGCTCAACTGGCAGGATTCTCCCCTGCCCTGTTGGTCTGCGGTGGTCGAATACTCATGCTCAAGTTGACCTTCTTCTTGATGATTGTCTTCACCCTCGCTCTGCCGATCATCCAGCTGGCTCTTTGAAAAACGTGACGCCAGTTTGGCCTGACTTTACAGAATCGTGAGCTTATCCTCAGCACTTGTCCCTTACGGCTCGCCTTTCTGGCCTGTAGCTAAAGGCGATGTGTCCAAATCAAGGCTCGACCTCAGTTTTGTGAAACTCTTCTCAGAACCGACGAACGGTCTTAACTACTTGGGGACATCTGCCGAAAAGGGAGTCAGAGCCAGTTAAGGCCAACTGTTGTGCCCAAGGGCGCACATGAAATGGATGAGGTCTTCGGACCTGTAGAAGGAAGAACAAAATGTCGCACTCGATTCTCGTTGCTGGACGCAAAGGTGAGATGGTGGAGGTAGAGCAGTTTGATCTGTTCAAGCACCGTATTAACGAAACGGATTTCAACATATCAGTCCATGCAGAGCCGAAATCGGTCGGCTCACGGGGTGATCGGCCTTTGGTTGTGAGCCTCTATGAGACTGGCTGTAGAATCGCAAGTCTGTCGGCTGGCAACGCTTCACTGGTGCTGGGCGGCGGAACAGGTTCAATCGACAAGCAACAGATACGTGTCTGTGCGCTGATCACTGTCGAGAGCCTTATTGCGGAGATCGGGGGCATGCGCCTTTCATCACTGCTGGGTAACTCGCTTTCAGAACAAAATCATTACAACCAGTAGCCCGACTCCGCATTGATTTGCAGGATCGTTGGTGCTCGGCCTCAATGATCCTGCCCCTTATCACCACCAGTATTCATTTCCTACCTGGGCATCTTACCTTGCGATGAAACATCTGCCTTAGTGCTTCTGCCACTCTCTGGCCGACTTCACTATGGGTCATCGAAATTAAGCCAGGAACCAACACTATGTCCTCCCTTCCCCCAGTAGCCACTACACCCGAGATCGACATGCTTTTGAAGCAGAGGACGGTTGTTGCCCTCGGAGTTTCAGGGGGCAAAGACTCAATTGCGTGCTTGATAGCAGTTCATCGGTATTTAGACAGCATAGACTTCCAAGGACTCAGGACGGCTGTACACGCTGACTTGGGATCTGTCGAATGGGATCAGAGCTTGGTTAAGTGCCAAGAGGCGGCCGATAAGCTCGGGTGGAAACTTGAGGTTGTAAAACGTGCCGCCGGCGGAATGATGGAGCGATGGCTGAAGCGCTGGGAGAATAATATCCAGCGGTACATTGATCTGAGTTGCGTCCAACTGATCTTGCCGTGGTCCACCCCATCTCTTCGCTTTTGCACCAGTGAGCTAAAAAGTTCTGTGATACGCAGCCACCTGAAGCGCGCATACCCGGATTTCAACATTCTCAACGCCACTGGGGTTCGTCGCCAGGAGTCGTCTAATCGGGCGAAAATGCCTGTTGCTAAACATGAACCTATTGCCGCGCGCCGCGGGTTTGAAGCATATCAGTGGAATCCGATCATTGAGTGGGATGTGGAAGCTGTCTGGGCTGCTATTGCCAGTGAGGGTCTGGAGCCGCATGAAGCATATACACGTTATAACATGACGAGAGTGAGTTGCCGTTGGTGCATAATGTCCAGTGCAGGTGATGCATATAACGCATCTTTGGATGAGGCCGGGCATCCGCTGTACAGACAGATGGTTGATCTGGAGATTGACTCCACATTCGCCTTCCAAAGCAACAAATGGCTAGGGGATGTAAACCCGGCCCTCTTGTCACCCGAAACCTTGGACCGCCTGGCGCTGGCAAAGCAGGTATCCTTACGCCGCAAGGCTTTAGAAGCCGCAATCCCCAAGCATCTTCTCTATTCGAAAGGCTGGCCAACCTGCATCCCAACATTTGAGGAGGCAAAGTTGCTGGCAGAAATTCGCAGCGAGGTGGCGTCGGGCGTGGGGCTTACCATCAAATGCTCCACACCCGAGAGCATCATTCAACGCTACGAGGAACTGATGGAACAGATGCGACTGAAGGGCGGGGTTGCTGCTGAAGAGGGTGAGAGCGCTATCCAGTTGATCCCGGCTCTGCAGATCCAACCTCAACAGCTGTCCTTTTTCTGAGATCGAGTGTGATGAATACTCAATGCGCCCTTCCTCGCGCGCTGCGCCGCATGCGAATAGACGCAGCCAGCATTGAGAGGCTTGAGATACCAGAGGCTGCCCTAGAATGCGCTGCATCCTGGGATATTGAGGTTGTCGCGTTGGATGACCTTCCCCTTCCTAGGACTGATCTTGCCGACTGGCTGGGCTGTGTCCAGGCCCACCCACACACCGATCCATCTTGGGGTGAGTCGATCTTCCTCACCCTGGCTGTTCAAGCTAACCACCTATTTGAAGTTATGGTGGCTCCTGGGTTCGTTACATCGATGACGGTCCGCCCGGGCGATCTGTTTGCGTTTTCGCCACTCAAGCATCACTGGCTGCGTCCGCAGGGTGATGACGGCTTTCTGTGCGTTCAGTGGACGTTACCTAAGTCGGACTTCTTGAAGACCTATCGGGAGATCAGGAAGGGGCTGGAAGCCATTGGGGTTCGGTCGACCAAGGTTCCAGCGATCCAGAGCGCTTGGAAAGCCAGCATTGGAGAGGAAACACAGTGATCCTTTACTTGTTTGCGAACCGGGCCTTGGAAGGCGCTACGAATGTTGCGGTGCTGTCACCCAATGAATCTCCCGGAACCCAGCACCCAACAGGGGGAATCAGTGACCTCCCAGGTATCCTGAGTACTGCAACCAGCTGGATGGCGTGTACTGAGCTATGGCCTGATCGGCTGGACAGTGATGCGGCTACCGCCGAGATCCATATCGCAGTTCATGCTGATCACTCGCTCTCAGTGATCAATGACCTCGAAGGCAGCATGCGAGAGGTGGGTATATTCCGAGGCACGCTCTTCTGCGAGCGCCCCGGGCCGCTGACATGGCTGCGGCCGCACTCTGCCTGCAGCGTTGACTATTTGGGCCTGCGTTGGGTTGTGCCCCGTGAACGCTTGGATGATGAGGTCCAGCGCATTGTCCTGGGTGTCAGCGAGCTTGCTGGTAAACCGGGCACGCGGGTTCCCACAGACTAATTTTGGCACACCGGTTTTGGCACACGTCTTACTCCATCACCATGCAATCATTAAGTATTGATGAGGCAAGCATGATGACCATGACCCACGCAGCAACCCCCACGCTCCACGTTCAGCACTATGTTGAAATACCGTTCACATGGTCCGCTGACCGCATTGATGACGAAGGCTTTCAGTCTGATGCCTGGTCCTGTATCGAGGCCGAAGCTCGGCGTCTCTGTGCTGCCTTGGGGGTTGAGTTGGACGCTGCTGGAGCCATATGTCAGGAAGGTATCCGGCTCAAGAGAACTGACCTTGGAGTCATTCTTGCCGCGGGCTCGAAACTCGCTGAGTTTCTATCATCCCAATCAGGTCTCGTTTTCCTCAAGCAGGTCGAGGAGCGCTCGTGATTCGCCCATTGCTTGCCCTCGCTACCTTGCTTGTGAGCTGCACCGTTTTCGCCGCGCCAGCGGGCAAGGATCATGTTGATAAGCGACTGGTACCAGCCCAGATCAATTTCGTATCACCTAAGACTCCTCAGGACATCCCCGAGGTCTACATCGATGGATATATCCACCGGCCGACAGTCGAAGCTTTTCGCAAGAGGGGCTTCCTGAATGATCGGCAGGTTGGGTTTGTGTACTTCAACTCCCATGGTGGGGACTTGATTGCGGCTATGGAGCTCGGACAATTGATCCGAGAGCGCGGGTATTCAACACGAATTGGCGTGTGGAATGGTCCTCACACCAACCCCAGCTCGGGTTTCTGTGAGAGTGCCTGCCCATTTGCCTTCGCCGGTGGGGTATTTCGTTTGATGGACGGTGAATCCAAGATGGGTGTCCACCAGTTCTTCAAGGCCAGCGGAGTAGCTGGAGACACAGACATTGCTACGGGTCAGATTACCTCTACCCTGCTTGCCAACCACCTCAGCAATCTTGGAATCGACCTTCGTTTGCTTGAGGTTGCCTCGAAAGCCGGGCCGGCAGACATGAATTACCTAACCCCGCTCGAATCCTATGAGCTGGATCTCGTGAACGCTGGGTCGCTAACCGCAACCTGGACCATTCGAGGAGAGCATGGGCTTGTGTACTTGATGGGTGAGCAAACCAAGATCACCGGTACCGGTAGGATTGGGATGTCGTGCAATGCGCAAGGTGGCGTGTCGATGGGAGCTTTCTACAAGGCTTGGTACGACACCAGCGTGCTAGGTTTGATGGATAAGCTGTCGTTGATCGTTGACAACAAGAGATTCCCAGTTCGTAACGGAAAAGTCGGCCCAAACTTGAAGAACGGGTTTTCATACATAACCTTCGATCCGACCCCAGAGCAGTTGGCTGCATTCAGAGGAGGTCGCACGGTCGGTTTCTCGTATGAGAAAGAGGCAACTGATTTGAAGGCCCAGTTCACTATCGACGTCAACGACTCACGCGAGATGATCGACAGCTTTGCCCAGTTCTGTTCGGGGGCGCGGCCCAGCTTTGCCGAGAAGATCTGAGAGGGCGACGCCTTAGTATTCCGCATAGGGAATCTAATCTGAGCGCCAGCCGGTTGCGTAGACCAGGTGGCGCTTCCATTAAGCCTTTCTTGGCTGCTTTCCACTTCTGGAATTCTTCCCATTCTGCGCGGTGTTCGTCGTCAAGCTTCAGAAGCGCCTCACGAATCTTGCCTTCAGATTCGGATCGAACATCCTCGATTGCCTTCTTCATGACGGCCTTATCAGCCGCAAAGAGCTTGTCCAGATAGTCACGGTTGATCTTGCTGACAGTATGGTGCTCATCAAGGCCGGCCTCACGAACTGCTTTGCGCTGATCTTTGTTCAGGTCAATGACTTGCCGAGGCCGCCTACGAAGTCACGGCCGTGACCCTGTTAGCCAACCTCGAAGCGGCCGTGCGCTTCCTGAGGGCAGCGATCAGAGCCGTGCTTGTCACCAGCCACGACCAACGTGGGGGTAGCCGCTGCAACAAGCAGAAGAGCGATGCTGTTCTTACGCACCGAGTATTCAAACGAGTTAGGCAGTTATTACCGGAATCTAAGGTCAACGATGCCACGTCGTCGTTAGTCACCAACCCAAAACATGGTTATCAAAAATCGACCTGAGGAATGGAATGGCTGTGTCTTTAGGCTGAGTTCAACGAATCGACCTTTCGGCTAATATCTTGTCTTAGCGAATAAGGGGCGCTCAGCCCGACTGACTATGGAGAGATCACTATGGGTAGCATGTATTTCTGGCTTAGAAGCCCGGCCGGACTCGCCATCATCGCCTTTGCATCGATTTTGCCTACTCTGGCGATCGCAACATGGCTTGGAAATACTTCTGATTTCCTGGCTCTACTGGTGGGTATTGGGATTGCTGCAATAAGGAAACTGGCCTGGATGCGTTGGGGTGATGGACCAGAATAGCCCCTGGATCCCTCGCGCGAAGGTGTTCGCTCCCCGCGGTGGCGTTAAGGTGTAGAGATTCTGCCTTCGGCTTTTGGGGGCCGCCATTAACTCTTCCGGGTACACCTCGCCCTGGAGGTCTATCGAATGTTTGAAATGTGCCTCAACACCCCCTTCCCCATTGGCACTGACCTGTGCGACTGCGCCCTCACCTCTAGTGGACTCAATACAGCACCATCTGAGGAGACCCCTTGAAGATCCTGACGCTCAACTTGATCGGCACCTACTTCCATCAGATCAAGGCCGGCACCAAAACGTTTGAATTCCGGCTGCAGACTCCCTACTGGCGAACTCGACTCGAAGGACGGACTTACGACATGGTTAGGGTCTGTTGGGGATACCCCAAAAAGGGCGATGCAGAGCGAGAGATATTGCTTCCGTGGCTGGGCTTTGAAGAGCAATCAATTGTGCATGAACACTTTGGTGATCTGCCGGTGGATGTTTTCGCCATTCGTGTAAGCGCAAAGGCTTCTGGCACGGCTAGAACGCCTTGATGATGTGCTCACTCAACAAGGAAGCATCATCATGCGCAGTTTGATTTATAGCCTCGGAGCCATTCTTATTCTGCTAGTAGGCCTTGGCATGCAGTATTTCTCGCTTACCTACGGTGCCGCCGTTGAAGGCTTCATCCGTAACAGCTTCGGCTGGATCGCCATGGCGCTGGCGTTTATCTCTGGCTGCGCGCTCACAGCGTTGGCCGCTGGCGAAAAAACTTAGCCTGTTTTGGATATGTGAATGCCGGACGGATATGTAGCCTGTGCGACATAACGAATTAGGAGGTCGGATGAGCCAGCATTTCGTCAAGTTATACCACGCGCAAAGCAATTGCTTGGTTCGCGTTCAGCTGGGCTGGGACCGGCCTCTCCAGGGCTTTTACATGGTTGTCGAGAAGGATAGCGTGGAAGGCTTAGATGATTGCGATGAAGGTATCGTATATAGCAACCTTGATGACGTCGGGCATCCTTCAGACCTTGCTCACTTCAAAGAGATAGCTTCGAAGCTCTCCGTACAAATACCCGATGTCATGTGGCGAGCCGCTTATCTTGACTCACAGCACAACGCCGTAAACAAACAGGTCTTCTATAGCCTGGACGGCGACGTGGTAGCGCCATTCTGAACTCCACTTGAGGTTCACATGATCATCACTCCAAACTTTGATGGTGTTGAAGGGTTTGTTGATACAGACACATTGAAGCTGATTGCTGTACGAAACCCGAAATACGGCCATGTCCAGCTCGCATTTTCAGGTGAAGGCAAGAGCATGAATCTGGCCTTCGCCTCGATTCGACTCCATTCAAATGATCGCTTGGTTGACGCCATGGCGGTAATGGACGACGCCGGTAAGTTGGGCGATGAAATCGCAAAGCGGTGGAATGCGAACGCTCCAACAGAACCCGCCCTTGAGGTGCTACACCAGCTTCAGGATTGTGCAGACCTGGTTGGCCTGCCCTCAGGTGCTTCGCACTCGCAAATCATCTCAGCGATCCGGGTGAAGCTGACTGAAAGTTTATAGCTGAAGGGGTTGATGGAAATGGAACAGTTCATCTTGCAAGACTCCCGCGAGCTTATCGGTAGCCGGATCAACTGGTGGCGCGAGGGTGGGTCCTATACCACAGACCTCAATCAGGCTCAGGTTTTCACTCGTGACGATGCTTTGAGTCAACACGCATCACGTTGGAGCGATATTCCCTGGCCTCTGAGCTTCGTCAGACCACGACACGAGATGGCGGTCGACTTCCAGTACATCGGTATCCATTGGGTCCCTAGAGCCGGAACTGAATTGTGTTATGTGGCGTCCAGGTTCCATTTTGACGGGAACGACATGTTCTGGATTAGCGGTGATGCGCTGACTACTGATCTGACGAAAGCCTCTGTTTTCACACTCGACGAGGCTTTCTCTCATTTCGGCAGCGAAGCCTCCGCATGTACCCGGCAGGTCTGGCCTAAGTCATACGTCGACGCAAAGGCACGCCCTATTGCTTCGGCGGTAACCATGACAGTTTCTGATGCTCTTGAAGGGACAGGCATAACCTTATTGCGGCCCCCTACCCAGCGCCGTTTTACTCCTAGGTGTGGTGCCTGCGGCCAATTTGTCACTGCTGATCAAGCCCCGAGCGGTATCTGCCGCCACTGCCGTTGAGTACCTCCCGTGATAGAACCCCAGAGTGAAGAACGCGTGCTGACCCGGTATCGCGAAGTCGTATCAGCACAGGGAGGAGTGGAAAACCACATCCTTGCAAAGTCCTCTCTGTACCAACGGCTATTGAAGGGTTTGAGGCCATTGGTCATTCGCCCCCCGCTGAACCATAGCTATCCCTGGTACAACGTTGTCGAGTCAGACACGCCAGTCCACCTCCCTTTCGGGCCCGCTGAGTGGGCACCTGAGTGGGACTCGCGACATGGGGTCGCTATCTGCCAGGATGTCTGGACCCGACTTGAGGGTGGAAATCCCACGGATTTCACCGTGACATTCCCGGGCTGGGACGCACTTGGGTTCGTTTGGCGCATTTGGGAAGCTGATGAGGCTGCTGAGACCACAACAGCACATCTTGTATGCTGGCATCGAGAAGATATCGGCAAGCTCACAACCCCTGAGCTAGTCGAAGCTGAGTGTCGGTGGCGCGCTGAACGTGATGCCAGCTGGTTATCCCGAGCAGGCCAGATGAACAACGAAGATTTGAAGGCAGCGTTCATCGCCTCAGGCCAGGCCGGAAAGCCTGACTGTCGCTTCACGTCGATCATTGCCGATCAGCAAGTTGCACATCTCAGATTCCTGGCCGATGAGCGACAGGCAAAAGGTGAATCGCTCGAATTCACGGTCGGCGAAATCGCAGCCAAGGTAGCGGCAGACATGACGAGCCTGCTTGGTGATACCTGGTTGGTCAAAGACGGGCAGCTATTTCATCGGGGCTGGCAGATTCAGCGGATTACCCCTGCTGAGCTAGGATCTGAGCACTATCTGGCTGGTGCGAGCTGAGCCGGATTCGGTGACCTAGGGCAGTTCGTGGTTTTAATCAGCCCTACCCGCTCGTGGCACGCGCCGTTCCGGGGGAACATGGCTTCAATCAAGCCATTCGGACTTTCTCCCGTGAATAATGTTCAAAAATGTCCTGCCCCAGCCACCACTTTGCTCAGTTGCCCGGTCAACCCGCTGGACCGCGTTACTTTCACGCCCCATGCCATCTCTGAGCTCGCACCGGCTATCAGCGGTACCGTGTTCCAGGCTCTAGATACGAACCTCGGGAACTGGCGTGTACGCATTGTGCGGGATGGAGAGCTTTTCCCGCACGGG
Organism: Pseudomonas sp. AP19; assembly: GCF_001728855.1. NCBI lineage: Bacteria > Pseudomonadati > Pseudomonadota > Gammaproteobacteria > Pseudomonadales > Pseudomonadaceae > Pseudomonas > Pseudomonas sp. AP19. The sequence continues at coordinate 11,820 of NZ_LXJP01000066.1, read as the reverse complement.
GTATCAGCCAATGTCTACTCAGACCTTGGCACTTTCGAAGTACACGGCGCACTGAATCCAGATGTTCAACCCGCTATTGCTTGAGGCTAGGTCGATGAAGACAACTAACGAAGCTGTATCTACAGGCCTGGCCTTCATGCTCGCGGCCGCAGCTGGCATTGCAAAATCTATTGGTGATCGACAAAAGAGCGCCGCTCTCAACGAATTGCTGATGTCCGCAATCCGACTCAAGATGGGTTTCAACCCTGATGACGCCCGACGCCTCGATGCGCTTGGTATGCGTACCTGTGTAGGGGTCTTTCGTCCCTCTGACGAAACCTTTTATTCCCAGTCCTGCGTCTCAGGTGGAACCTTCGATCGAATGTGGGAGAAGGCTCGAGGCGTGAAGCCGTTCAAGGCTGTGCTGGCGGGCCACCACGGTGAAATCCAGGCCAACATCCGCGTGGCCACCGGCGTAGCGGTACTGCTCGTTGGTAAAGATGATGACGAGATGATGCCCCGCTCCGCCGATCTGCAGGTTTGGTGGGTTACGTCCGTTGATTGGGACAACGACAGCATCATTCTAAGCCGCTATTCGACCGTTCAGGGCAAGTTGGTTACGCGCGCCGTGTAGCCAGTGACATGGCCAGGTTTGCACAGAAGTCTTCTTTTAGAGTCGACGGACGTGAAGCTACCACCGCATTCAGCAAGGTTCTGATCGAAGCAATGTAAGGTTATCCACAATTTCAGGGGACAAATGTGTGCATAACCCTGCGCAACTCATGCGGTGACAACACTCACAGGGCATGGTTAATAATTGATCAGTCCGGGTGGTTCTGGCACACCCTTTAGCAAGTAATCATGGGCTATACCTTACAGGGATTAGCCCATGAAATTCACGATCAAGTGTTCCGATCTAGCTCACTACCTTAAAACCGTTTCACGTGTACCCCTGCGCAAAGCTACTGACGTCTACGGCCATTTTTTGATTCAGGTAGATGCCACAGGTTTGTTGCTGTCTGCCCATAACGGTCAGAAGCAAATGAGCCTTTCCATTCCACCCGACCTGTTCACCCTGCAGGGCGATGGGTTTGCTGTCTGCGTCCCTGCAGTAAAGTTCGACCAAGTGATTTCAGCTCTGGCAAAAGACTCGATGGTTTCCATCCAGTTTGTTGAGCCTAAGCTCGTGATTTCTGCTGCACGATCGCGCTTCTCCCTAGCCACAATTTCTGCCGATCACTTCCCCGTAATGGAGTTCACTGCAGACCAGAGCAAGGGTGAGCTGAATATCGCTGGCATCACTCTTAGTACCGCCGTTCATCAAGTAGGTTTCTGTGCGGCTCGCAATGACGTTCGGGTCATGCTCAATGGCATTCTGTTCGACTTCCAACAGGGGCTCATGACCCTCGCCGCATCTGATGGATTTCGTCTGGGTGTTATTGATGTCCCTGTGACAGGCGAACCGATGCAGAACTTCATCCTGCCGAGCAGCGGTATTGAAGATGTTTGCCAGTTTGTTGGCACCGGAAATGTCCAGATTGCAACCTCAGGCAGCATGGCCCGCTTTACTCGAGAGGGTGGTGTGCTTCACACGAAACTGGTTGAAGGCAAATTCCCAGATTACCGGAAGTTGGTAGCAGCTGCTGAGAGAGGCGACGTCGCTCGCATTGTCCGTGACGATTTTGCTGGCGCAATGGCCCGCGTCGGACTCCTATCCGAAGGTGCAGTGTCTTTGGTGCGACTCGCAGTCTCGGCTGACTCAATTTCGATTCAGTCTGTTGGCGGCCGGGCCGAAGACATGGCCGACGATGTTCTCGCCTGTGACTACCACGCGGAACCACTGGAGATCGGATTCAACGGCTCACTTGCCGGTGAAATTGTACGTTCTCTCGGAGCTGCCGAAATCGATGTGATTTTTTCTGGAGCTGCTTCTGGCACGCTCCTAAGAGCTCGAGACTTTCCATCACACAGTTTCGTATTGATGCCGGTGCGCCTTTAAGGCCCGGCTCTGGAGATAAATGATGAGCAAGGTCGCGACTCAGTTTTCAACACAGCACCGAAGCCCGGCAGAGCCCCGTATTGGCAACGGCTTCAATCTGCCTACCCACACCCCGGCACTTCCAGCTATCGAGGGCCCCAAGGGGCTCCTGAGCGCTCAAGATGAGCAAGCTCTGGGCTTCAGAATCCTCATGGGTCAACTGGACCTGGTACGGGCATTGGCCGTCGATACGAGCATCGTCTCTGCGATGGTCGAGGATATCTGGGATGCCATGGGCGAGAAGGACAAGGTCGACAAAGCGGTTGCATTGATCTACCACGACGGTGCGTGGTTGCGTGTCGGTACCCTGCCTGAAGGCGACTACTCAGCGAAAGAGGCCCACAAGGCTGCAAAGGCTATTGCTGATCAGAAATTCGCCTCACTTGTTCGACGCAAGCTAAATACAATCCGTACCCTGATTAGCGAACTTCGTGGCTATGCGGCCGAAGGCATGGACGGCACTCTCTTCAGCGCCGCTGTTCGTGATGAGCTTCGTCTGAAGCTTGCTGAGATCGTTCCCTACGACTACATCTTGAATCGTGCGGCTGATCAATTTCGCGTCAACTGCAAGGAGCTGAGTGCTCGTACTCGTGATCTGATCAAGTTTATCTGTGATGAGGTTCGGATCCCTAGGATTAAGGTTGAAGGGATCATCTCTGGCAACTGGACATCCCCTAAGTTGATTCCAGCCTTGCTGATCTCTGGCGGCTACGAGCTTAAGCTTTTCCCGCCCGCTGCGATGAAGAAGCTTCGTCTCGGTATTACCGGCCGTCAGCAAGCTATCCTTGAGGCCGCGTCTACCGGCGAAGCACCAGCCATCGAGATTCTTTCAGCCTGGTCCGTTTTCAACCGCGTCGATCGTGATATCGAGAAATGCGCTGATATTTTCACCAACGCAAATGTTCGTCTGGTAGAGCAGCAAATCGGCCGCTTCCGTTATGCCGACAAAGAAATTGCTCGGTCTGCAGCCAACATGGGTTTGACCCGTGCGGTATACCGCTTTGCACCTGAGATGGGTTTTCGCTTCTCGACGATCGCGCTCACCTGGATCAATGTGTCCATTAGTCGAGACCTGGCTGATCAAGAGTCCATCCGCCTCCCAGAAGGTATGCATAAACACCGCCGCTTGATTGCAAACATGCTACGTGATCAACCAAACGTGTCGATCAAAACCCTGTCAGAGGCAACGAAGCTGGACCAAGACATTGTTCGTGACTTGGTCCACTTCGCCGGCGGTCAGAGATCAATCGACACTGCTTTCCAGGGCACTGATTCTGCTGAGTCAGATGGTCTTCATGAGCTGCTCGCTGACACCAATAATGATTTCATGTCTGAGATCGAAGACGACAGCACGCGCCAGTTTGTCGAAAGTGCCCTGGGAGACGTTCTAACTCAGCGAGAGATCTTCGTACTCATCAATCGCTTCGGCATGGGCGACGCCCGGGAAAAAACCTTGGCAGAGCTATCCGTAGAAATGAACCTCTCTAAAGAGCGTGTGCGTCAGTTGGAGATCCAGGCTATCGGTAAAATTCGCGACTCTGAATTCGCTGAGACGCTCTTCGAAATGTGGGGTGACATGTGAACGATCGATTGCCTCTTCCTGGGGCCGACGTAGAAGTCCAGGGCGTTATGGGTACCTTCGTGGGTGCCGACCTGATGAGTAATGGGCAGGTGTATTTCACGATTCGATCATCGGCCTCGAACGTGTCCAAGATGGCCATCAAGTGTGGTGAGAGCTTGGTAGGTATCCATCGAATCAATGACTGCATCGTTACGGTGTCAGTGGGGGCATGTAAGTGGCGCAACAGCCCCACTGGGGATCGTTTCGACGAGGAATGCTCAACGATGCTCGATCACACTGTCGAGGACTACCAGGCATCTGAAGATGTTCAAGGTTTTCAGGCCATGCTGTCTCGGCGCAACATGGCATGGGCCCGGTCTCGTTGACGTGGTGAGGCATCTGGTTTCTCTACTACCATGCCGGCGAACTCATCACGCCCTTCAAAATCACCGTTCACCTCAAGTTTCCATGCCAGCGAAAGCATGCGTTCGGCATCCTCGCAGTCCGGTACATCATTGAGTTTGTCGGTTTCTGACTCATCCGGCTTGATCTCCTCTTCCGCTGCAATTGTCTCTGCTTCCAGGATGATTTCCACCGGTGGTGGTGCGGGCGCAAGCACCGGCATGCCCTTATAGCGCCTTACCTCATTCACTGGATGCGACATTTCAGGAGGATGCTCATAATGCTGCGCCTCGGACGCATGGTTGCTCAGCTTCAGGTTCCAGAGGAACGCCAGTGCAATCACGAGTAACACAAAGCCTACAATCCAAATCAAATTCGATGGCACGTCAATCACGACAAAGTCTCCCGTTGCTAATACCCTAATAGTGGCCGCCCACTACCCCATTTTATGTGGTTTGCGCTGGTGGCACAGCTCGATGAGCGGATACTCAAGCCATTCTCTCAGGGGCATCACCATGAACACAGTGCGTAACGAACAGACCCAAAGCATCAGCCTTCCAGTAAACTTCAATGGTGTCCTCAATGTCACACTCCCCGCGCACCTCAATGCTGAAGAGTTCCGCGCACTAGCTCTCGAACAGTTCAAGCAGCTCCTCCATTCTCAAACTGGCATGGGTGAGTCGGGCGAAGCATCCTTCTCGTTCGATGGTGATGTTTGGAGCACTGAGGGCCAGGCACAGGTGGGTGATCTGATGTTTGAAGTACAGCATGACCTTTCATTGAACGTGTCTGGTGCGCTTGTTGCACTTAAGCCACGAAAGGGTGAGTTCGGGGCGGACCGGTATCGCAGTCGAATCTGTGCTTATGTATCTGAGCACGATGTCTACGTTACAGGCCGCTGCCCACAGACCGACGCAGAGCGAGTGCTCGTGGTTGTTCGGATGGATGCCTCCGACCCCACAGTGCACGTTATGAACCCCTCATTTGACGAAGCTATGAGCCTTGACGGTCAGGCGCCTTTGGTGAGTGTTCCCTTCCGAGGCATGTCATTCGCCCTTAATTGACTCGACAGCGAATTGGAGGTCGACTCCATAATGATCAATCTCTTTACCTACTCAAAACCTAGATCGGGTGAGTCCTGCAACGGGTGCGGCTATTGCTGCTCGGTTGCACCTTGCATGCTGGCCAACACCTACTTGAACTGTACCTCTGGCCCTTGTGTCGCGCTCGAACAGACTGATGGGCGATCAAGCTGTGGTTTAGTCAGAAACCCCCTTGGCTATTTGTACCAAGCGGCTAATCCGGACTCCTCGGTATCTGTTCTTGATCCAGCTCCAGACCTCGAAGCCGGCCATCACCTATCAGTCCAACTCGCTGCTGCCCTCGGCGTGGGGCAAGGCTGCGACTCTGACGATACGGGAGAGGCCCTGCGTTGGCCATCGCACATACCTGCAACCAACATCCCTTAGCCCGTTTTAGGGCACTCCAACTCCACTATTAGGTAAAGATTCCTTTTTGGAGATTGGGATGACGACTCGACGCGAGTTCAACAAGCTTTCCGCGGTTACCGCTCTAGCAGCTGCGTCCGGCCTGGGCCTGGGGCTCAAGCCTGAAGACGCTGAGGCCGCCGTAACATCTCTGGCGACTCTGCTTGTCATTGATCCAATTAGCCTTAGCTATATGGTTTATGGGCCTTGTTGCTGGTGGTGTGAAGACTACCTCATCGTTTCGCACTACCAGCCCGTGGCTATCTGTGAAGTAATCAAAGGCGGGGGTGATACTGCCTTGGGCCAGCCATTCGGCGGTCCCCTCAGTGTCGGCACTGACAACAATGCCTATACCTCCATGCACGTGCGCCTCTGGGAAATCCCAGACTGGGCTCTCGATCTCGCGATGGCCTTTCAAAGCTGCAAGCTTTGCGGTCCTGATTTTGCTCGGACTACAAATGTTGGGCTGACCAGCATGCTTGATGTGTGTGGTGCGGCAGCTAACGTTCTGCAAAGTAAAGCCCTTGGCGCTTTCAACCAAGCCTTGCCCAGCTGCTTTCCGAAAATGATCTACGACACTGAGTTCGATCCAACTTGGAACACCGGGTGTCGAGACATCGGTATCGCGTCCGCCCTGGGTATGGTTGCTTGTACTAACCCTCTTACTTCGAGCGTTTCTCTTTTCGGGTCCGAGATCTGCATCGGTACCAAGTGGGGACCTCTCTATCCGCGACAGATGGCTGATCACGATGACAATGCGGCAATCGCCGCGGGCAAGGCTGCCTACCGAGCAATTCATGTCAGTGGCTTTGCTGTAGGGTCTTTCCCATTCAATGCATCACTTTCGGTAGGCAAGCTGCAGCAGACCTCTCCAGGGGTAACAGTCGGGTTTGAGGCCGGCGGCTATTTGCTCGATACCGCGATGCGCTTGTGGCCTGTATCCCTGGAAGAGATCTATACCTTTGTGTGGTGGGTCCCGGTCGTTTGCTGCAAGTCCTACGATGAGATCATGGGGTTCTGTACCCCGCAAACGTGTGGTTGATGGGCTTCTGGCACGTCGTTTAGCGCATAGAGTGGTCCCGACCATGAGGAACACACTATGCCAAGCGTACAAATCAACACCTCACCTCTACTTCGCAATTTCGCGACGCTGATGCCCAACACCCGAATACAGGTCACAACTAAAATTGGACCCCAGACGCTTCTTAAGACTGAATTCCCTCCTGACGAATACCCCGTCGACTCAGAGCTACAGTTGAAGTTTCTTTTGGACTTGATTGCCACTTCGAATCCGGGGGCACTGGACCTAATTCGCGAGGTCGCAAGTCGATGTGTCGAAGATCAGCGTACGGCGATCGGGGACTTGCTCCGTTCAGCTACCGCTCCCAATTCACACAACAACTGACCCGGATAAAAAAGGCTACCCTTGGGTAGCCTTTCAATCAGAACGTTTTCTGTCCGTAAATTTGTGCAAGCTTTCTGGCTAGGCCTTCAGGGTTGGCCGAATATTGGACTGCGCCAGTATTGCGCGCGGAGTCTGGCATGCTCTTCGCTCCAGATGATTCGTGATCCTGGGCCATAATCATTTTAGCTTTGCCCTTGATCGTTCTGATCCCACCTGATCCATCCATGCCCATTCCAGACAATATGATCACCCCGAGGTGCGGGTGACAATCGAAGACGGAACGGATCACAGCATCGATGCATGGGTTGAAAGACACAGATTGAGCACTGTATGGCTGAAGCTGAATCACCCCAGCATTGATCACAATCGTGTTATCGCGTGGGACCAGGTACACGGAATTTGGCTTGATTTTCATGCCTGATTCCGCAGATTGAACTCCCCACCCAGGCGCTACATCTTTCAAGCGCGCAAGCATTTGACCGTATCCAGCTTCAGACATGTGCTGGGCAACAAAAATCGATATGGGCATCCGTGGAAGATCTCCAAAGAACTGGCGCAATGCTTGTGGCCCACCTGAACTCGCACCAATGATCCAAAGGTCGGGCACATTCTTATTGTCCGCCTCATCCTTTTTTTCATCCAATTCGTTGGCCAGGTCCGGCAGAGCCTTTTTGATTTCATCGATCGTGCGGTTTCGCCATGAGATGCGATCCCGTGGAGCCATGGCATACAGATCTTTATCGTGCAAAAGACAGATGGGCTCTTCACGACCCAGTGCCTCCATCACCTCCTCACATTCCACGACGTTCGAGTCCGCCATGTCTACCAGAAGGATATGTGCATTGCTGATTTCCAGGTCGCCGTCTTTTGCATGCGAGATGTCATACATGATCAAGTCGCCGACCAAGGGTGCCAGAAGCTCAGTGAACAGAGCCTTTTGGACCTCATTCGTGCTTACAACGCCAATTCTCATGCTGCGGATTCCTCGACCGACTTCTGCGCCTTGATCAGAGCAACAGCCTGTTGAAGGGACGCTGCATCACAAGGTTTAAGCAAATACTTGGTCACACCGGCGCGCATTGCTTTTTCTTCCAGGCCAGTTCGGGTAGTGATCATGATGATTGGAGTATCGTCAAACTCCTGCCTGCGCCTAATCGCCTCAGTGAATTCGAACCCATTCATATTTGGCATTTCAACATCGACGAGCATCAGGTCAGGCTTATCGATCGTTCCCAATTTGTGCAGAGCATTTTGGCCGTCAACGGCTGTGATGACGGTGTATCCGAAGCCAGTGAAGATCCGCTCAAGCTGACTGCGATAGCTCCTAGAGTCGTCGACTACCAAAACGGTTGGCTTGTTTTCTCGCTTCAGAGAACGAACTCGGTTCTGCCGTACTTGGTAGCCTTTAGAGCCTTGTTTGAGGTTCAGTCGAGCCATTTCCATCACGTCGAGCACGAAGACAGGACTGCCATCCTGCATCTCAGTTTCACCTACCAAGCCTCGGACATTTGCGAGCATGCCTTCCAGTTTTCTGATATGGATTTCAGGCATCGAGTCAACTTCAGCAACTTCAATAGCTATTCGCTCATCACCTTGCTGGCACAGAATGACAGTTACATCCCCGCCCTTCTGATCAGAAATTCTTGAGTCCGGCATAGCAACCAGATCTGCCAGGTGCACGACGTCGAAGCTGCGGTCATCGTATGTGACAGTAGCGAAGCCATTTGCGGCTCTTTGGGCTGCCAGTGAACTACGAGAGACCAGCAACACCTGAACCATCGAATAACTCTGAATCGCAAACCATTGGCTACCGGAGCTCACTATCATCGCTTTGTTTGAACCGATCGTGAATGGCAGCTCTATCAGAAACCGAGTGCCGATACCCTTCTCGCTTTCGATGTAGAGGCGCCCCCCAAGCCCCTCAACAGTGGTTGCTACGATATCCATCCCAACGCCCCTGCCAGAGACGTGCGTCAGCTTAGCTGCGGTCGAGAATCCGCTATGGGTGATCAGTCGCATAATCTCCGAACGGCTCAGTTGATCGTTGTCGGAGATGATCTTCATCTCAATGGCTTTACGTTGTACGGCATCAACATCAATGCCTCGACCATCGTCACTAATTTCGATAATGATATGTTTAGCTCGGCGGGATGCTTTGATTTTGACAGCGCCCACCTCAGGCTTCCCGAGCTTCAAACGTTCTGCAGGTGCTTCGATACCGTGGTCTATGGCGTTCCGAAGAATGTGAGTCAGTGGGTCAGATATTGCGTCCAGCATCATCTTATCCATGATGACGTCTTCACCCTCCATCGTTGCTTCAACTTCCTTACCGGTTGCTTTCGCGGCTGTCTTTGCAGCCCCAGTCAGCTTCTGTCGGGCGTTGAGGAATGGTACCAAGCGCGAATGCAGCAAATCGCGCTGAAGTCCGATTAGAGCTGGATCAAGCTCATACAGGGCATTACGCATTTGGCGGATATACGAAAATATCTCGTGAACCTGTTCACGGACTTCATCAACTTGCGCACCCATTGCAACGTGCATCGCTGAAAGGTCATTGAAGCGCTCCAGATCCGCTTCAGCAGCATCTTCAAATTTCCGGGTCTGAGGTTGATTGTTGAAGAAGCTCCGAAGGGCTGTCGTAAGCTGACCGTGTTGGAGGCTGTTGGCCTCGAGTAATTCACGGGCACCGGTTAGACGAATGTGCGCCTCCTCGTTCAGGGCGCTAAGACGGTAGCGAACTGCGACCAACTCCGAAGCCCTTTCCGCCGCAGCTTCTAAGAGATGAAGCTCAACGCGGATCTTTTCGGAGGTACCCCCGTTAGTTTTTTTGCCCTCACTACTGGCTTGGGCCTGCTCACGCGCTAACAGATCCAGCACAGCGTTGGAGACGATCGGTTGATCGACTCCAATCTCGCTGTCCATCTTGATGGTGTAGAGCCTGTCGAAAGCCTCGGATGCTTGGCGGGCGTATTCAGCACGTACAGGATCGCCCTGGAAAGATTCTGCATGCGGAATCTTTTCAATAGGTTCGACTTGGTTTTGGTCTTCAGTATGCTGTTGTTGAGATTCTGGTTCCTTAGCAAAGTCGGGATCGGCAATCGATTCATCAGCTAGGATATTGACCGAGGGACTCAGGAGCTCTGGGGCTTGAGGATGGTACGAGGCTGTCCTCAGTTCAGGAACATCAGCGTTGATTTCCTGCGCAAGTACATCTTGGTGACTTTCACCTGCATGAACAGTTGAGACAACCTCGCCATCATTATCCAGCTCGAAGGCAACCGTTGGTGTTTGTCCTTTGCCTCCTTTCCCGCGACCACCTCGTTTTTTGCGGGCCGGTTTGTTTTCACTTTGAGCACCGGAGTCTTCAACGGGGTCTGAAACCGCCCGCATTTCATTTGACACAAAGGCTGTGTCCAAAGGTTGATCGACTTGATCCTTGTCTTCGTTAGCATATTCAAGAGGAAATTCAGCTCGGGCCGAGCTCTGAATGTGCTCGGCTAATCGCGCAACTGGACCCGCTTGGTCTGAATGAAGCAGTGAAAGGTCGATCGTGTTTGTGTTCACGGAGTGCTCTAGGCATTGGATAAGAACACTCGGAATTGGGTATGCACGGCCCTTCTTTACATCTTCCGTCATCGCCGTCATGGCTTGCATTACGTGCATGACTAGTCGGGCGCATTCTAGGCTTGGTTTGATAAGCTTGATTGAAAGGCTTTCGAACAGACTTTCCATCGAATGCGTAATTGCCGCGATCGATTGTGCTTCCGCCATCAAAGCCGCACCTTTCAGTGTGTGCATGTTACGTTTGATGGTCAGCACCAAATCCTTGTCGTTCATATCCTCGAGCCAGGCCGCAACGTTGCTTTCCAGATCAGGGAACACATCTTCAGCTTCGTCCAGGTAGAACTGGAAATCCTCGTTGTACTCTGGGGCCTTTTCCTCAGCCGTATGAACGGGGACCATGTCTTCTTCTACTGCCGGGCTCGGTCGTTGCGTTTCGACCAGAAAAGATTCTGCATGCGGAATCTTTTGCACCTCTGCATTAAGATCTATTTCGGTGTGAGCGTCTAAGAGCGCTACCTTCTGCTCGGTTGAAGGCTTGGCAATCACAGCAGGCATTTCAGTGAATTGCGCTTCCTCAATATCTTCACCAATCGTGGCCGCCATCGCGACCCAAGCACCTAAGCGAATAGTCTCTGTCACCCACGGGAAATCCAGCATGTACTTGTGGGTCTGAACGAGTAGATCTGAAAGCACTGATGTGTCCTCAGCAGTTAGTGCTTTACCAGCTGTGAACATGACTTCAAATCGAGACTCCAGGACACCGTATACCTCGTGCAATACTTTACAATTCACAGATCCTGAGATGCCGTGAATTGAGTGCGCAGCTCTGCAAATGTCACGCGACAAATGAGGTCGGTTGGCCTCGCTAAAGGCGAGCAGAATGGAGTGGTAGAGAACAAATTCCTCGCGATAGAGTTCGATGTGGCCACCGTCGACACCCTCTGGATACTCGCGTAGCTCAGGGACTGTATCTGCTTCAATCAACTCACCAACCAGCACAGAAATCGGCTCTGGCGAATCAGTTGGTTGATTCAGCTCTTGGTTGGTAATTTGGTGTTCGTCAATAGCTTGGACGATGCCTGGATCGGACTTGGCTAGTAGGGCTTTCTCCATATCCCTGGTGAAGATTGAGACCTTCCCACGAGCGGAGTATTCGTCCATGCAGCGGAATATCATCTGTAGGGACGCAACGACAAGCGCGTCAGCTTCAGTCCGATTGAAGCCCTCATCTCGTGAATGGTTGTTTACCGTTTGACTGTAGGTGCCCAAAGCTCTTGCGAGCCGATGAAATGCGTCGAAGCCATAGAGTTTCGCACCCATCGCCAGTCGATCCGCAGCTTTGTACAACTGCTCCATTGTTTTTCTATCGCGAACATCTGGCTTG
>NZ_LXJP01000065.1:0-35595 GCF_001728855.1 Pseudomonas sp. AP19 | reverse complement strand
GGAGCGAGGGCACACCGAGCCTAAGCGAGGTGCCGAGTGGTGGGGCAAGAGCCCTTTGGTTACTTTGGGGCTTTTCCAAAGTGACCCGCCGTAAGGGCGGAACCCATAGCGGCCGTTACTCAAACAACGGATATGTACCCAGCGCGCCCCCGACAACCACAGCACTCAACCCGTAAAAAACACGTATATACCTATGGCTATCGCAAACAAGCCAGCGCCCACCCTTGATCCCCTTTCAGGTCGAGACGCGGCTCAATAATCCTTGCGCTTGCGGAAAGCCCAGCGCCCGGCAATCAAGGTAAACGTCGCCACCAACGCCACCAGAATCCAGAACCCCTCCGGGTCAGTCGAAAGCGGCACACCCCCCACGTTCATGCCGAAAAACCCGGCAATGATATTGATCGGCAGCGCCAGCACCGTCACCACCGTGAGGGTGAACAGCGTACGGTTACTTTGTTCATTCAGGTTAGCGGCGATCTCTTCCTGCAACAGCTTGATGCGCTCACCCAACGCGGTCAGGTCGTTGATGATCAGCGCAAACTCCTCGGTGGATTTGCGCAACTCCTTCACGTCTTCCTTTTGCAGCCACTGCGGCGGGCGGTTGAGCAGGCGCAGCAGCGACCCCGGCTCCAGGGCCAGCAGGCGTTGCAGGCGCACCAGCACGCGGCGTGCGGCGCCGAGTTCGGCGCGGTTGGTGGACAGGCGCGAGGACAGCAACTGGTCTTCGATATGGTCGACGCTGAGGCTGGTCTTGCGCACGATCTGTGTCAGCACTTCGCCTTGATCGCGCAACAAATGCACCAACAATTCCAGCGGCGAACGGAAGCGTTCACCGGCCTTCACCGACGAGCGCAATTTATCCACCGAGTGCAACGGTTGCAGGCGCGCACTCACCAGCAAGCGGCTGCGTGCGCACACCCACAGCGTGGAGATATCCGAGGAGACCATGCTGCTGAAATTGAACACCACGTCGTTGACCACCGCCAGCAGGGCCGAGTCGACGTGCTCGATGCGGGTGGAGCGTGAACCTTCGTGCAGGGCTTCGAAAAACTCATCCGGCAATGCCAGGTTGGCCTTCATCCAGCGCTCGCATGCCGCGTGGGCCAGGTTCAGGTGCAGCCAGAGGAATTCTTCCGGGTCTTGCGGCGCCTGGAGTACCGCGAGCGCAGTGGCCGAGTCAATCTGCTCACCTTTTTCACCGGGGCGAAAACGAAAACCGTAAAGCAGGCCAAACAGATCAGGGTCCTGATGGCCGTGGTCGATGCTGTGGTTCATGGAGGCTCGCAGAGAAAGCGCCTGTAGGACGTTTCACAGGTTCGCGTGGGCGAATCATTGCAAGTAAATTTGACAAAATTGTGACGGTTTGCGGTTTATTTCGTTTAGGTGACATTTTATTGGCCACCTGTCAGAAATCGTTCAAGAAGCCTCTAGAACGGCCGATTCAAGGCATAAGGACCGCTGCAAATGGGCTGTGCCTTGCTGACAGGGACGTTATGGCGTGCTTGCACCTTTTTCCTTGTTTTGAGGCATCCCCCCATGAATATTTTGCGCACTTCCTTGAGAGCACAAATTTTGTCGCTGCTCAGTGGCAGTCTGCTGGCGATTTTGTTGATCGCACTGGCCTGTTTCTACTTCCTTTCTAACGGCGTGCAAAGTTATCGCAGCCTGATCGAAGGGCCCTTGCTCACCTCTCAATTGATTGACGAAGCCAATCTGCAATTCAAGGTGCAAGTGCAGGAGTGGAAAAACGTATTGCTGCGCGGCAAGCAGCCTCAGGACCTGGAGAAATACTGGGGCCAGTTCCAGGACCGGCAACGCGATGTGCAGGGTATTCTCACACGGCTGGTCAGCCAGACTCAGAATGACCCCGGCCTGAGCCGGCGCATTGACAGCCTGCGTCAGGAACACTTGCAGTTGGGTGTGGCTTATCAGAAGGGGCGTGATGCCTACCAGGCAGCCGGTGCCGACCCGACGGCGGGCGACACGGCCGTCAAAGGTGTTGACCGCGCTACCAGTGAGCAGATGAGCGCCCTGGTCAGTGACCTGCGCGCCCAGGGTAGCCAGCAGTCCCAAGCCATCAGCGCGTATGCCGAACGCACGGTGCTGGTGGGGCTGGCAGTCATGTTGCTATCGGGTGTGGTGATCGGTCTGTTCAGCGTGTGGCTGATCAACCGCAACCTGATCCTGCCGATTCGCGGCTTGATCGACTACGTGACCCAACTGAGCCACGGTCGTTTTGCCGAACGTGTTGCCAGCCGCCGTCAGGATGAGCTGGGCCATCTGGCCGCTGCGGCCAATACGCTGCGCGACTTCCTCGCGGAAACCTTCAACCGCTTGCAACGCAGCGCCACCGACCTGGTGACTGCCAGCGGCGAGTTGAGTTCGATTGCCGGGCAGATGGCCAACGGTACCCATGAACAATTCAACCGCACCGACCAGGTGGCCACCGCCATGACCGAGATGTCGGCCACCGCCCAGGAAGTTGCACGCCATGCGGCCAGTGCCTCGCGCGCCGCCGATGAGGCGGATCATTCGGCCCGTGAAGGTGGCGAAGTGATGAAGGTCACCATCGCCACCATTGGCCAGATGCGCAATGAAATCCTCAACACCGGCACCATCATCCGTCGCCTGGAAACCGACAGTGTGCGCATTGGCAAAGTGCTGGAGGTGATCCGTGGGATCGCCGAGCAGACCAACCTGCTCGCGCTCAACGCTGCCATTGAAGCCGCGCGGGCAGGTGAAGCGGGCCGTGGGTTTGCGGTAGTGGCCGATGAAGTGCGCAGCCTGGCACAACGCACGGCGGCGTCGATCATCGAGATCAACCAGATTATCCACGCGGTGCAAACCGGCGCGGTGGATGCGGCCGAGGCGATTGTCAGTGGCCAGTCGTGCAGCGATGAGAGTGTGGAAAAAGTCTCCCAGGCCGGCGCTATGCTCAATCACATCACGCTGGCCGTGGAGGCGATCCGTGACATGAACCGCCAGATCGCCACGGCAGCCGAGGAGCAGACCTCGGTGGCTGAAGATATCTCGCGCAATATCACGCAAATCACCACCGTGGCCACGGCGAACATGGACAATGTGCAGCGCACGGAGGCGGCCAGCCAGCACCTGCGAGGCTTGTCGGCTGAGCTCAATGAAGTGACGGCGCGTCTGGGCGCCTGATCAGAGGGTCGGCAGGCTGAAGCTGAACACCGTGCCGTGCTGCTCAGAGGTCGACACGCTCAGTTCTCCACCGTGGGCCAGGGCAATCTGCTCGACGATGTATAGCCCCAGGCCCAGCCCGGCTTGGGGTGTGTGGGTGGCGGGGCGTGAGTAGGGCTGAAACAACCGGGGCAAGGCTTGCTCGCTGATCTGCCCGGCGTTTTTTACCGTCAGTTTGAAATGGTCGTGTTCGATCCGCGCGGTGACTTCCACCGGGCCGTCCTGGCTGCCGTGGTGGATGGCGTTGGCGACCAGGTTGGAGAGCAACTGTGCCAACCGATCGCGATCGCCTTTTACCCCTTGAAGGTCAGCGATGTTTGCCTGAATCACCCGCTGTGGGTGCACGCTTTGCACCTCCGAGATCACATGCAGCAGTGCCTCTTGCAGGCCGTCGCAATCGCCGATATTCAGTGGAATGCCGTTGCCCATTCGCCCGCGGGCGAAGTCCAGTACATCCTCGACCAGTTGCGAGGCGCGCCGGCCGCTGGCGAGGATGTGCGCTACGAGCGGATCGGTAGCGGGGTTGGGGTACTTGCGCAGCAGCCGTTCAGCACCCACGTTGATGGCGAACAGCGGGTTGCGCAGGTCATGCCCCAGCACGGCGATGAATTGTTCGCGCAGTTCTGCGGTGCCGCGTTCTTCCTGCAGTTGTGCCTGGGTATTTTGCAACGCTTCCTCCGCTTCAATCTGCAGGGAAAGCACACGGGCGAACGACTCCATGGTCGATTGGATCGTGCTGCTGCGCAGGGGGGCGGGGTTTGGGTCCAAGGCGCAAATCGTGCCGAAGAAGCGCCCATCGGTGCGGAACACCGGCACCGAAATGTAACTTTCAAACTGGTAGAGGCGTGGGGTGTGGTGGTCGTGGTAGAGCGGGTCTTCGCTGGCCTTGTCGATCACGACGGACACGTGGGACCCGCGAATTTCGTGGCAGAGGGTCGTGTTCAGTTCCAGTTCGCCACCGACGTCGAGGCCGAACGCCAGTTGGTCGAACACGGCGCAAGCGGTCCACGAGTCGTCAGTCACCCGGGCCACCGCCGCAAAACGCATGCCGGTCATGTCACTGATGACTTGCAGCATCGCGGGTACGGCACTGATGCGGCCAATGGTTGCGATGTCGGCGGCTTTCTGCCCCATGCAGTGATCTCGATCCCGAAGGTGGTGAGCGTTGTGCCCAGGCCAATAAACGCGATTCTAGCGACCTTGCGCGCCGTAGGGGTAATTTCATTAACGCGAGGGATAGTTTTCCTGCCTCGACTGACGAGCGCCCATAAAAAAACCGCGCCACTGTGAAAGTGGCGCGGTTTTTTTGGCGGTTGGCTCAGCTGTCTTGCTTGTTTTCCAGCACGGCACCGGTCTTGGCGTCGAGCTTCACTTCAAAGCGTTTGCCGGCGGTGTCGGTCAGGTCAACTTCGTAAACCAGTACACCGTTTTTGTGGTCCAGCTCAGTGTCGGTGATGCTGGCACCGGCGTGGGTGGCCACGGCAGCGGCGTTGAGTTTTTCAAACGGCATGACTGCGCCGGACTTGAGCAGGCCTTCAATGTGGTCCGGACGAACGTCAGCCTGGGCCAGGCCGGCGGTCAGGGTCAGGGCAGTGGCGGCGAACAGGGCGGTCAGGGTTTTCATGGTGTATGTCCTTCTGGGTGAGCTGTTTAAGTGGCGCCAGATTAACCGGCGCAACTTAACTCATCCTTAATGGCGCACTGACACCAATGCCTGACTCACTCAGTAGCCGTTGTCCTTCAGCAAATCCTGCACACTCGACGACGGCCAGCGCTTGTAGAACTTCAGCAGTTCGGCGGCGCGGTTGGTGAAGATGCCATCGACGCCGGCTTTCATCACTTTTTCAAAGTCCACCGGCTCATCGACGGTATAGACGTGCACCAGCAGGCCCTTGTCGTGGGTCAGCTTGTTCATCTCAGGCTTCACCAGGTCGGTGTAGCTCTGGTCGCCATGGTTGGTCAGCTCGGCCGATGGGCCAGTGCCGATGGCGCCGAGGCGCTTGGCTTCGTCGACCCATTTTTCGAATTCCGCCGCGTCTTTCGGTGCTTGCTTGGCGTAGTAAGCGGCTTTGGTCGGCTCGCCGGATTCAGCGAAGGTCTGCGCGGATTTCGGCTCGATGCTGCCTGGGCCCACCCACAGCAAGAGGATTTTCGGGGTATTCGGCATTTCTTTCTGCAGCTCTTTCAAGCTGTCTTTTTCAAACGTTTGCAGCACCACACGGCCCTTGCCCTGGCCCACGCCCGTGTTGCTCTTGCCCAGCTTGGAGCCGGCGGAGCTCAACCAGCCCTTGTCCAGCAGCTTGTTTTTCAGGTCGGCTTCGATGCCCGGGAATTGCTTGGGCTCTTTGGTCTCGATGTACAGGCCGGGTTTGTGCTGCGGGTTGCCTTCGGCGATCTTGATGATTTCGTCCAGGCTCTGGATTTTCAAACCGACGAACGCAGGGCGAGCGCGGTCCGGGTAGGCGGCGTTGAACCAGCTGCCGGCGTCCAGGGTGCGCAATTCAGCCCAGGTGAACTCGTTGGCGGGGGCGTCTTTGCGCTCCGGGAATTTGCTGGCCACGTCGGTGGTGCGCTGCAGGTTGTTGTCGTGCAGGGCGAACAGCACGCCGTCCTTGCTGCGCTGCAGGTCCATTTCCAGGTAGTCGGCACCCAGGTCGCGTGCGAGCTTGTAGGCGGCGGCGGTAGATTCGGGGGCGTCGTAGGAAGCACCACGGTGGGCGATGACGGCCGGGTACGGAATGCCTTCGTTTGTCGCCAATTCAGCCGGGCTGATCGGGTCGGCAGCCTGTGCCTGGCCAAGGCCGAGCAGCAGAGCGAGCAGCAAGGCGCTCTTGGAAAACGTGACAGGCATATGCGAAGTCCTTTCGTGGAGGTAACTTTGAGAAGGCGTCCTTTTTAACAATTGATTGCGAAAGGCGCCATCACCAAACCGACATTAACGTGCGCAGTGGCCATTTTTATGGGTTTTTTTGTGGTGCATTGCAGTATTCTTGACCGAAGCTGCCCCATCAGAGGGCAGTATTTTCTGCCACGCGTGTAAACCATCTTTCCAGTCCCAGTGGGACTTTTCAGTGAGGTTTACCATGCGCATCACGTCCGAACTTATCTGCCAGGCGGCCGACCAACTCCACGGTTTTGTCGGCCTTAACCGCAAAACCGGCCAATACATCGTGCGTTTCAGCGAAGACTCGTTTGGCATGGATGTGGCCGATGACGGCATCATTCCCACCGCTGAGTTTGTCTGGTTACCCGCCGCTGAGGACAGCATGACCCTGTCGCGCGAACGCCTTCAGTTGCTGCTGGACCAGAACATCGACGACCGCATCAACATCACCGAGCCATTGCGGGTGTACATGCGCCGGGTGGAAATTCCACAGATCAGCGCGTTGCGCAGTTTGGTCAGCTGAGCGAATGCTGCTCTACAGACGTTGAAGATCAAAGGTGGGAGCTGGCTTGCCTGCGATGGCGGTGGGTCAGCCTCTACATCGGTTGGCTGACACACCGCCTTCGCAGGCAAGCCAGCTCCCACAGGGGTACATTTTCAGCGCTCAAACAGGTAG
Organism: Pseudomonas sp. AP19; assembly: GCF_001728855.1. Classification (NCBI taxonomy): domain Bacteria; kingdom Pseudomonadati; phylum Pseudomonadota; class Gammaproteobacteria; order Pseudomonadales; family Pseudomonadaceae; genus Pseudomonas; species Pseudomonas sp. AP19. The sequence continues at coordinate 28,831 of NZ_LXJP01000065.1, read as the reverse complement.
GCCCGCTCCACTTTGCACACGCGCGTATGGCATGCCGAATACCAGGTCGCACGCCCTTGTTCGCGCACGGCGCGATGTTCAGCTTGCTGTTTCCAGGCGAGGATCGCCGCCTCGTTTTCCCAGTAGGACACGGTGATTCCCAAGCCGTCTTCGCGTGCCGACTCCACCCCCAGAAACCCCGGTTGTTCACGCGCGAGTTCCAGCATGCGGGCAGCCGCCTGGCCGTAGCCTTGATCACCTTCGGTGCGCAACGAGCTGAAAATCACCGCGTAATAAGGAACCGCGGGCGTGTTGGCAATCATCGGTATGCATCCAGACAGGCCTTGAGCAAGGCAAGCGCCAACGGAGGCGTGATGCCTTTGAGTGCTGCACGCTCCGGCTGGAACAGGGTGGCGACGAAAAACGGGTGGTTCAGCAGTTCTACGGCGCGCAAATCGCCCGCCGAGTCATGGCCGCTGGGGATCAAGTCGCCTTCGAGCAGCGCACTGGCGAAGTCCGGGTTCACGCCGTAGCGGCAGCGATAACCTTCGTGGATAGCCAGCGTACCGTAGGCCTCGGCGATTCGCGTGTATGGCACCAGGCGCACAGTGTCCGTCGCTTCGACCAGCGTGCAACTGAGCGGTGTGATCACCGCGCGGGTGGCCTGCGGGGCCAATTCGCCGTGTTCCGCATCCGCCCAGCCCAGCACGTTGCGGGCATATTCCAGCACCGCGTGTTGAAAACCACCGCAAGTGCCGAGGAACGGGCGCCGTTGCTCGCGGGCGAAACGGATCGCACGCAACGCGCCGTCGGTGTCGCGGTAGGGGCTGGCGGGCACGCACCAGAAGCCGTCAAAGCCGTGCAGTTCGCGGGTGGGTGTGATCGAGTCGGTAGCGAGCCATTCAGCGTGAACGCTCACGCCCAAGTTGTCGGCTGCGTGTTGCAGCGCCACGGGTATCGCCTGGTGTGCAATCACATCGGGGTGGTAATCGCCTATCAGGGCGAGGTGCAGGGTGGTGGCGTTCATCGTGTACGTCCCATGGCTTGTTGTGTCCTGGGTGGCACTATAGATTGGCGTTCATGCAATCAAAATTGGCGTTTACCCACATGCTCAATGCAGTCACGCACTATCAAGTGGATTACCCCGACCTGTCACTGATCCTCGCCCTGGTTCGCGGCGGCACGCTGGCACGGGCGGCGGCACTGTTGCGGGTGGATGTGTCCACGGTATTCCGCGCGGTGCGGCGATTGGAAGCGGCGCTGGGCCAGACCTTGTTTGAAAAAAGCCGCGCCGGCTACCTGCCCACCAGTTTGGCCAGCCATCTGGCGCAGCAGGCCGAGCGCGCGGAACAAGCCTTGGAGGCGGCGCGCATCGGCGTGGAGCAGGGCGGTGAAGTGATCAGCGGCACCGTGCGCCTGACCTGTACCGACTCGGTGCTGCAAGGCTTGCTGTTACCGGCGCTGGCGCAGTTCATGCCTGAGTACCCGGCGTTGACGCTGGAACTGAGCACCTCCAATGACTTTGCCAACCTCAGCCGTCGCGATGCTGACATCGCCCTACGCCTGACCAAGACACCGCCGGAACATCTTGTCGGCCGTTGCCTGGGCACGGTGGCCTATCAGGTGTGCGCCAGTGCAGATTTCGCCCGGCGGCATGCAGGACGCGAGCTGGCCGAGCTGGCCTGGATCGCCCCGGATGACTTTCTGCCCGACCACCCCACCGTCGCCTGGCGCCGTGAGCACTTGCCGGGTGTGCGCCCCAGTTACCGCTGCAACAGCATGTTGTCGGTCACCGAACTGGTACGCGCGGGGCTGGGGGTGGCTGCGCTGCCGGATTTTCTATTGGAGGAGGGCTTGCAGCCGCTGGGCCCCACTCTGGCGGGGCATGACACGGCGCTGTGGTTGTTGACGCGCCCGGATTGCCGGGCGCTGCGCTCGGTGGTGGCGTTGTTTGATGAGTTGGGACGGCATGTGCGCGGATTACGTCGTTAGGTTTTGCGCACAAAGTGTTCATGCATTTCGCACGTCAGGGTCTCGATACGCTCGGTGAGCTGTTTGGTCATTTCCGTTAGCCGCGTGTTCTGCTCCAGCAACTCCAGCAGTTGCTGGGTGGTCTGTTCGGCCTGGGCCTGACGTTCGGTGTTGGCGATGGCAATGGCTTCGCGGTGTTGTGCGTCGGCGTCGGACTGCGCCTTATCGCGGGCGGCCTGACGCGTCTGGGCCAGCAGGATCAATGGCGCGGCATAGGCTGCCTGCAGGCTGAAGGCCAGGTTGAGCAGGATGAACGGGTACACGTCGAACTGGGTGATGCCGGTTACGTTGAGCACGATCCACACCAGCACGATCACGGTTTGTGCGCCGAGGAACGTCGGGGTGCCAAAGAAGCGCGCGAAGGCTTCGGCCTTGAGGGCGAACGTGTCGTTACCGAAGGTCGTCGCCAGGTGGGCGTGGGCTCGGTGAAAACGCAAATGGTCGACGGGGGCCGCTTGCGGCTTTGCTGGGGGCGTGGCGTCTGGGGTCATGGCGGGCTCGAATCCTAAGCGTTAAGACCAGCACGCACTATAGACCGAGCCCCCAGCCAGGCACATGAAAGAACCGTCAGTGGTTGCCCCGCTCGTTGGCAAACACGCTCACTGCTTGTACCGCCTCGCTCGTGCCTTCGCGAATTTGCAGGATGACCGTGCCTGCCCGGTTGGCCAGGTCGACCCCCAGCGCCGCACGGTCGCGGGTGCCGTCCATGCTCTCGATGGCTTGGCGGGTTTCGTCCTGGATCATCGCGATCATGCTGGAAATTTCCGCCGTCGAGCCGCTGGTCCGTGCCGCCAATTGCCGCACTTCATCGGCCACTACGGCAAACCCACGGCCTTGCTCACCGGCGCGCGCCGCTTCGATGGCCGCATTCAGCGCCAGCAAGTTGGTCTGGTCGGCGATCCCGCGAATGGTGTTAACGATGGCGGTGATTTGTTGCGAGCGCTCGCCCAGCTTGGCGATCAGTTGTGAGGAACCGTCAATGTCGGCAGCGATGGCGCGCATGCCGCTGGCGGTCTGCTGAATCACGTCGGCGCCTTTTTCGGCAATGTCCCGGGTGTTTATGGAGATGTGGTACGCCTGGGTAGCGCTCGCAGCGTCGGCGGCATGCTGTTGCACCCTGGCGGTGACGTCGGAGGCGAATTTCACCACTTTGCACAGGCGTCCGCTGGCGTCGTAGACCGGGTTGTAGTTGGCTTCGAGCCACACGATCTGGCCGTTTTTATCAATGCGCTCGAACTGGCCGCTGAACAGCTCGCCCTGGTTCAAGCGTTTCCAGAACTCGCTGTATGCCGAGCTGTTCGCCAACTCCGGTTTGCAGAATACCCGGTGATGCTGGCCCTGGATCTGCGACAGGGTGTAACCCATGCGCTGCAGGAAATTGTCGTTGGCCGTGAGGATGGTGCCGTCGAGGTTGAACTCGATTACCGCCATGGCGCGGTCGATGGCGCCCAGTTTGGCGTTGGCTTCGCTTTCGGCTTGCAGGCGCGGTGTGACGTCCATGGCGTACTTCACCACTTTGATCACTTGGCCGGTGTCATTGCGCACCGGGTTGTAGCTGGCTTCCAGCCACACCGACTGTCCGTTGCCAGCCACCCGTTCAAAGGTGCCGGACTGAAATTGGCCATTGCGCAATTGCGTCCACAGCTGGTTGTACTCAGCGCTGCGCGCGAAGGCCGGTGTGCAGAACATCCGGTGAGGTTGGCCCACGACCTGTTCGGCGCGAAAGCCCATGGTCTTGAGGAAGTTGTCGTTGGCCCGCAGCACGACGCCCTGCAGGTCGAATTCGATCACGGCCATGGAGCGTTCAATGGCATCCAGCAGGCTGGCTTGCTGGGCGTTGGTGTGTTGCAGGGTACTGATGGTTTTTTTATGGGCGTTGAATAGCATGTTCGAGGGCTCGGGGAAGCACGCGTCTGAGGTATCCATGGAATGTGCGCCTGACCCCGTACGGCCCTGGGCCTTACGGTTGACTTGCTCATTGTCAGCTTCCTGGTGCTGACAGAGGGGGTTGAACAACGGATTCAGAGTGATAAGCCTGCCAAGAAGTTCGCTGCGATTGCAGGACCAGGCTGAGCGAGGCGACCAATGGCGGCATTATGCTATCGCTGGGGCGTGCTGACAGAAGATTCAGACGGGATGTCGTAGGACGACTCAGGCGGAATGGGCGATGACGTAGTCGCTGACCGTCACCCGGTTACGACCGGTGTTCTTGGCCGCGTACAGCGCGCGATCCGCGGCGTTGAGCCACATGGCGGCATCGCTGTAGAGGGGCCGGAAGTCTGCCAGGCCAATACTCAGGCTCACGCGCAGTTCAGGGATCTGCGCATTGCGATAGTTACTGAATATTTCGCGTAGGTGTTCCATGACCTGCGCCGCTTCTTCCAGTGGCATTTGCGGAAGAATCACACAGAACTCATCGCCGCCGTAACGGCCGGCCAAGTCGTTTTGTCTCAGGTGCAGGCGCAATTTCTGGCTCAGTTGGCGCAATACCGCGTCACCGACGATATGGCCGTAGGTGTCATTGATCTGCTTGAAGTGATCGATATCGATCAAGGCGATTGTGGCGTGGCCGTGTTGCTGCTGGCACTTATGGAACTTGAGGTTCAGCAGGTCTTTCCACGAGCCATGGTTGAGCAGGCCGGTCAGGCTGTCGATACGGCTCTGGGCGCTGAGGGCGCGTTTGTGTTCCGACAGCTTGATCGCCAACTGGTAGCAGACCATGCCGATGGCCACGGGGTAGAGCATCAGCATCGGCAGGCAGGTGTAGACCTGGGTGAGGCTGACGCTGGGGTTAAAGTGGATTCCGAACACGCCCCACGCCACGCCAATGCCTGCGGCGTGTGCCAGTAACCCGCGCAGAAACAGGCGCTTACCGCCGGCAGCGACGTTGTTCATGGTCATCATTGACACAATGGTCACCGTCGTCAGAGGGCTGAACTGGGTGGTGGCGGCCCAGAAACCGATGAAGAACGAGTCATACAGCAAGTTGCGCTGTTCGGCTTGATACGGAAACGGCGAGCGAACGGAGAGTTGGTAGGCCACATGAGCCCAGGCAAACCCATTGAATAGCAGGAACGCCCAGACCCAGCTCGGCATCGCCAGCGGGTAAAGAGCGCCGACGACGCTGATGCAACCAACCCCCAGGCCGATGATTCTTGGCTTGTAGATACGTCTGGCAAATGACAGCCCTTTGCCTAATCTGTTTTCCATAGTGTTCCGGGTCAGCTCTTTAGTGCAGATGCAACAGCATGCGTCAGCGGTCAGAACCGTTGATCGAATAATAATTGTGAATATTGTCAGTTATTCGAGTGGGAATAATCAGTGTCCTTCCAAGCCATTTGCGCGCCACAACCGGTGAATACGCAAAAACGGCCTGGAATGTGGCTCATGCCATCGGGTTTTTTACTGCGGGCAGGGAGCGCTGACTTCGTAACCGGCCAGGAACAGGTCGATAGCCGATTCGATCACGTTGGCCTGGCTGGCGGCATCCAGCACCGGCTGGCCCAGGGTGATTTGCGGCCAAAAGGCGAACGCCTTGAGCAGGCTTTGTATCTGGTGGGCAGCGAACGCCGGGTCGCTGCAGGACAGTCGACCATCGTCCTGTGCGGCACGTACCCATTGCGTGAAGCCTTCTTCGCGTTTGCTCAAGCGGTTGACCATGTCTTGCGCGCGTTCCGGAGAATGGATAGTGGCGGCAATCGCGACGCGGGCCAGGTCGAGGAAATTGGTGTCCGACATCATCTGCATCTTCGCCTGCAGTAACCCGCGCAATTGATCGCGCAGCGGGCGGTCGCTGGCGTAGCTCACGTCCAGTTGGGCAACGCTGCTGGCCCACAACTGGTGGAGGATCTCTGCAAACAACTCTTCCTTGCTGGGGAAGTGGTTGTACACCGTGCGTTTGGAAACGCCCGCCGTCGCCGCAATTTTGTCCATGCTGGTGACCTCGAACCCGTTCGCCCGAAACTCGGCGATGGCAGCGGCCACGATGGCTTCGCGTTTACGGTCGGTGAGGCGCAGGGGAGCAGTCATGGGCGGCGTTGGGCTCTTAGAGGAAATTACACTGGGTAGTTTACTTGCTTCGGATTTTGTTGCAATCTAGAAACTACACTGTGCAGTGTAGTTCATGAGCGGACCGTAGGAGTCACTCTGCAATGGCCACGATTTCAACCCGTCTCGACCCAGCGCCTGCGGCACGCAAGCCAGCCGATCAGGCGCAAGGAAATTTCAGCAACGACGCCCCGACTCAGCATGGCGGCTTGGGTAAAACGTTGCGTATTTTCTGGAACATGCTGTTCCATAAACCACGCAGTACACGCCCGGTGGGCAAGGTCCCCGTACAACTCTTGACGCGTGAGCAACTGTTGGCCGCGCCCGATCACAGCGTGTTCCGCCTGGGGCATTCCACCGTACTGCTGAAAATGCGCGGTAAATTCTGGGTCACCGACCCGGTGTTCGCCGAACGTGCTTCGCCCTTCAGTTGGGCGGGCCCCAAGCGCTTCCACCAGCCGCCTATCAGCCTTGAAGACTTGCCGCCGCTGGAAGCGGTGATTCTTTCCCACAATCATTACGACCATCTTGACCGCAACGCCGTGGTGCAACTGGCTGACAAAACCCGGCACTTTCTCGCGCCGTTAGGCGTGGGCGACCTTCTGGTCAAATGGGGCGTGGACGCCAGCAAAGTCCGGCAACTGGATTGGTGGGAAGGCACCGAGGTCGATGGCATTCGGTTTATCGCCTCGCCGGCCCAGCATTTTTCCGGGCGTGGCCTGTTTGATGGCAACCAGACCCTGTGGTGTTCCTGGGTAATGGTCGATGGTGCGCGGCGGATCTTTTTCAGCGGTGACACGGGTTACTTCGATGGCTTCAAAACCATCGGCGAACACTACGGCCCGTTTGACCTGACGCTGATGGAGACCGGCGCTTATAACGTCGACTGGCCCCACGTGCACATGCAGCCGGAACAGACCCTGCAAGCCCATATCGACCTCAAGGGCCGCTGGCTGCTACCGATTCACAACGGCACCTTTGATCTGGCCTTTCACGCCTGGCACGAACCGTTCGATCGCATCATGGCCCTGGCCTGGGAGCGCAACGTGTCGATTACCACGCCAGCGATGGGCCAGGCGTTCAGCTTGAACCAGCCCGAACGCGGGCATGCCTGGTGGTTGGACGTGGAAACGCACGGCGCGCAAGAGCACGCTGCGGGCTGAGACAAGGCGCGGTTAAAAAGGTCTTTTCAGGGTGTTTCAGCCCTGCGACAAACGCCAGATGAGAGTGCGATCATCCCGGGAACGTTATTCCCGGGATGCACGTTTTGATCGAAAAAGATTGTAGGACGCACTGGCAATTGGGTATGCATTGTCATATGGGGTCATTGACCGGCGAAGAGATCAGCTCGACGGCGGTGCCCGTTCACGCTCAACCCGATAAAGCGAACCAGGCGGGTATCGTCTTTGCTGCCGAGCACGTCAAGAGCGTCGCGCCCATTCCCGGCTACAACACCCTGGCGCCGCTGGTGCGTGCCGTGCGGGACCCGGCCTTATCGCTTATCGCCGTCAGTGACGTCGACCCCACTGGCCCGGTGATGGTGGAGGTGCCCCTGGTGCTGAACAACACCACCTTTACTGCTTCGCAGTTGCTGTCGGGCTGGCGCATCGGATTTGCTGATCAGTATGTGTGCGGCGATCATCGCGAACCCGTCGAACACAGTGCGGCTTTGCGCCGTGCCTTTGAGGTTCTGCGGCAGGCTGGCGCGCAATTGGTACCGGTGGACGCGCGACGTGAGGCGTACAACCTTCAATTCAGCCTGCAACGGCGGAATGAAATTGATCAACTCGTCACAGAGCATCGCCTGGATGCCTTGGTGTCTGACGACCAGAGCACCGCGTTCCACGGGGCTTGTACAAACGGGTATCCGTCGTTTTGCGAACCCTTGGAAACGGGAGCAAAACTCTGCTTTTACGGCGCCCGGTGGGCACGTGACGCGCTGCCTACGTTGCTGAGCGCCTATCGACAGACGAGTGCTTGAATGCCAAGCCCACCGGAGCAACTGTGGCGCTTGCTGGTCTGAACCCACCTTGCAGGCAGTGGATTATGGGGATGAGCAGGCGGCTCAAATCGATGCTAAACCCAGGCGTTGAAGGGTGTGCCGGGCGTGGTACGCCTGACGGATCACACTCAATGCCATCGAGGGAAGCCATGGCCTACAGAATCCACATTCTCGGCGCAGCCGGTGCCGGGACTACAAGCTTGGGAAGGGCCCTGGCCGAACGCCTGAATGTCGCTTATTTCGACTCCGACGACTTCTACTGGCAGCAAACCTCGGAGCCTTTCACCGTCGCTCGGCTGAGAGATGAACGCACCCGTCAGCTACTGGAACAGAGTTCCGGCCTTGAGGGCTGGGTGGTGTCCGGCTCACTGTGCGGCTGGGGCGATGCCATGATCCCGCAGTTCACGCATGTGGTATTCCTGCGCGTGGACCCGCAAATACGCCTGAACCGCTTGCGCCGGCGTGAAGTGCAACGCTACGGCGAGCGGATACTGCCGGGAGGCAGCCGCCACGAAAACAGCGTGGCTTTCCTCGCCTGGGCCGCCCGTTACGATGACGGCAACCACAGCCTACGCAGCCTGCGTCGGCATGAAAGCTGGTTGAAGCCGTTGACCTGCCCGGTGATCCGGCTGGACTCTACGCACCATTCGGTTGCGGCGCTGGTGAATCAATTGATGCCGCTGTTGAGCCCATCAGCCGCGAAATGATGCCTGGTGCGGCGGGCTCGGCCGGGGTGCGCTCAAACTTGCGTGCTCGCATGCCCCACCCCGGCGCAAACCCCGGGAAAAATACCAGCCCTTCAGCTTCCAGCCGAAATGCCAATGCCAAGCGGGTTTCGTCAGCCACATCCGCCTGGCTTTCAAAGCGTTGAACCGCTTCCACCGCCAGCCCGGCCTGGCGGGCCAGGTCTTCCCGGCTCCAGCCCAGCATCGCGCGGGCCTGCACACTGTGCTTGGCGGTGAATTGATGCAGGACGATCTGTTGTTCTACGAAAGAGCTCATTGCCAGAGAGGACATGGGGTTTCTCCAGGATTCGACGGGGGAGGTCAAACTATACTGTGTTTTTGTACAGTTGTTTTGACCGCTCATCAACTGGATTTTTTTATAGCGCTGCAACTATCCCTCATTCCACCCCCGGCGCCTCCCGGATGATCAGGTGGTCAAGGTTTTCGATATTCGCGCTGAACACCCCAAATGTCTGGTCGGGGTTCTTCTTGCTGGGCACCTGTTTCAGCGCCGGCGTTACGCCGTAGAAGAAGCAGTACAGCGGCCGTTCACTGTCCACCGCCGCCTTGATCTGCTCAAGGAACGCCTTGCGCTTGCGGTAGTTCTCGATGAGTTTTTTGTTCAGGTAGACGTTGACCGAGTAGGGCTTCTTGTCGAACCACACCTTCTTTTCGAAGTCGATGCGAAAGCTGCTGGTGTAGTCCTTGATCGCCTTGATCTTGCCCCAGTAGATCAGGCCCTTGTTGTCCTGCAGGTATTCGATCTTCTTGAAAAACGTCCAGTAAGTCGCGGTGTGCTCGCCGATCTTCAGCGGCATCGCCTTGAGCCTGTCCTTGTCGTCGATGTTCGACACGTAGCATTCCACCGGGTGGGCGAAGACGCTGGTTTTGTCCGGGGTTGAATCACTCGCGCCATGGGCGGAGCCGGTGCGAGTTGAAGGGGCTTTCGTGGGGGCTTGTGGGGCGCTGCCCTCGGGCCCGGCCGGTGGCGTTTTACGTTGGTATAGACGCGGCGTCAGCACCCATTCCGATGGGAAATTCTCTTCGCGCTCGTCGTCACCGTCGTCGGTCGCGGTCTTGTGGGTGCTGGCATAGCGGCAGCCGTCGATATGCCGGGTGCTGGTCTTGTTCTTGAAGTGCGGCGTGCGCAAGTAATTGACGTTTTTCGCGTTGAATGTGCTCAGCGTATTGCTGGCATCAAACGCCGCGCGGCATTCATCGTTGGGGCACAGGAAACGGTCCTTGTCGGAATCGAAGTCGGCGGTTTCGTCGAAATTCAGCTCTCGTACGTCGTAGATCGACAGCTTGTCATCGAGACTCAGGCTGTAGGCCGTGTCGAATTTCATGGGGCTCGGGTCCGTGAGATGAATAGCTGGATATTACGCAAAACTTCGCCGTTAAGGAGATCAAAAGTGTGGGGGCAGGCGTGCCCGCTCCCCCATTTAACTATCAGGCGTGCTGGCTACTCGCCGCCCGCTCAAGAAGCACAAGGTGCCGCCTACGGCGGTCAGTGCGCCGAGGGCATAAAACATGCTGGCGGGGGCCGCATTGATCAGCAAGTAACCGCAAATCACCGGGCTCATTGCCCCGCCAAACGCGGCCAGGTTTTGCGCGCCGTAGTAACTGCCGCGCAGGGCGTCCGGGGCGATGGTGTCGATAAACAGGAACTCCGAGGGGTAGATGATCATCTCGCCCAAGGTGAACACGAACATCGCCAGGCACCAGGTGAGCAAGCTGTGCGCCTGACTGAAGCCGATCAGCCCGGCAATGAACAGCAGGGTGCCCAGCACGATCCAGTAGCGCAGTTGCTCGCGCTTGAGGAAACGGCCGATCTGGTACTGCATCAAAATCACGGTGATGGCGTTGCAGGCCAGCACTGCCGACAGAATCTTCAACGCTTCGGCCGGCTTGTAGGCCACCAGCAAAAACTGCGACAGATAAAGGGTGTAGCGCCCGTGGACAATGGTGCTCAATAAACTGCCGCTGGTGAACAGGATCAGCGTGCGGTCGCTGCGCAACGTGCGCAGGGTGGTGAGAAAACTTAACGGTTTGTTGCTGTCGTCCCGTTGGGTGGGCGGGATGCCGATCATCAGGAACAGGCTGCCAAACGCAATGGCGCTGGCGATCAGGAACGGTGCCAGTTGCATGTGGCCAGCGATCACCACGCCGACCATCGGGCCGGTGGCATAGCCGACGTTGGTCAGTGTGTAGCGCAACGAAAAAACCTTGGCGCGATCCCCGACGGGCAGGTTCTCACTGATGATCGCCTTGGAGCCGATCAGGAACAGTGCCGACGCGGCTTCGGTGATGACCAGGGTCAGGGTGGTGAGGTAGAGGTTGCTGGCAAAGGTCAGCAACAGAAAGCCGATGGAGCTGGAGAGCATGGCCAGGATCAGCAGCTTGCGCTTTTCCAGGCGGTCGATGATGTAGCCGCCGTACAGGCCGAGCAGTGTGGCGATGAACACGGCGATGCCCATCAGCAGGCCGATGTCCTGTTGATTCAGACCCAGCCGGGTGCTCAGGAGCAAGGCCAGCAAGGGGCTGGTCATGGCGCGGCTGACCACGATGGTCACCGAGCAGATCATCAGGCGGCGGATTACCAGAGAGTAGGTGGCCACGGTGGGGCGGATGTCCTTGTCATAAATGCGCAGCCGAGCCGAGCACTGTTCTAAAGCTCAATGGAGATCCCCTGTGGGAACCGGGCTTGCCCGCGATGGCGGTGAGTCAGGCGATGTAGATGCAAGCTGATCCACTGCTATCGCAGGCAAGCCAGCTCCCACAGGAGTTTGTGGTGTTTACTGGCCGGCGTTGATGGTGATTTTCTCCACCGCACCCTGCTCCAGATCCCACTTCTTCAGGATCTTGCCGTAGGTCCCATCTTCAATCATGCCCTGCAACGCTTCACTGATCGCCGTAACCAACTCGGTGTTGCTCTTCTCAATCCCCAGCCCGGTGAACTGCTTGGAAATTGCCAGGCCCACCGGCTTGTACTTGCCCTTGTCCAGCGCCATCAAATAAGGAATCGTCTCGCTGCCCTGCATCGCCGCATCCAGGCGGTTCTGCTGCAACTGCGCGCGTGCATCCGCCGAGCCTTCAGTGCCGATCACCACGATGGCCGGCTTACCCGCCGCTTCGCAGTTTTGCTTGCTCCACGCGGCAATTTCCGACGGCCAGGTGGTACGGCGGCTGGTGCCGACTTTTTTACCGCACAGGTCAGTCAATTCCTTGAGGTCTTCACGCTTGGCCAGGGTGTACAGCTGCGGGCCGCTGGTGAAGTAGTCGATGAAAGTCACCGCCTTTTGGCGTTCGGCGGTGTCGCTCATGCCCGACAGCACAATGTCCACACGCTTGGTGGTCAGGCCGCTGAGCATCTGTTCGAAGCCGGTTTCCTGCCACTTGATCTTCACGCCCAGGCGCTCGGCCAAGGCATTGCCCAGGTCAAAGTCCAGGCCCGTGAGTTTATTGGTGGCGGTGTCCTTGAAATCCATCGGCGGGTAGTTCGGCACGATGGCCGCGCTGATCTCGCCTTTTTCCTTGATTGCTGCCGGCAATGCCGCCAATACACAGGTGGAAGCCATCAGGCCTGCGAGCAACGTTGGGATAAACAATGTTTTCATGGGGGCGTTCTCGTTAGTTTTTTAGTTAAGTGCGAACGGCAGAAATAAAGCTTTGGGTACGCGGGTTTTGTGGGCTTATTAGAATTTCTTCGGGGCTGCCGGCTTCCACAATCTGGCCGGCATCCATAAACACCATGCGGTTGGAGACTTCGCGGGCAAAGCCCAACTCATGGGTGACCACAATCATGGTCATGCCGGTGGTGGCCAAATCACGCATCACCGACAGCACTTCGCCGACCAACTCGGGGTCGAGGGCTGAGGTGGGTTCGTCAAACAACATCAGCTTGGGGCGCATCGCCAACGCACGGGCAATGGCCACACGCTGTTGCTGGCCGCCGGACAATTCCACCGGGTAAGCATTGCGCTTGTCCGCCAGGCCCACGCGGGCCAGCAACTCCAGCGCATCTTCGATGGCTTCCTTGGGCGAGCGCTTGAGCACCTGCACCGGGCCTTCGATGATGTTCTGCAACACAGTCATGTGCGGGAACAAATTGAAGCGCTGGAACACCATGCCGGTGGCCAGGCGCTGACGGGCGATCTGCGATTCGTTCATCTCATGCAGCTTGTTGCCGACGACCCGGTAACCCACCAGTTCGCCGTCGACCCACAGGCCACCCTTGTCAATTTTTTCCAGCTGGTTCACACAACGCAGCAGCGTGCTTTTACCCGAGCCGGACGGGCCGATGATGCACATCACTTCGCCTTGCTCGACCTCGATATTGATGTCGCGCAGCGCGTGATACTGGTCGTAATACTTGTTCAGGTTGACGGCCTTGACGATGCTTCTCATGGGGCAAATCTCCTCAACCCAGACTTACGAACGCTTGCCGGCGCCGCGGGCAAAACGACGCTCGAGGCGGCTTTGACCAAATGAAAGAACAGTCACCACCGCCAGGTACCAGATGCCGGCCACAATCAGCAGCTCCATGACCCGCGCGTTGGCGTAATAGATGTTTTGCGCGTTGTGCAGCAACTCCGAGTACTGGATCACGCTGGCCAGGCTGGTCATTTTCACCATGCTGATGAACTCGTTGCCTACCGGCGGAATGATCACTCGCATGGCCTGCGGCAGAATCACCCTACGCAGCGCTTGCAGGCTCGGCATGCCGATGGACTTGGCCGCTTCGTACTGGCCGGTGTCGACCGACAGCAAGCCGGCGCGCACCACTTCGGCGGTGTAAGCGCCCTGGTTGATACTCAGGCCGAGCAGGGCAGCCACGAAGGGGGTCATCAGGTCGACGGTGTCGATGCTGAACAGGCCCGGAATCGCGATCACCGGGAAAATCAGTGCCAGGTTGAACCACAGCAGCAACTGCAAAATCAGCGGCGTGCCACGAAACAGCCAGGTGTAGGTGATGGCCACATACCGCAGGATCGGGTTGGCCGACATGCGCATGATCGCCGTGATCACCCCGATGACCACACCCAGCGCCATCGCCAGAATCGACATGACGATGGTGTTGACCAGGCCCCACACAATGGCTTCAGACGTGAGGAACTGCCCGATGTAGGACCATTCGATCTGGCCATTGGCAAATGCGCGTAACAACGCGGCCAGCGCGATCACGATCAGCGTGGCGAAAAACATCCGCCCGTAATAACGACGCGGCACATGCTCGTACTGCGTGATATCGAACTGGTTCTCGGACAACTTGCGCTCGGCTTCCAAGCGCTCTGCCGGGGTTTGGTTCATGGTGTTACTCCAAAACTAATAACGTGCTAACTGCTGTACGTGGTCCAAATGTGGGAGCGGGCTTGCTCGCGAAAGCGCCGGCCCAAGCACCACAAATCTCCCAGCCTTAAATCCTGAACCCCTGATAACGCTCGGCCCACTGCTGCTGAGCCGCCAACGCTACCTTCAACCGCCCAATCTGCTCGCGAACCCGCTCCGGCGCCGTCCCACCCCAACCACTGCGCGCCGCAATCGCCGCCTCCAGGGTCAAGCAGTCACGCACTTCAGGCAGCAGCCGCGCGTCGACCTCTGCCAACATCGCCGGCGAGGCTTCCCACAACTCAATCTCATGCTTCTCACAGGCCTGAACCAGCGCGCCGGTAATTTCATGCGCCTCCTTGAACGGCACACCGCGCGTGGCCAACCAATCCGCCACCTCCGTCGCCAAGGTGAAGCCCATCGGCGCCTGACGCCGCAGTTCCTCGACCTGCACCTTCATGGTCGCCACCATCCCGGCCATCGCCGGCAGCACCAGCAGCAAGGTGTCGACGCTGTCCAGCACGCTGTGTTTGTCTTCACTCAAATCGCGGTTGTACGAGAGCGGCAACGACTTGAGTGTCGACATCAACCCGGTCAGGTTGCCAATCAAACGCCCCGCTTTGCCCCGCGCCAGTTCGGCAATGTCCGGGTTCTTTTTCTGCGGCATGATCGAGCTGCCGGTGGCGTAGGCATCATCCAGCACCACCCAGCGAAACTGGCGTGAGGACCATAGGCAAAACTCCTCCGACAGCCGCGAAATATTCACCCCAAGCATGCCCGCCACAAACAGGAACTCCGCCACGTGGTCACGACTGGCGACGGCGTCGATGGAGTTTTCGCACGGCCCGGTGTAGCCCATTTCCTTGGCCGAATGTTCCGGTTGGCGCGCGATCGCCGAGCCTGCCATCGCCGCAGCGCCCAACGGCGACAACGCCGTGCGCGCATCCCAATCCACCAGGCGCTGCACATCGCGCAACATCGACTGCGCGTGCGCCAACAAGTGGTGGGCAAACACAATCGGTTGCGCCTGCTGCAAGTGAGTGAAGCCTGGGCAGATGCTGTCGACGTGCTGCTCGGCCTGCTCCACCAGCGCCTGCTGCAAACCCAACACCTCGGTGGTGATGGTGCGCGCATGGTCACGCAGGAAAAGGCGCAGGTCGTTGGCCGTTTGGTCGTTGCGCGAACGCCCGGCGCGCAGCTTGCCGCCCAAGGCGCCGAGGCGCTCGGTCAATACGCGTTCGATAAAGGTGTGGACGTCCTCGTCATCGAGGGTCGGATGCAGGCGCCCGGCGGCGAAATCCTCACCGATACGGTCCAGGGCCTCGACGGTGCGCTGGGTCTCTGACTCATCCAGCAAACCGGCGCGCTGTAACTCACGGGCATGGGCACGCGAACCGGCCAGGTCGTAGGGCGTCAGGCGGAAATAGCGCTCAGGGCAACGCGACAACGCGGCCAGTGCAGCAGACGGGCCGGTCTTGAAACGAGCGCCCCAAAGGCGGTCGGTGGGCTGAGACATGGGTGTTCCTCACGCTTGTTTTTAGAAGAGTCGGAGGCAGTCAAAAAGTAAAAGTCCTGATCGTAGTGTCAGGTTTTGCGGGGTGTTAAATCAGCCTCTGTGTGCTGTTCAACCCGCTATATTCAAGGTTGCCAAGGGCGGATGTTTATGTTCATTATCGCCGCCTGGCTATGTTCAAGGATTGGGTTGAAGCCTGTTGAATATGGCACTTGAGGTCAACGCGTATTATGGAAACCCCACTTTCCACTTCTGGAAACATACCGCCAAAACCCGGCACACGACCGCCCCTGCAACTGAGCGGGCTGGACTTCAAATTGCTCCGTGTGTTCATGGCCGTGGTCGAAGCCGGCGGCTTCAGCGCCGCGCAAAACGAGCTGAACGTGGGCCTGGCGGCCATCAGCAAACAGATCTCCGACCTCGAAATCCGCATCGGCATGCGCCTGTGTACCCGGGGCAGGGAAGGCTTTGGCCTGACCGAAGAGGGCAAGTTGGTGTACCAGGCGTCCATCGAGTTATTTACCTCGGTGGACAGTTTTCGCGACAAGCTTAGTTCGGCGCAAAACGAGCTGATTGGTGACCTTAGTGTCGGCGTAATTGATAACACCGTCTCCGACGTTAATTCGCCGCTGATTACCGCGCTGGGGACATTACATAGCCAATCGCCAAAAATTAGATTGCGCTTACATGCCTCGCAACTCGACGAAGTTGAACGCGGTGTGGTGGAAGGGCGGCTGATCGTCGGCATCGTGCCGGTGTACCAACGCCGCGAAGAATTTGACTACTTCCCGCTCTACGAAGAAAAAGCCCACGCCTACTGCGCCGTAGGACACCCGTTGTTCAACGCGAGTGACATCACCCCGCACGTGCTGCGCCAATACGAAGTGGTCAGCCACCGGTATGCCATCCATCGCGACAAGGCCAACTTCGTCACCTACGACAGCCAGTCCGCCTCGGCCTCACAGGTGGAAGCCGTCGCCATCCTGATCCTCACCGGCCGCTTCCTGGGCTTCCTGCCGGAACACTACGCCGCGCCACTGGTCAGGGAAGGGCGCCTGCGCGCACTGTGCCCGGAACAGGTTCACTTGAGCACCGCGTTCAACCTGATCCTGCGCCACAACGCGCCAAGAAGCCCGATGGTAAAAGCCTTCGCAACAGCCCTGGGCGTAGACCTCAAGGCCGCGACATAAAGCGCATGCCAAGCGCCGATCCCCGAGCCACAGAGATCAAATGTGGGAGCTGTCGAGCCCCAGCGAGGCAGCGATGGGATTGACTCGGTCCACCTGCCGACCCCATCCACCCGCATCACCGCTGCAACTTGCTCTGCTTCTTCTTCGAATGAAAATGCCGAAAATGCGCATCCTGCGCCGCCGCCAACAACTCCCGGTCGCCACGCGTATCGCCCCAGGCCCGCAGCCGATACTCGCCCAAATCCCCATACACCGCCTCAAGCCGCAGCACCTTGTTCTCACAGCGGCAGTTATTCCCCGTGAGCTTACCCGTCAACACCCCGTCGACTACCTCAAGCTCAGTGCCGATCAACTTGATCCCCAGCCGATTCGCAAACGGCTGCAACACCAACGCCGGCGACGCCGAACACAAGGTCACCACCGCCCCGGACTGCACCTCATCTTCCACCGACTGCAAGCCCTTGGGACGCATCAGCTGGGTCCAATACCGCTGGCAATACGCCTCAGCCTGCTGCTGAACCCACGCCTTCTCCACCCCGGTCATAAAGGTGCGGATCAACTGCGCCTTCAACTCATCCCGGCTGATCTGCCGCAGCAAAAAGCGCAGCCCCGGCACCGCCAGCTTCGCCATCCGGCCATAGAACTCACCGGTGCCAAAGGCAAACTTGAGGAAGGGCACGAAACTGTCGTGGTGGGTGAGGGTGCCGTCGAAGTCAAAGACGGAGAGTACTTTGGCGTCGATGGGGCCGGCTTCGAGCATGTCTGGGTTCACGGGTTGGCCTCGGTCCTATCTAGTATTTTTTTGAGCGTGCATCAGGTGTGACAGCAGGAGTTTACTCCCGTGCCAATCTTCCGATCTTGGCGTAAAGCGTCTCGGTGAAAGCATCCCGGTCACTCGACCGGTGACAACGCTGATGGCAATTGGGGCACAAGGCTACAGCATTGGTCGTGCGATCCGAACCCTTCTGGGCGAGGTGCTTGACGTGATGTACTTCAAGAAATGGCAGACCATCGACCTCGAAAGGCGCGTTAGAGCCGCAGCCTTCGCAAATGCCCTTGGCTTCTTTGAGTACCCAGGCGCGTACCTTTGGGTCGCGGACAAACGCATTACTAGTGATGGGTACTTGTTGTGGCTTTGCAATCCCATCCGGCACTTGATCAAAACGCTTTAGCTGCAGCTTGTTAGCACGTCGGATAAGCGTTTGCTCATCTGCCGTTTGGGCTGTTTCATCCGATTCAAATACTCGAGTGTCAGCGAGTGCCTTGCGAATGTGTTGTTCTACACCTGAGCCCACATTGTTCGCAGGCTTATAGCCCTTGATGCGATCCAGGCCCATTTGAACCAGAACCGAAGAAATATTTTGCATGCGAAACTCAATTGAGCCTTCAGTACGGCCAACCAATGGTCCCTGGCGCAGTAATCGATTTTCATGGGCTTTGTTAAAAGGCAGTCCGCTCTTTTCCCACGCCAGCATCTTGAGGTACGCCTCTACTGCTGCAGCTAGCTCCGAGTCGTTCCAATCCTTTTTGTCTTTTGTAATATCCATACTGCCGCCGAGGGTTGAAAACCCTCGGACGATACTGAGTAGCCATTATTGCGTCTACGAAATTTCCTACGAGTCGGTGGGATTTGCCGGCCGTTCACATTAGTGAATTCGCTGCTTCATTCGGAAAGGTTGAATGAGCCGTTTCCACCACGGAGCCTTTGATGGTTCTCTCCGAGAGGTCCGATTAACCAACAAATACGGCATATCTCGAAGCCTAATCCAGCCTTCATCTTGCCAATGCAACAGGTTCAACGACATCTGCGGCCAATCCAGCATGCTCAATAAAGGGCGTTCCACCGATCGTGGCTGACGCTCGTCCCGCAACGTCGGAACGACTTCATGTGTAAGCCAGCTGCGTAGTAGCCGATTCCCCGGCGTGTAGTGATAGACCAGTAACGCGTACGCCCCGGATTCACTGATCATCAACATTTCTTCCGGCTGACCGTGAAAAAGTAGATTTACATTCCTTCGTTGATCCTCATCGAGCTTGCGAGTCGTGCGCTCATCGAGATACCACCCCATCAAACGCCCAAGATCACGCGCGCAGAACCACACTTTGTTTTCTAGAAGGAGCGCATGTAGCTGAAGATTATGGCGGTTGAAAACGACGCCAGTAGAAGGCTCGGGTGTGACCCAATGCGTGGCGCTAGGCAAGTCGAGCAGATATCGGCTAGGCATTCTTTATGATCCCTACGTGATTTACGGAAGGGCGCGAACCCAACGTAGAGAGCGGATTTAAGAAACCCCAACTTACTTAGCCTCGATACAGCATTCATTCCGCATGATAGGCCATGCGGATTTTGGGCTGTGTGATTGAGGCTAGCTTCTACGTTGGGCGTTTCTTAGGTACCGGCTGACGAGGCTATTCAGCCTCGAAACTGATATCAACCTCTCTGCGGATGATCTTGGTGTAAGAAGGCTCCTATGCAGTTCACCGGGCATAAAAAAGCCCTGAACATGTCAGGGCTTCTTGATGTTACCGGCTTAGGCGTTAATCCCAGCTCAGCGCACCGCCGGTCTGATATTCAATCACACGGGTCTCAAAGAAGTTCTTCTCTTTCTTCAAGTCCATAATCTCGCTCATCCAAGGGAACGGGTTAGTCGTCCCTGGGTACTCTTCCTTCAAGCCAATCTGCGACAGACGGCGGTTCGCGATGAACTTCAGATAGTCTTCCATCATCGCCGCGTTCATACCCAACACGCCGCGCGGCATGGTGTCGCGTGCGTACTCGATCTCCAGCTGCGTCCCTTGCAGGATCATCTGGGTCGCTTCTTCCTTCATCTCGGCATCCCACAAGTGTGGGTTTTCGATTTTGATCTGGTTGATCACGTCGATACCGAAGTTCAGGTGCATCGACTCGTCGCGCAGGATGTACTGGAACTGCTCGGCGACGCCGGTCATTTTGTTGCGACGGCCCATGGACAGGATCTGGGTGAAGCCGCAGTAGAAGAAAATGCCTTCCAGCACGCAGTAGTAAGCAACCAGGTTGCGCAGCAGTTCTTTGTCGGTATCGACGGTGCCGGTTTCGAACTTCGGATCGGAGATCGAACGGGTGTATTTCAGGCCCCAGGCGGCTTTTTTAGCCACCGATGGGATCTCGTGGTACATGTTGAAGATCTCGCCTTCATCCATGGCCAGCGATTCGATGCAGTACTGGTAGGCGTGGGTGTGGATCGCTTCTTCGAAGGCCTGGCGCAGGATGTACTGGCGGCACTCCGGGTTGGTGATCAGGCGGTACACGGCCAGCACCAGGTTGTTGGCGACCAGGGAGTCGGCGGTGGAGAAGAAGCCGAGGTTGCGCATGACGATGCGGCGTTCGTCGTCGGTGAGGCCTTCGGGGTTTTTCCACAGCGCGATGTCGGCGGTCATGTTGACCTCTTGCGGCATCCAGTGGTTGGCGCAGCCGTCGAGGTACTTCTGCCAGGCCCAGTCGTACTTGAAGGGCACGAGTTGGTTGAGGTCGGCGCGGCAGTTGATCATGCGCTTTTCGTCAACGGCGACGCGCGCGGCGGAGCCTTCGAGCTCAGCGAGGCCTTCGGCGACGTCGAGTTTGTCCAGGGCGGCTTTGGCGCGCACGATGGCGGCGGAGTCACTGGCGGTGACGGCGCGGGCTTCGATGGCGGCGGCAGCGCCGGCACCGTCGAGGCGGTCCATGTTGGCTTCGGTGGCGTGGCCGGCGTTGGCGCCTTTAGCGGCTACTTCGCCTTCTTCTTCTTTGTCGAATTCGTCCCAGCTCAGCATGACGTGTCGTCTCCTGCGTGAGGGCTCAAAGGTGCCCGTGTGAAACCGGATGGTTGGGTGTTCACACGGCCCTCGGGCCGCGGTGGATCTTAAGGAATCGTTTGTTGCAGCAGCTAGCGCAGGCATTAAACGCAATTGGGTAACGGGTGCTCTGCGTGAGGCTTGAGGGGCGGAGCGACAGGTGGATGCTCCAGCGCAGCCTCAGGTCTGGCTCTTCATCCCGGTGTAAAGGGATATTGCAGGCCCGATTTACCCGCGCATTATAGGGAAAAATTCGGCTTTGTGTTGCGGCGGATGGTCACGACAGAGCGCCAAAATGGCGTGGTTTTCGGCTAAGGCGTGTGTTTGCAAGGCTTTGCTGGGCTAGGATTTTTTTGACGGGCGGTGGGATGTTTTTTGTAGGGCGGGGGAAGTGGGCGTCTGGTGCGTAAAAATGCCGGGACGGTGCAGGGTTTTGAGGCGGTGGTGTGGCGGGTAGCGCCTTCGCGAGCAAGCCCGCTCCCACAGGTGGACCCCGGTGTGCCAGTTGGCTCTTTGCCGCAAGAACGATTTCTTGCGGCGAATAAGATCAGGATTAACGTCTTTATAAAAAGTTGTTATCCGTTAGAACAACCGTTGCCCATGACTTGATACTTGAGAATATGGCGCTGACCTTGTGAGTCTTCATATTCCATTTGTACCGGTACAACTTGGCAGACGTCCGGAACAGCGCTCATGGACACTACTTTGGCCACATCCAAGTGCGTGCTGTAGGTGTAGTCCTCAACAATCGGGGCGTTCTGGCCAGCCAGCTCAGTCGGGGCTTCGTCGGCCAGGGCGGCGGTTGCGCACAAGCTACTGAGGGCCATCACTACTAAAGCTTTCATTTCTATTTTTACCTTCTTCAGGGCGAAAGGGGTCACGGGGCCTTTTTGAGGCCGCGTGTGTAACTTAGGGTGGGTGAGTTCGGATTAACGTTGCCTTCGTGGGGGCTGTTGCGTTGTTAATCACAGTGCCGTGTTGGCGGAGTTGATTTTAGGCGTGCGGGTTATATTCATATACCCGTACTTTTGATAAAGACTATTGGCGGTTTTTGTAACAATCCCATGGTTAAGGTTTTTTCACACAGCGCCAACGCCACGCAGGCCGCGGGCCAGAGGCATGAATGGGGATAGCTGGGCATTTTGTAGGGTCTTGTTACTACCATCGTCGAATGGTTCTATAGGCCCACCCCGGCTACAACAGGGGCCATACAACAACAACTATGTCACCGAGGTAAGAAAGATGAGTGCGGCTTCCCTGTACCCCGTTCGCCCCGAAGTAGCAGCCAACACGCTGACTGACGAGGCAACCTACAAGGCCATGTACCAGCAGTCGGTGGTCAACCCCGATGGCTTCTGGCGCGAGCAAGCCAAGCGCCTTGACTGGGTCAAGCCTTTCACCGCGGTGAAGCAGACCTCTTTCGACGACCATCACGTCGACATCAAATGGTTCGCCGATGGCACCCTGAACGTTTCCTATAACTGCCTGGACCGTCACCTCGCCGAGCGTGGCGATCAGGCCGCGATCATCTGGGAAGGCGACGACCCTTCCGAAAGCCGCACCATCACCTACCGCCAGCTGCATGAAGAAGTCTGCAAGTTCGCCAACGCCCTGCGCGGCCAGGATGTGCATCGCGGCGACGTGGTGACTATCTATATGCCGATGATCCCCGAAGCCGTGGTCGCCATGTTGGCCTGTACCCGCATCGGTGCGATTCACTCCGTGGTGTTCGGCGGTTTCTCGCCTGAGGCTCTGGCCGGTCGCATCATCGACTGTAAGTCGAAGGTAGTTATCACTGCCGACGAAGGTATTCGCGCCGGTAAGAAAATTCCGCTGAAGGCCAACGTCGACGACGCCCTGACCAACCCGGAAACCAGCAGCATCCAGAAGGTCATTGTGTGCAAGCGCACCAATGGCAACATCAAGTGGAACCAGCATCGCGACATCTGGTACGAAGATTTGATGAAAGTCGCGGGCACCGTGTGCGCGCCGAAAGAGATGGGCGCCGAAGAAGCGCTGTTCATCCTCTACACCTCCGGCTCCACCGGCAAGCCTAAAGGCGTGCAGCACACCACCGGCGGCTATTTGCTGTATGCCGCCCTGACTCACGAGCGCGTGTTCGACTACCGCCCGGGTGAAATCTACTGGTGCACCGCTGACGTCGGCTGGGTCACCGGCCACACCTATATCGTCTACGGCCCGCTGGCCAATGGCGCGACCACGCTGCTGTTCGAAGGCGTGCCGAACTACCCGGACATCACCCGGGTCGGCAAGATCGTCGACAAGCACAAGGTCAATATCCTCTACACCGCGCCCACCGCGATCCGCGCGATGATGGCTTCCGGCACCGCTGCCTGCGAAGGCGTGGATGGCAGCAGCCTGCGCTTGCTCGGTTCGGTGGGTGAGCCGATTAACCCGGAGGCGTGGGACTGGTATTACAAGAACGTCGGCCAATCCCGTTGCCCGATCGTCGACACCTGGTGGCAGACCGAAACCGGCGCCACGCTGATGAGCCCACTGCCGGGTGCTCACGCCCTCAAGCCAGGTTCCGCTGCACGCCCATTCTTTGGCGTGGTACCGGCGCTGGTCGACAACCTGGGCAACATCATCGAGGGGGCTGCCGAAGGCAACCTGGTGATCCTCGATTCGTGGCCAGGCCAGGCGCGTACGCTGTACGGCGACCATGACCGTTTCGTCGATACCTATTTCAAGACGTTCCGTGGCATGTACTTCACCGGTGACGGCGCCCGTCGCGATGAAGATGGCTACTGGTGGATCACCGGTCGTGTGGATGACGTGTTGAACGTGTCCGGTCACCGTATGGGCACCGCAGAAATTGAAAGTGCCATGGTTGCTCACCCTAAAGTCGCCGAAGCGGCGGTGGTGGGTGTGCCGCATGACATCAAGGGGCAGGGCATCTATGTGTATGTCACCTTGAAGAACGGCGAAGAGCCAACGGAAGCGCTGCGCCTGGAGCTGAAAAACTGGGTGCGCAAAGAGATCGGGCCGATTGCTTCGCCGGATGTGATCCAGTGGGCGCCGGGCTTGCCGAAGACGCGCTCGGGGAAAATCATGCGCCGTATCCTGCGCAAGATTGCCACGGCTGAGTACGACGGGTTGGGGGATATCTCCACCCTGGCGGACCCGGGTGTGGTTGCGCATTTGATTGAAACGCACAAGACCATGAACGTCGCGTAAGGCGGAGTTGGTGCCATAGAGCCCCATTCGGCGTGAGCCGGGTGGGGCTTTTTTGCAGGGTCTCGAAGCCGATGCAAATCCCCTGTGGGAGCGGGCTTGCTCGCGAATGCGTTGGATCAACTAGCAGATGTGCAGCTGACCCACCGCATTCGCGAGCAAGCCCGCTCCCACATTTAGAGGGTATTTCAAGGCGGCTGAAGCGGTGGCCTGACAGACCTGCATCACCCTCAAGCCAATAAATATCGACTTCTCTCGTAGGGCGTTTCTGAATGTTACCGAGTAGACTAAATGTGTAACCCCACGCCCGAACCTGGGGCAAAGTGCTACGCCCGTGCCCCGAAAAACCGCGTTTTAGACACCCCAGGAAATAAGATTAAACGCCAGACTTGCCGTGCTAGAAGGGTTTGCGAATAATAGGCCCGCAACTTGCAGCATCAACAGGTTTAATATCTTTTGTCTCTGCATAAAATCCAGAGGCTGTCAATGTGCTTGAACCGCTTTCTCAGTGCTTCTGTAAATAGTTGTCGCATTGAGGAAATATCGGCTTCCGGCCTGTCGTTAGAATGCCGATCACTCGCTCGTCGTCTCCGGGTTGAACTGGTGTAGGACGCAGCACCGCTATTCGGTTTCACTTAAGTCGCATCGTGGGCCACGGCTCATACTGCTTTTTTGCCCTATACCGATGGAGTCCCAAGATGAAGAAACTTGTGCTGTTGGGCGCCCTGGCGCTGTCCGTGCTGTCCATGCAGGCCTTCGCTGATGAAAAGCCCCTGAAAATTGGTATCGAAGCGGCTTACCCTCCGTTTGCCTCGAAGGCGCCGGATGGCAGCATCGTGGGTTTTGACTACGACATCGGCAACGCCCTGTGCGAAGAGATGAAAGTCAAATGTGTGTGGGTCGAGCAAGAGTTCGACGGCCTGATTCCTGCGCTCAAAGTGCGCAAGATCGACGCGATCCTGTCGTCCATGTCCATCACTGAAGACCGCAAGAAGTCCGTGGACTTCACCAACCGCTACTACCTGAGCCCAGCGCAGCTGGTGATGAAGGAAGGCACCACGGTCAGCGACAGCCTGGATGAATTGAAAGGCAAGAAAATCGGCGTGCAACGCGGTTCGATCCATGATCGCTTCGCCAAGGAAGTCCTGGCCCCTAAAGGCGTCACGGTGGTTCCTTACAGCTCGCAGAACGAAATCTACCTGGACGTGGAAGCCGGTCGCCTTGATGGCACCGTGGCTGACGCTACCTTGCTGCAAGACGGTTTCCTGAAAACCCCGGCCGGTAAAGGCTACGCGTTCGTGGGCCCACAGTTCACCGACGCCAAGTACTTCGGCGACGGCATCGGTATCGCCGTGCGTAAAGGCGATAAGGCCGAGCTGGACAAGATCAACGCGGCCATCGCAGCGATCCGTGCCAACGGCAAATACAAGCAAATCCAGGACAAATACTTCGACTTCGATATTTACGGCGCTGACCCTAAGTAACGCATCGCAGCTGTCTGTCCAGAATGGCGCAAGCAACAGAATTCCTGCGGTTTGCGCCATTTTTTCATCCCCCTTTTCGAGGACCTGAATCATGTTGAAAGGCTACGGGGCCGTCATCCTCGATGGCGCATGGTTGACGCTTCAGCTCGCCTTGTCGTCCATGGCCTTGGCCATTGTTCTGGGTCTGATCGGGGTCGCGTTACGCCTGTCGCCGGTGCGCTGGTTGGCCTGGCTGGGTGACTTGTACTCCACGGTGATCCGCGGGATCCCCGACCTGGTACTGATCCTGCTGATTTTCTACGGTGGTCAGGACTTGCTGAACCGCGTCGCGCCACTGCTTGGCTATGACGACTATATCGACTTGAACCCCTTGGCCGCCGGTATCGGCACCCTGGGTTTCATCTTTGGCGCCTACCTGTCGGAAACCTTCCGTGGCGCCTTCATGGCTATTCCCAAGGGCCAGGCCGAGGCCGGCCTTGCGTATGGCATGAGCAGCTTCCAGGTGTTCTTCCGGGTGATGGTGCCGCAGATGATTCGGCTGGCGATCCCCGGTTTCACCAACAACTGGCTGGTATTGACCAAGGCCACTGCGTTGATTTCGGTGGTGGGCCTGCAAGACATGATGTTCAAGGCCAAGCAGGCGGCAGATGCCACCCGCGAGCCTTTTACCTTCTTCCTCGCAGTGGCGGCGATGTACCTGGTGATTACCAGCGTGTCGTTGTTGGCGCTGCGCTATCTTGAGAAGCGCTACTCGGTAGGCGTAAGGGCGGCTGATCTATGATCTTCGACTACAACGTCATTTGGGAGGCCATGCCGCTGTACCTCGGCGGCTTGGTGACCACCCTGAAATTGCTCGCCATTTCCTTGTTCTTCGGTCTGCTCGCCGCCTTGCCGTTGGGCTTGATGCGCGTGTCCAAGCAGCCGATCGTCAATGGCGCTGCCTGGCTCTACACCTACGTGATTCGCGGCACACCGATGCTCGTGCAGCTGTTTTTGATCTACTACGGGTTGGCGCAGTTCGAGGCCGTACGCGAAAGCTTCCTGTGGCCGCTGTTGTCCAGCGCCACCTTCTGCGCGTGCCTGGCCTTTGCAATCAACACCAGTGCCTACACCGCCGAGATCATTGCCGGTAGCCTCAAGGCCACGCCCAATGGCGAGATCGAAGCGGCCAAGGCCATGGGCATGTCGCGTTACAAGCTGTACCGCCGCATCCTGCTGCCGTCGGCCCTGCGCCGCGCGCTGCCGCAGTACAGCAACGAAGTGATCATGATGCTGCAGACCACCAGTCTGGCCTCCATCGTCACCCTGATCGACATCACCGGTGCCGCACGCACGGTGAACGCCCAGTTCTACCTGCCGTTCGAAGCCTATATCACGGCCGGCGTGTTCTACCTGTGCCTGACCTTTATCCTGGTACGCCTGTTCAAGTTGGCCGAAGGCCGCTGGCTGAGCTACCTGGCTCCACGGAAGCATTGATATGGAACGTATCGATCACCTGTTGCCCTGGGGCCACCTGGGCTGCGAGCGCCAACTGAGTGTGTTTCGTTTTGGCAGTGGCGAGCGCAAGGCCTATATCCAGGCCAGCCTGCATGCCGATGAATTGCCGGGGATGCGTGCGGCGTGGGAGCTGAAAAAGCGCCTCACCGAACTGGAACAGCAAGGCGCGCTCAACGGCGTGATCGAGCTGGTGCCGGTGGCCAACCCGATGGGCCTGGGCCAGTTGCTGCAAGGCAGCCACCAGGGGCGTTTCGAGATTGGCAGCGGGAAGAATTTCAATCGCGACTTTGTCGAGCTGAGCGCGCCGGTTATCGCGTTGCTCAAGGGGGCGTTGGGCGATGATGCGCATGCCAACGTGCGCTTGATCCGCCAGGCGATGACCGATGCGCTCGCCGCATTGCCTGCGCCGAGCAGCCAGCTGCAAGGCATGCAACGGGTGCTGTTGAGCCACGCGTGCACGGCGGATGTGGTCCTCGACCTGCATTGCGATGCCGACGCCGCGCTGCACATGTACGCGCTGCCCCAGCATTGGCCACAGTGGCGTTCGCTGTCGGCGCACTTGAATGTAAAAGTCGGCTTGCTGGCGGAAGATTCCGGCGGCAGTTCGTTTGATGAAGCCTGCTCGTTGCCGTGGTTGCGTCTGTCGCGGGCGTTCCCCGAGGCGCAGATTCCGCTGGCGTGTTTGGCGACCACCCTGGAATTGGGCGGCCAGGCCGACACCGGGCGCGATGAAGCCATCTTCCATGCGGAAGGCATTCTCGCCTTCCTCGCAGAACAAGGCCTGATCAAAGGCGAATGGCCCGCGCCGCAGCACGAACCCTGCGAGGGGCTGCCCTTCGAAGGCACCGAGTTGTTGTTTGCGCCCCACGCCGGCGTGATCAGTTACCTGCGTAAAGCCGGTGACTGGGTCGATACCGGCGAGCCGCTTTTTGAAGTGATTGATCCCCTGACCGACCGCGTCAGCATTGTCTGCGCGGGCACCTCAGGGGTGTTGTTTGCCGTTGAACGGCTCCGTTATGCCCAAGCGGGTTTCTGGCTGGCCAAGGTGGCGGGGCGCGAAGCGCTGCGTCACGGGCGCTTGCTCAACGACTGACCACCTGTTTTTGTGAGAACCGACCGCATGTACAAACTTGAAGTCCAAGACCTGCATAAACGCTATGGCAGTCATGAAGTGCTCAAAGGTGTGTCCCTGGCCGCCGCGGCCGGCGATGTGATCAGCATCATCGGTTCCAGTGGTTCGGGCAAAAGTACCTTTTTGCGCTGCATCAACCTGCTGGAGCAACCCCACGCCGGCAAGATTCTGCTCAATAACGAAGAGCTGAAACTGGTGGCCAACAAGGACGGCGCCATGAAGGCCGCCGACCCCAAGCAACTGCAACGCATGCGTTCGCGCCTGTCGATGGTGTTCCAGCATTTCAACCTGTGGTCGCACATGACCGCGCTTGAAAACGTGATGGAAGCCCCGGTGCACGTGCTGGGTATGTCGAAAAAAGACGCGCGTGAAAAAGCCGAGCACTATTTGGCCAAAGTCGGCGTGGGCCATCGCAAGGATGCGTTCCCGGGCCACATGTCCGGCGGTGAGCAGCAGCGCGTGGCGATTGCCCGTGCCTTGGCGATGGAGCCTGAGGTGATGCTGTTCGACGAGCCCACTTCGGCCCTCGACCCGGAGCTGGTCGGCGAAGTGCTCAAGGTGATGCAGGATCTGGCCCAGGAAGGCCGCACCATGGTGGTGGTCACCCACGAAATGGGCTTTGCCCGTGAAGTGTCGAACCAACTGGTGTTCCTGCACAAAGGCATCGTCGAAGAGCGTGGCAACCCGCGCGAAGTGCTGGTGAACCCGCAGTCCGAGCGTTTGCAGCAGTTCCTGTCGGGCAGCTTGAAGTAATCAGGACTGCTTTTATGCACCGAGTTAGTGCATGCTTGCCAGTCTTGAGATCGGCTCAATCCCCTGTGGGAGCGGGCTTGCTCGCGAAAGCGGTGGATCAGTCAGCAGATGTGTAGCTGGCCCACCGCATTCGCGAGCAAGCCCG
>NZ_LXJP01000064.1:0-37541 GCF_001728855.1 Pseudomonas sp. AP19 | reverse complement strand
CCTAAAAAAAGGCCACCCGAAGGCAGCCTTTCAAAACTAAAGAAGAGAGTTGTTACTTACACCGCCGCAACGGGACGCATGTAAGAGATCGGTGCGGTGCTGGCATCTTCGAAGGTCACGACTTCCCAAGCATCTGTCTGTGCAATCAACTTGCGCAGCAGCTGGTTGTTCAGGGCGTGGCCCGACTTGAAGCCTTTGAACTCGCCTATCAGGCTATTGCCCAGCAGGTAGAGGTCACCGATTGCATCGAGGATCTTGTGCTTCACGAATTCGTCTTCATAGCGAAGGCCGTCTTCGTTCAGTACACCATCCGCGTCGACCACAATGGCGTTTTCAACGCTGCCGCCGAGTGCGAGGTTGTGCTTGCGCAGGTACTCGATGTCACTCATGAAACCAAAAGTACGGGCGCGGCTGACTTCTTTTACGAACGAAGTGCTGGAAAAATCCACGCTTGCACTTTGGGTGCGGTCACGGAATACCGGGTGATCGAAATCGATCTCAAAGCTCACTTTAAAGCCTTCGAACGGGACGAAGGTGGCGCGCTTGTCGCCGTCTTCTACTGTCACTTCCCGCAGAATGCGTATGAACTTCTTGGCTGCGTCCTGTTCTTCCAGGCCGGCAGATTGAATCAAGAATACGAAGGGACCAGCGCTGCCATCCATGATGGGGACTTCGGACGCGGAGAGCTCGACGTAGGCGTTATCGATGCCCAGGCCAGCCATGGCCGAGAGCAAGTGCTCCACCGTGTCCACTTTGACGTCACCGTTGACCAATGTGGTCGACATAGTGGTTTCGCCAACGTTTTCCGCGCGAGCAGGAATCTGCACCACAGGGTCCAGGTCGGCACGCACAAACACGATGCCGGTGTCGACAGGTGCAGGCTTGAGGGTCAGGTATACCTTCTCCCCGGAGTGCAGACCTACACCTGTGGCACGAATAATATTCTTCAGGGTGCGTTGTTTAATCATGGCTTGGACCGCTTCAGCGCAAATTGCGAACTGGTATCAACAAAGGCTGGCGATAATAGCAGACCAGACCTTTGCTGAACACCAATCACCTTCATAGCCCTGATACATTCCATTAATCGGCCTGACGACGCAAGAATGCCGGGATGTCCAGGTAATCCAGATCATCCTGCGGATTCAGGCTACGGGACGCCGCAGCACCGGCCTGAGCCTGGTTGCGCATCACGGTCGGACGGTCCAGATCACGGTAGTTCACCGACGGCAGTTCCTGGCGCGCAGGCGCTGGAGCGGCAGCCGCTTGGCTGGCGTGACTGTTGTGGCCGGTGTGAACGGTATTGTCGATGACCTTAACAGGCTTCTCGATTTTTGCGCCCAAGCCGGTAGCAACCACGGTTACATGCAGTTCATCACGCATGTCCGGATCGATAACGGTACCGACTTTGACCATCGCGTGCTCGGAAGCGAAGGCTTCGATGATGCTACCCACGTCGGAGTACTCACCCAGGGACAGGTCAGGACCGGCGGTGATGTTCACCAGGATGCCGCGTGCGCCTTGCAGGTTCACGTCTTCCAGCAACGGGTTGCGGATCGCCGCTTCAGTGGCTTCACGTGCACGGTTCGGACCGCTGGCGCAGCCAGTGCCCATCATCGCCATGCCCATTTCGCTCATGACCGTACGTACGTCGGCAAAGTCGACGTTGATCATGCCTGGACGCTTGATGATGTCGGAGATACCGCGAACGGCACCGGCCAGCACATCGTCAGCCTTGGCAAATGCGGACAGCAGGCTTGCGTCCTTGCCCAGGATGGTCAGCAGCTTCTCGTTGGGAATGGTGATCAACGAGTCGACGCTTTCAGAGAGCAGACGGATGCCTTCGTCGGCGATCTGCATGCGCTTGCGACCTTCGAACGGGAACGGACGGGTCACCACAGCGACCGTCAGGATGCCCATTTCCTTGGCCACTTCGGCAATGATTGGCGCTGCACCGGTACCGGTACCGCCGCCCATGCCGGTGGTGATGAACACCATGTTGGTGCCTTGCAGCACTTCAGCAATACGCTCGCGGTCTTCCAGGGCGGCTTGACGGCCGACTTCCGGGTTGGCGCCAGCGCCAAGGCCTTTGGTCACGGCTGTGCCCAATTGCAGGATGGTCCGCGCGCCGATGCTTTTCAGCGCCTGGGCATCAGTGTTGGCGCAGATGAATTCAACGCCTTCAATGTTGCTCTTGACCATATGGTTGACAGCGTTGCCGCCGCCACCGCCGACACCGATTACTTTGATAACCGGGCTAGCGGGGATGTTGTCTACGAGTTCGAACATGTTCCCTCTCCTTTCGTTTTCTCTAGTTTTTTCGCCTACTGCTTATTGCGTGCTTCTACAACGGTGTGACGGTGTCGCGGTAAATCTTTAGAAATTGCCTTTTACCCAAGCCTGCAACCGCTCGAACAACGGCGCTTTGGCCTCGTCGTCGCTACGGTAGCTGTCACGGATGCTCGGGCCCGACAGGGAAATGCCGTCGGTCTGCTTTTGCAGCCCGTACAACAGCAAGCCCACACCGGTGGAATAAATCGGGTTGCGCACCACGTCGCCCAGGCCTTTGACGCCATGGGGCACGCCCAGGCGCACAGGCATGTGGAAGATTTCCTCGGCCAGTTCGACCGCGCCTTCCATCTTCGAGGTGCCACCGGTCAGCACGATGCCGGCCGGGATCAAATCTTCGTAGCCGCTGCGGCGCAGTTCAGCCTGGATCAGGGTGAACAGCTCGTCGTAACGTGGCTCGACCACTTCGGCCAGGGCCTGACGCGACAGCTCGCGCGGTGGACGGTCGCCGACGCTTGGCACCTTGATGGTTTCACCGGCACCGGCCAGCTTGGCCAGGGCACAGGCGTAACGGATCTTGATTTCTTCGGCGTACTGGGTCGGCGTGCGCAACGCCATCGCGATGTCGTTGGTGACCTGGTCACCGGCAATCGGGATCACGGCGGTGTGACGGATCGCACCCTCGGTGAAAATCGCGATGTCGGTGGTGCCGCCGCCGATGTCCACCAGGCACACGCCCAGTTCTTTTTCGTCGTCGGTCAGTACCGAGTAGGCCGAAGCCAGTTGCTCGAGAATGATGTCGTCGATTTCCAGGCCGCAGCGGCGCACGCATTTTTCAATGTTCTGTGCGGCATTGACGGCACAGGTCACCACGTGAACCTTGGCTTCCAGGCGCACGCCCGACATGCCCAGAGGCTCACGAACGCCTTCCTGGTTGTCGATCACGTAGTCCTGCGGCAGTGTGTGCAGCACACGCTGGTCGGCCGGAATCGCCACGGCCTGGGCGGCGTCGAGTACGCGCTCAAGGTCGGCCGCGCTGACTTCACGGTCGCGAATCGCCACGATGCCGTGGGAGTTCAGGCTGCGAATGTGGTTGCCGGCTACGCCGACGAACGCCGAGTGGATCCGGCAACCGGCCATCAGCTGCGCTTCTTCGATGGCGCGCTGGATCGATTGCACGGTGGACTCGATGTTCACCACCACGCCCTTCTTCAGGCCCCGGGACGGATGCGTGCCAATACCGACGATTTCGATAACGCCGTCTTCCCCGACCTCGCCCACCAGCGCCACCACTTTGGAGGTGCCGATATCGAGACCGACGATCATTTTGCCGCTTTGCACGTTTGCCATGGGTCCTGCCTCTTCTTAATTCTTCGCGACAGCGGGTTTGGCTGTCGTCGGCGCAGCCGGTTCACGCCAGCCGACGGCCAGGCCGTTGGCGTAACGCAGGTCGACGCTCGCAATGTTCGTAATCTGTTCTTTCAAGGTCTTGTCATAGATGGCAATAAAGCGGCGCATCTTTTCCACCAAGCGGTCGCGTCCCAGCAACAACTCGATACCGGGGCCGGAACTGCCTGCACCGGTGGTCAAAAACCAGCTGCCCCGCTCACGCAATTCCAGGCGTGCGATGGAGAAGCCCAGTGGCCGCAGCATCTGGCTCAAGGCCTGGTACTGCTGCATCACTTGCTGTTGCGCCCGCTGCGGCCCGAACAACTGCGGCAGGTGCTCGTAGTTGGCCAGTTCACGCGGGGTGAACGCCTGACCCTGGTTGTTCAACAGTGCGCCATCGCCCCAACGGGCAACAGGCAATTGCTCTTCCAGGCGGATCGTCACCTGGTCCGGCCATACGCGGCGGACTTCGGCATGCGCGATCCATGGCATCTGCTCCAACTCCGAGCGCATACCGGCCAGGTCGATGGTGAAGAAGCTCGCCGCCAGGTACGGGCCGATGCGCTGCTGTACCGCCTGCTGGCTGATGTAGCTCAAGTCGCCCTGCACGCTGATCTTGGTGATCGGCCGGTCGGCATACGGCAACAGACGCTGAGCGCCCTCGTAAGTGCCGAAGCCCAACGCCACCAGCAGCACCGGCCAGAACAGCGCTTTGATAAAACCAAAGTTGGCTTTCGGCAGGCGCGCCGACATCGGTTCCTTAGCCACCATCCGGCTGGCACCCCGCGGCACCGGCTTGCGGCCGGGGACTTGTGGGGGCTGATGACGAAGCGATGCGCCGTTCATGTGCTTAGCCTCTTGGCTCAATGCTGTCGGCCAGGATCGCCAGCACCAACTGCTGGAAATCCAAACCGGCTGCACGGGCGGCCATAGGTACCAGGCTGTGATCGGTCATACCGGGAGCAGTGTTGACTTCAAGGAACCAGAAATTCCCTTGGTCATCCTGCATCACGTCTGCCCGCGCCCAACCGGCGATACCCAGCGCCTCACAGGCTTTCGCCGTGAGGTCCATCAATTCCTGTTCCTTGATTGCGTCGAGGCCACACGGGATCCGGTACTGAGTATCGGAGGCCAGGTATTTGGCGTCGTAATCATAAAAGGTGTGGGGCGTGCCCAATGCGATAGGCGGCAATACCTGGCCACGCAGGGTGGCGATGGTGTACTCGGGACCCTGGATCCACTGTTCCACCAACACTTGCGAATCGTAGGTACTTGCCGCTTTCCATGCGTCGATCAATTCGGCGGCCGAGTTCACTTTGGCCATGCCGATACTGGAGCCTTCATGGGCAGGTTTGACGATCAAAGGCAGGCCCAGTTCCTTGGCCGCAGAAATACAATCGTCTTCGCTGCACAACACGCTGTGACGCGGGGTTGGAATACCCAGGCTGTGCCACACCTGCTTGGTGCGCAGCTTGTCCATGGCCAGCGCCGACGCGAGGATGCCGCTGCCGGTGTAAGGGATGCCGGCGCACTCGAGCAAGCCCTGCATGCTGCCGTCTTCACCGCCACGGCCGTGCAAAATAATGAAGGCGCGGTCGATCTTCTCGGCTTGCAGGCGGGCGAGGAAATCATCGCCCACGTCGATACCGAACGCGTTCACGCCGGCGCTTTGCAGCGCCTCAAGCACGGCGTTGCCGGACTTGAGCGACACGTCGCGCTCAGCGCTCTTGCCGCCAAACAGCACGGCCACGCGGCCGAAGTCAGCAGGCGCGACGGTGGAAAACAGGGCGTCGTAGTGGCTGGTCATTTCGACTTCCCCTGTGCGGCTACAAACAGCGGACTCGCGAGCAATTTAGGCGCAAGCCCGCCGATATCGCCGGCGCCCTGGCACAGCAGGATGTCCCCGGCGCGCAGCAGCGGCTTGACGATCGGCGCCAGGTCCACACCGCGCTCGATGTAGATCGGGTCCAACTGGCCACGCTGGCGGATGCTGTTGCACAGCTTGCGGCTGTCGGCACCCGGGATCGGCTCTTCACCGGCCGGGTAGACTTCCATCAACAGCAGCACGTTGGCATCGGCCAATACATTGACGAAGTCGTCGTACAGGTCGCGGGTACGGCTGTAGCGGTGCGGCTGGTACACCATCACCAGGCGACGCTCCGGCCAGCCACCGCGCACGGCTTTGATGACGGCTGCGACTTCGGTCGGGTGATGACCGTAGTCGTCCACCAGCATCACATCACCGCCGTCCACCGGCAGTTGGCCGTAGACCTGGAAGCGACGGCCGACACCGGCAAAGCGCGACAGGCCTTCGACAATGGCTTCATCGCTGACGCCCTCATCGGAGGCGATGCAAATCGTCGCCAGGGAGTTGAGCACGTTGTGGTTGCCCGGCATGTTCACCGACACGTCCAGCGGCTCGCGCTCGGGGCGCAGTACGGTAAAGAAGGTTTGCATGCCTTCCTGACGCACATTGATCGCACGCACGTCAGCGTCTTCGCTGAAGCCATAGGTCACGGTTGGACGCTTGACCTGCGGCAGGATTTCGCGAACCACCGGATCGTCCAGGCACACCACGGCCAACCCGTAGAACGGCAGGTTGTGCAGGAACTCGACGAAGGTTTTCTTCAACTTGTTGAAGTCACCGTCGTAGGTCGCCATGTGGTCTTCGTCGATGTTGGTGACGACAGCGACCAGCGGCTGCAAGTGCAGGAAGCTCGCATCGCTTTCATCGGCTTCGGCGATCAGGTAACGGCTGGTGCCGAGCTGGGCATTGGTGCCCGCGGCATTCAGACGACCACCGATCACGAACGTCGGGTCCAGGCCACCGGCCGCGAACACCGAAGCGATCAGGCTGGTGGTGGTGGTTTTGCCGTGGGTGCCGGCGACGGCGATGCCGTGGCGATAGCGCATCAGCTCGGCGAGCATCTCGGCACGCGGCACCACCGGAATACGCCGCTCAAGGGCAGTGGCCACTTCCGGGTTGGAGGTGTTCACGGCGCTGGAGACCACCAGCACGTCGGCCTCGGCGGCGTTCTCGGCACGGTGGCCGATAAAGATCTGCGCACCAAAACTCTTCAGGCGCTCAGTCACCGGCGACTCTTTCAAGTCGGAGCCGGACACCTGATAACCGAGGTTCAACAGCACTTCGGCAATCCCGCACATGCCCACGCCGCCGATGCCGACGAAGTGAATGCGACGGATGCGGCGCATCTCGGGTTGTGGCATGGCTTTCTGATTCTCAACCATGGGCCACCTCCAGGCAGATATCGACCACGGTGCGGGTTGCGTCAGGTTTAGCCAGGCGGCTTGCGGTGCTCGCCATGCTGTTGAGTCGTTCCGGTTGCATCAAAACCTCGGTCAGGCGTGCGGCCAAATCGGCGGCGCCAGTCGTTCTTTGCGGCAGCAGGAAGGCAGCGCCCTCCCCGGCCAAATATTCGGCGTTGCGGGTCTGGTGATCGTCGATGGCATGGGGCAAAGGCACCAGCAAGGACGGCAGACCGGCCGCAGCCAGTTCACTGACGGTCAGCGCGCCTGCGCGACAGACCACCAGGTCGGCCCAGCCATAGGCGTGGGCCATGTCTTTGATGAAGGGCTGTACATTCGCCTCGACACCGGCCTCGCGATAGCGGGTGGCGGTGATTTCATCGTGGTGCTTGCCAGCCTGGTGGAAGATCTCCGGGCGCGATTGCACGGGGAGTTGCGCCAGCGCTTCAGGCAACAGTTTGTTCAGCGGCTCGGCGCCCAGGCTTCCGCCAAGGATCAGTAAGTTCGCCTTGCGCCCGGCCAATGGCTGGCGGGCAATGTCCATGAACAGCTCGGTACGCACCGGGTTGCCGGTGGTGCGAAGCTTGTCCGAGGCCGCAAAGGTTTTCGGGAAGGCCTCACACACTCGCGCGGCCAACGGCACCAGCAAACGGTTCGCGGTCCCGGCAACGGCGTTCTGTTCGTGCACAATCACCGGCACACCGGCGAGCTTGGCGGCGACACCGCCAGGGCCGGTCACATAACCGCCAAAACCCAGCACACAGACCGGTTTCAGTTCACGAATAATTTTGCGCGCCTGCCAGACAGCCTTGAGCAACACGAACGGCGCCTTGAGCAGGGACAGCTTGCCCTTGCCGCGCAGGCCGGTGACGTTGATCAAATGCAGCGCCAAGCCGGCATTCGGCACCAATTCATTTTCAATGCCGCGCGGCGTACCGAGCCAATGCACGGTGTAGCCACGGTTCTGGAATTCCCGCGCGCAAGCCAGGGCCGGGAACACATGGCCCCCGGTGCCGCCCGCCATGATCAGCACATTAGCGCCCATGGGTCGGCTCCTCGGCAAAATCGCTCTCGCTGAATTCCATCTCTTCGCTGCCCAGGTGGGTTCGACTCTCCCACTCGATGCGCAGCAATAACCCGAGGCACGCGCAGCAAATCACCAACGAACTGCCGCCATAACTGAGAAACGGCAAGGTCAGGCCCTTGGTCGGCAGCAGGCCAACGTTCACACCGATGTTGATCAGGAACTGGCCGATCCACAGGAACGACAATCCATAAGCCACATACGCGGCGAAATACTGTTTGGCCTTCTCGGCCCACAAGCCGATGTACATGCCGCGCACACACACGAACACGAACAGTGCGACGGTGCACAGCGAACCGACCACCCCGAGCTCTTCGGCGAGTACCGAGAACACGAAGTCGGTGTGCGCTTCCGGCAGGTAGAACTGCTTCTGCACGCTGTTGCCCAGGCCCACGCCCAGCCACTCGCCGCGACCGAAGGCGATCAACGCCTGGGTCAACTGGTAACCGGAGCCGAACTGGTCGGACCAGGGGTCGGTAAAGGTAATCAGACGGGCCATCCGGTAGGGTTGCGCCTGCACCAGAACGGTCACTGCGGCCACGGCCAGCACCACCATCAAGGTGAAACGGAACAGGCCAACGCCCCCAAGGAACAGCATCGCTGCGGCGGCGCCCATCATCACCACGGTGGCACCGAAGTCAGGCTCCATCAGCAACAGGCCGGCCATGGGCAGCAGCACGATGAACGGCTTGAAGAAGCCCATCCAGCTTTCGCGCACTTCTTTCTGACGGCGGACCAAATAACCCGCGAGGTAGATCACCACGAAAACCTTGGCGATTTCCGACGGCTGCACGTTGAACGCACCGAAACCGATCCAGCGCATCGAACCGTTCACCTCGCGGCCGATGCCGGGGAGGATCACCATGACCAGCAAACCAAACGCACCGATCAGCATCAGCCAACCCAGGCGCTGCCAGGTGGCAATCGGAATCATCATGGTGACGATGCACGCGCCCAGACCAATCACCAGGTACACCAGGTGGCGGATCATCATGTACAGGGTGTTGCCCGACTGCACGGCGGCCACTTCGGAGGACGCTGACGTAATCATCACCAGGCCCAGACCCAGCAGCGCGAGGCAACCGGCAAGCATCGGGAAGTCGAGGTCGATACCACGCCCGGTGATGATCGGCGACGGGTACGGCTTGATGATATTTCTGAAATTCATGCCAAGGCCTCCACGCCGCGGGCGAACAGCTGGCCGCGCTCTTCGTAGTTCTTGAACATGTCGAAGCTGGCGCACGCCGGCGACAGCAGCACGGCATCACCCGGCTGGGCCAGGGCTTGGCACTGGGTAATGGCGTCGTCCAGGGACGTGGCGCGCACTTGCGGCACAGCGTCACCCAAGGCGGCGGCGATCAGGTCGGCATCACGGCCCATCAGCACCACGGCGCGACAATGCGCAGCCACCGGCCCTTTAAGGTCCTTGAAGTCGGCACCCTTGCCATCGCCACCGGCGATCAGCACGAGCTTGCCTTCGATGTCGGCACCGAGGCCTTCGATGGCAGCCAGGGCCGCACCGACGTTGGTGGCCTTGGAATCGTTGTAATAGCTGACGCCATTGAGGTCGCGCACCCACTGGCAGCGGTGCTCAAGGCCGGCGAACGTACGCAGGCTGGACAACATGGCATCAAACGGCAGGCCCACAGCATGGCCCAGCGCCAGGGCGGCGAGGGCATTGGCCTGGTTATGCGCACCACGGATTTTCAGTTCGCGCACCGGCATCAGGTTCTGGAATTCGAAGGCCAGGTATTTCTCGCCGTTCTCTTCACGAATGCCGAATGCCTTGAAGTCGGGTTTGCCGAGACCGAAGGTCCAGCATGGCAGGCCCTCGCCCATCAGCGGACGGCTCAGGGCATCCTGGCGGTTGACCACCACTTGCCGGGCACCCCGGAAGATCCGGTGCTTGGCCAGGTGGTACGCCGGCAGGCCGCTGTAACGGTCCATGTGGTCTTCGCTGACGTTCAGCACGGTGGCCACTTCGGCACCCAGGTCGTGCGTGGTTTCCAGCTGGAAGCTCGACAGCTCCATCACGTACAGCTCGACGTCGTCGCTGAGCAGGTCCAGCGCCGGCGTGCCGAGGTTGCCGCCCACGGCCACGCGCTTGCCGGCCGCAACCGCCATCTCGCCGACCAGGGTCGTCACCGTGCTTTTTGCGTTGGAACCGCTGATGGCCACAATCGGCGCCTTGGCGTTACGTGCGAACAGGTCGATGTCGCCGGACAGCTTCACGCCACGCGCCGCTGCCGCTTGCAGGGCCGGTGTCGCCAGGGCCAGGCCGGGGCTCACGTAGAGCTCATCGGCGCGGCACAGAAACTCGACATCCAGCTCGCCACAACGCACTTCCACGTGCGGGTAGTCACGGCGCAGCGTGACCAGCTCCGGTGGATTTTCCCGCGTGTCGGCCACGGCAAACGACGTGCCCCGGTTCGCGAGGAAGCGAACCAGGGACATGCCGCTCTTGCCGAGGCCGACAACGATGCGGAAGTGGTCTGAAGCGATCAGGGACACTCGTTTCTACCTCAGTTTCAGGGTGGCAAGGCCGACCAGTACCAGAATCACGGTGATGATCCAGAAACGGACAATCACACGCGGCTCGGGCCAGCCCTTGAGTTCAAAGTGGTGGTGAATCGGCGCCATGCGGAACACGCGGCGCCCGGTCAATTTGAAGGAGGCCACCTGGATGACCACCGACAGGGTTTCCATCACGAACACACCTCCCATGATGAACAGCACGATTTCCTGGCGTACGATCACGGCGATGGTGCCCAAGGCTGCGCCCAGCGCGAGCGCGCCGACGTCACCCATGAAGACTTGTGCGGGATAGGTGTTGAACCACAGGAAGCCCAGGCCGGCACCGATCAGCGCGCCGCAGAACACGATCAACTCACCTGCGCCCGGCACATAAGGGATCAGCAGGTATTCAGCGAACTTCACGTTACCCGACAGGTAGCAGAAGATGCCGAGCGCGCCGCCCACCATCACCGTCGGCATGATCGCCAGGCCGTCGAGGCCATCAGTCAGGTTCACGGCGTTGCTGGAGCCGACGATGACGAAGTAGGTCAGCACCACGAAGCCAATGCCCAGTGGAATGCTCGCATCCTTGAGCATCGGGATGATCAAGGTGGTTTCCACGGCGCTCGGCGCAGTGGTGTAAAGGAAGATCGCCGCCGCAAGGCCGAACACCGACTGCCAGAAATATTTCCAGCGGCTCGGCAGGCCCTTGGAGTTCTTTTCGATCACTTTGCGGTAGTCATCGACCCAGCCGATGGCGCCGAACAGCAGGGTCACCAGCAGCACGACCCACACGTAGCGATTATGCAGGTCGGCCCACAGCAAGGTGCTGATGCCGATGGACGACAGGATCAGCGCGCCGCCCATGGTCGGGGTGCCGGACTTGGACAGGTGCGACTGCGGGCCGTCATTGCGAACCGATTGACCAATTTGCAGGCTCTGCAGGGTGCGGATCATCCACGGCCCCAGGAACAGCGACAGAGACAGCGCGGTCAGCACACCCAGAATCCCGCGCAGGGTCAGGTACTGAAAGACCGCGAAGCCTTTGTGGAACTGTTGCAGATACTCAGCCAGCAGCAGCAGCATTAATGTTTCTCCGTACTTGAGCCACACAAGGCCGCGACGACGTTTTCCATCACCGCGCTGCGCGATCCCTTGATCAAAATGGTTGTGTGTTTGTCTTGTTCAGCGACGCCCAGCGCCTGGATCAGCTCGGCCTGGGTTGCAAAATGCCGCGCGCCGAGACCGAAGGCGTTTACTGCGTGAGCCATGTTCGGGCCGACGGCGTAGAGCGCATCGACTTTGCCTGTGGCGTAGGCGCCGACTTCGCGATGGGACTGTTCGGCCCAATCGCCCAGCTCGGCGATATCGCCCAGCACCAACACCTTGCGACCCTCGAAGCCTTTGAGCAGGTCAATGGCGGCACAGACCGAGGACTGGTTGGCGTTGTAAGTGTCATCAATCACGCGCATGCCATTGGTAGCCAACTGCGCAACGGTGCGGCCTTTAACCGGCTGCACCGCGCCCAGGCCGGTGGCGATGCCGAACAGCGACACACCCAGGGCATGGGCGGCAGCAGCGGCGGCCAGGGCATTGGCGACGTTATGGTTGCCCAGCAGATTCAGCTGCACGTGCTCGCTGCCTTGCGGGGTGTGCAAGGTGAAGGACGGGCAACCACGGGCGTCGACGGTGATACGGGAGGCGTGGAAATCAGCCGCTGCGTTCAGCACGGCAAACGTCAGGACCTTGCGACCGGCGGCGCGTACACGCCAGGTCTCGAAAGCCTTGTCGTCGAGGTTCAGCACGGCGGTGCCCGACGCATCGAGGCCCTCCAGGATTTCGCCCTTGGCCTCAACGATTTTTTCCGGGCCGCCGAACTCGCCAACGTGAGCGGTACCGGCGTTATTGATGATCGCAACGTGGGGCTTGGTCAGCGCCACGGTGTAGGCAATTTCGCCGATACGCGAAGCGCCCAGTTCGATCACCGCCGCCGTGTGTTCCGGGGCCAGTTCGAGCAGGGTCAGCGGAGCGCCGAAATCATTGTTCAGGTTGCCACGGGTAGCGAGGACCGGCCCGCGCGTGCGCAGCACGCCTGCAAGCAATTCCTTGACCGTGGTTTTGCCGCTGGAGCCGGTGATGGCGGCAACCGGCTTATTAAAGGCGGCGCGGTTCAGCGCCCCGAGTTGGCCCAACGCCAGGCGAGTGTCAGCGACCAACAACTGCGGCACGCTGGAATCCGCTACTTCGCGCTGTACCAAGGCGCCTACGGCCCCTTTGGCGGCCACTTCGTTCAGGTAGTCGTGACCATCGAAACGCGGGCCGGCCAATGCGACAAACAGTTGCCCCGGCGTGATGTTGCGACTGTCGATACTGACGCCGTCGAAGCTGCAATCGCTCGACAGTACGCGGGCCGACAAGGCCTGGGTCAGTTCGCTGAACTTCATCGCCTTAAGCATGGGCAACCTCCCAGGCCGTCAGGGCGTGATCGGCTTCGACCAGGTCGGAGAAGGCATGGCGTTCGCCGTTGATTTCCTGGTAGTCCTCGTGACCTTTACCAGCCAGCACCACGACATCGTCAGCGCTGGCGCTGGCGATCAGTTGCGCAATGGCTGCGCCGCGACCGGCAACGAAGCTCACCTTGGAGGCGTCTTTAAAGCCGACACGGATGTCATCGAAAATCTGGCTCGGGGCTTCGCTGCGTGGGTTGTCATCAGTGACGAGCACGCCATCGGCCAAACGCTCGACGATCTCGGCCATCAACGGACGTTTGCCGCGATCGCGATCACCACCGCAGCCGAACAGGCAGAGCAATTTGCCCTTGGCGTGTGGGCGCAAGGCTTCGAGCACTTTCTCCAAGGCGTCCGGTGTATGGGCGTAATCGACCACCACCAGCGGCTGGTTGCCGCCACCCAAACGTTGCATGCGACCGGCCGGGCCTTCCAGTTTTGGCAGCACGCGCAGGATTTCATCCAGCGCATAGTCCAGACCGAGCAGTGCGCCGATGGCGGCAAGCACGTTGCTCAGGTTGAAACGGCCGAGAAGTGCGCTGCGCAAGTGGTGCTCGCCCTGCGGCGTAACCAACGTGGCAAGCACGCCTTCGTCGTTGAATTGCGCGTCACGGCAATACAGGTACGCACTGGAATCCTCCAGGCTGTAGCTGATCAGGCGTGCTTCGCTGTCTTCAGCCGCCAGCTGGCGACCGAACGCATCATCCAGGTTCACCACCCGGCACTTCAGGTCATTCCAGGCAAACAGCTTGGCCTTGGCGGCGGCGTACGCCTCCATG
The DNA here is from genome assembly GCF_001728855.1 of Pseudomonas sp. AP19. NCBI lineage: Bacteria > Pseudomonadati > Pseudomonadota > Gammaproteobacteria > Pseudomonadales > Pseudomonadaceae > Pseudomonas > Pseudomonas sp. AP19. Next base: position 23,715 of record NZ_LXJP01000064.1, on the reverse strand, counting down.
GTGCCGTGGTAATCGAGATGATCGCGGGACAGGTTGGTCATCACCGCCACGTCAAACGCCAGGGCAGACACACGCCCCTGGTCCAGGCCGTGTGAGGAGACTTCCATGGCCACCGCCTTGGCACCGGCCTTTTTCAGGTCGGCCAGCGTGGCTTGCACGGCAATCGGGTTCGGCGTGGTGTGCAGGCCGCTTTGCAGCGCGCCATAAAAACCCGTGCCCAGGGTGCCGACGATGCCGCAATGCTGACCCAACTGGTCAAGGGCTTGCGCGACTAATTGGGTCACACTGGTCTTGCCGTTGGTGCCGGTCACGCCCACCAGGTTCAATTGGCGGCTCGGGTCGCCATAGAAACGCCCGGCAATATCCGACAGCTGCGCTGCCAGCCCTTTGACCGGAATCAGCGGCACATCGGTGATCGGCAACACAGTGGCGCCGTCCACTTCATAAGCGACCGCGGCCGCACCGCGCGCCAGGGCATCAGCGATGTGCGCACGGCCATCGAGCTTGCCGCCCGGCACCGCCAGGAACAGGTCACCGGCGCGTACATTACGGCTGTCCAGGCTCAACTCGCGAATCAGCAGATCGCGTCCGGCGTGGGCAAAAATCTTGTTCAAACTAAGAGACATCAGCCGCGCCCTCCATTGGCTTTGGCAGCAGCGGCCGGTGGTCCGGCGTTCGCTTGTTGAGTCGGCGGCAAGTTGTCCGGCGTGATGTTCATCAGGCGCAGGGTGCCGGACATCACTTTGCTGAACACGGGTGCCGATACCAGACCACCGAAGTAGCCGGCCTTACTCGGTTCATCAATCACCACCACAATGGCGTAGCGCGGGTCGCTCATCGGCCCGAAACCGGCGAACAGCGAACGGTAGGAGTTTTCGGCGTAACCCTTGGTGCCCACCGACGTTTTACGGGCGGTACCCGACTTGCCGGCCACGTGATACGCCGGCACCTGGGCACGGAATACACCGCGCGGCGCTTCGATCACTTGTTGCAGCATGCCTTGCATGGTCTTGGCGACGTTTTCCGGGATGACCTGGGTGGCTTTCGGCGCTTCGTCGACGTGGATCAAGCTCAACGGAACCATGCGGCCATTATTGGCCAATACAGAGAAGGCATGGGCCAACTGGATCGCCGTGACCGACAGCCCGTAGCCGTAGGACAGCGTGGCGGTCTCGGCTTTTTTCCAGTCGCGGTAGTTCGGCAGGTTGCCCACGCGCTCACCCGGGAAATCCAGGCCGGTGGGTTGCCCCAAGCCGATTTTTTGCGCCAGGTGGTAGATGGTTTCGCCGCCGATATCGAAGGCGACCTTACTCATGCCCACGTTACTGGAGTTGATCAGAATACCGGTCAAATCCAGCACCGGGCCTTCGGTACGGGATACGTCACGAATAGTGTATTTGCCCAACTGCAGGGTGCCCGGGTAAACCTCGACTTTGTCGCTTGGCTTCCAGCGCCCGGTTTCCAGGGCGGCACTCATGGAGATGGCTTTCATGGTCGAACCGGGCTCGAACACGTCGATCATTGCGCGGTTGCGCATCATCGCCGGCTGCAGGTTGCGACGGTTGTTCGGGTTGTAGGTCGGCTGGTTGACCATGGCGAGGATCTCGCCGGTCTTCACGTCCATGATCACCAGGCTGCCAGCCTTGGCGCCGTTTTCGATGATTGCGTTACGCAGTTCACGGTTGGCCAGGTACTGCAGGCGCAGGTCAATCGACAACGCCAAGGGCTTACCGGCCTTGGCGTTTTTGGTGACCTGGACATCCTTGATCAGTCTGCCGCGCCGATCCTTGATGACCTGGCGCTTGCCAGGAACGCCCGCCAGCCATTCATCGTAGGCCAGCTCCACGCCCTCACGGCCATGGTCATCGATGTCGGTAAAGCCAACCATATGCGCGGTGGTTTCACCGGCTGGGTAGAAACGACGAAACTCCTCGATGCCGTAGACACCGGGGACTTTAAGGTCGAGCACTTGCTGGCCTTGCTCGGGGGTGAGCCCGCGCACCAGGTAGATGAATTCTTTATTGGCCTGGGCTTCCAGGCGTTCGGCCAAGGCTTTCGGGTCCTGACCCAGGGCAGCTGCAAGCTCTGGCCACTTTTCCTTGGCGGTTTGCAGTTCCTTGGCGTTGGCCCACAGGGTGGTCACCGGGGTACTGACGGCCAGGGGCTCACCGTTACGGTCAGTGATCAGGCCGCGGTGCGCAGGAATCGGGATGTGCCGCAGGCTACGGGCATCGCCCTGACCAATCAGGAAGTCACGGTCGACCACTTGCAGGTCGATGATCCGCCAGGCAATCGCGGCCACCATGAGTGCCAGCAAGCCCAGCATCAGGCGGAAGCGCCATGGGTAGAGTGCGCCTTCAAGTTTCATCATGGCGCCACCATACGAACTTCGGCCGCGCCCGGAATATGCATTTTCAGCTGTTCGGTGGCCAATACTTCGATGCGGCTATGGGCCGTCCAGGTACTTTGCTCCAGGATCAACCGGCCCCACTCCGCCTGCGCTTTATCGCGCACGCTCAATTCCCCATAAAGGGTATTGAGCAATTGGCGGTTGTAGTGGGCGCTGTAGGACACCGCAATCGCGGACACCAGCACGCCGACAAACAACAGCAACATAAAGAAGCTGCCGCCCGGGAGGGGCTTGGCGAAAAGCTTGCTCACCGCAACTTCTCCGCGACGCGCATGACGGCGCTACGGGCACGTGGGTTGGCCTTGAGTTCGGCTTCGGAAGCGAACTGCGCTTTGCCATGAATTTTGATTTTCGGCACAAAGGCTTCAAACCGCACCGGCAGGTTGCGCGGCAGGTTATCGGACTCGCCCTTGACCAGACGGCGCATGAACAGCTTGACGATGCGGTCTTCCAGGGAGTGGAAGCTGATCACCACCAGGCGACCACCCACTTCGAGGGCCTCCAGTGCGGCTTCGAGGCCGGCTTCCAGATCGCCCAATTCGTTATTGACGTGAATGCGCAGGCCCTGAAATGCGCGGGTCGCAGGGTTCTTGCCCTTTTCCCACGCCGGGTTGGCGACTTTCAGCACTTCGGCCAGGTCGGCGGTGCGTTCAAACGGCTGGATCTCGCGGCGCTCGACAACGGCGCGCGCCATACGGCCAGCGAAACGCTCTTCGCCGTATTCCTTGAACACACGGGTGATTTCTTCATGGGGCGCGGTGGCGATGAACTGCGCGGCACTGATGCCGCGAGTAGGGTCCATGCGCATATCGAGCGGGCCGTCGTTCATGAAGCTGAAGCCGCGCTCCGGGTCGTCAAGCTGTGGCGAAGACACGCCCAGGTCGAGCAGAACCCCGGCCACCTTGCCTGCCATGCCGCGCTCGGCCACTTCGGCACCCAGCTCGGCAAAGCTACGCTGCACAACGACAAAGCGGCCGTCTTCGGCCGCTAGCGCTTGCCCGGTGGCAATCGCTTGAGGGTCTTTGTCAAACCCGAGGAGTTTGCCGCCAGGCCCGAGCTGGCTGAGTATCAACCGGCTGTGCCCGCCCCTGCCGAAGGTGCCATCCAAATAGCAGCCATCCGCGCGTACGGCGAGAGCCTCAACGGCTTCGTCAAGCAGTACGGTGATGTGGTTAAAGCCGCTATCAATAGTCACAGGATCAAATCACGCAGTTCATCAGGCATAGCGCCCGGTTGTTGAATAGCAGCCAGGTCAGCTGCAGACACAGCATCCCAGGCATCTTCGTCCCACAATTGGAACTTGTTCAGTTGGCCGACCAGCATTGCGCGCTTATCCAGCTTGGCGTACTCGCGCAAACGCGGAGGCACCAGGAAACGACCGCTGCCATCGAGTTCTAGGTCGACGGCATTACCGATCAGCAGACGCTGCAGGCGGCGGTTTTCTTCACGCAATGAAGGCAGGGCGCGCAACTTGGTTTCGATCAACTCCCACTCATCGAGCGGGTAAACACACAAACAAGGGTCAACGGCGTCAATCGTGATGATTAACTGGCCTGAACTTCGCGAAATGAGCTCGTCACGATACCGGCTCGGCATGGCGAGACGGCCTTTTGCATCGAGACTGATAGCGTTAGCTCCGCGAAACACAGATGCGTTTCTCCAAATTTTAGCGTTTTACGTTCAAAAAACCCACTTTGTGCCACTTTCCGCCACTTGCGCACACTATAGGAATGCGCCCACCACACCGTCAAGGCGCGGATTCAAGGAAAAGCCTTACAGAACGGAGATTTAGGAACGTAAAAGGAGGAGAAACGAGAGTTTGGCGATGTTTTTGACTCAACAACCGCAGATAGCTCAAAGCGCTATGGCTTAAAGTTAAAGTAATTTATTAAGAGTAAGATTTTTTTGGTATTACGAAGATGCATCTGCCAATGATTTGGCAGGGAGGGATTCTTGCGTTACTACCGGTTTTCTGCACGAGACTCGAACAGAAGGAAAAAAGGTGGAGAGTCGATCTGTAAGCCGGGTTCTGTCTTGAACAGTCATTCGTCTACGATGGCCATCACTGGACATCTTTAGCAACCTACCCGGTCCCAGCGCGGGCCACGCCTTGGGACCCTATTTGGTCTTGCTCCAAGTGGGGTTTACCTAGCCACGAACTGTTGCCAGTCGTGCGGTGCGCTCTTACCGCACCTTTTCACCCTTACCGGCACCGAAGTGCTTAGGCGGTTATTTTCTGTGGCACTTTCCGTAGGCTCACGCCTCCCAGGCATTACCTGGCACTTCGCCCTATGGAGCCCGGACTTTCCTCCCCCCCCTAATTTTCATAGAGGGCAGCGACTGTCCAATCGACTCTCCGCCGCGCAGGTTAACGGCACGGCGGGCTCAGGACAAGTATTAAAGTACAGCAATGCCATCACGTTCAGACGGAATACCGGTTTAACCCCGGAACTATTCGGCTTTCTGTTTATCCAGCGCGACCTGATAAAGCACATTCTTACGCACACCGGTAATTTCAGCCGCCAAGGCTGCTGCACGCTTGAGTGGCATCTCCTTGAGCAACAGATCCAGCACTCGCATGGCTTCGCTGCCCACGGCATCTTCATCTTCCGGCGCCGTCCAACCGGCCACCAGCACCACACATTCGCCGCGCTGTTGATTGCTGTCGCCCTCGACAAAGGCTCGCAACTCTTCAAGCGGCAAGCCCTTGAGGGTTTCGAAGGTCTTGGTCAGCTCCCGCGCCAACAGTGCCAGGCGCTCGCCGCCAAACACCAGTTCCATATCCTGCAAACATTCCAGGATGCGGTGCGGGGCTTCGTAGAAGAGCAAGGTGCGCGGTTCTTCCTTTAACGCTTGCAGACGCGCGCGACGACCAACCGCCTTGGCTGGCAGGAAACCTTCAAAGATAAACCGGTCCGAGGGCAACCCGGCCGCCGATAATGCAGCAATCAGCGCGCACGCCCCCGGAACAGGCACTACATTGATACCAGCGGCACGGGCCTGGCGGACCAGGTGGTAGCCGGGATCGGAAATCAACGACGTGCCGGCATCCGAGATCAACGCCACGTCATCACCGGCCAGCAAGCGCGTGATAAAACGGCTGCCTTCTTCGCGCTCGTTGTGTTCATGGCAGGCAGCTAATGGTGTGCTGATACCAAAATGCTGCATCAAACGCTGGGAGTGCCGCGTGTCTTCTGCCGCGATCAGTTTTACCTCGCGCAGCACTTTCAGCGCCCGGGCACTGATGTCGTCCAGGTTGCCAATGGGCGTCGCCACGACAAAAAGCGAGCCTGCAGTGGAATTCAAAGGACCTGGAGCAGTCAAAACGCACACCTCGATGGTTGGCAAAAGCCGCATTGTAACGCGTAGGCGCCTTGAAAATATGCCATCAGCGCTGATGCCTTTTCAGCCGCCGATGACGAATAGCAACATTTACATGACCTAAATCGATGGTTTAACGCCAGTAACATCGCGCCTGGGCCAGTGCTTGGGTACAATTCCACGCTAATTTGATCGGTATCAGGAACACTTACATGATCGCTTGCCTGCGGCTGCTCTCCGCCCTCTGCCTCGCTGCCTTATTGGCCGCTTGCGCCAGCTCGCCCTCGTCCAGCCTTGGCGACCTCCCCCGGACCCCGGACGCCAGTATCGAGCAACTGCTCGAACAGGCCACTTCCGCCAAGACGCCAGAAAAGGCCGCGTTGTTGCGCCTGAGTGCGGCAGACCTGGCCTACCACCAGAACAATCCTGGCCGTTCGTCGCAGATTCTTGCGCAGGTGCCCCTGGATGTCCTGAAGCCGGCCGCGCAAGTATTTGCCAGCACGCTGGCTGCCGAATTGGCCATGGCGCGTAATCAGCCCAAGGCTGCACTGGCCGCCCTGAACCATCCCAGCCTGCAAAGCCTGAAGGAGCTGCCGACAGACCAGCAGGTCCGTACCGGCACCGTGCATGCGCGCGCTTATGAAGCAGATGGCCAGACCCTGGCAGCCGCTCGCGAGCGTGTCGCCATGGCCCCGCTGCTGACCGGTGACGCCGCCAAGAGCAACCACGAAGCCATCTGGACGTTGATTGCCGCGCTACCGGCCGAACAATTGCAAGCCAGCGGCAACCCGACACTTGACGGCTGGATCAGCCTGGCCAAGGCCGTCAAGGGCGCTGGAACCCTGGAGCAGCAACAAGCCGCTATCGATACCTGGCGCGCTCAGAACCCGGGCCATCCAGCGGCGGTGGATCTGCCAACCCCGCTGACCAAACTCAAGGAGCTGGCCAGCCAGCCCCTGAGCAAAATCGCCCTGCTGCTGCCGCAGGAAGGTCCGCTGGCCTCGGTCGGCAAGGCACTGCGCGAAGGCTTCATGGCCGCGCACTACCAGGCGGAACAAGCCGGACAGAAGCCGCCAGTCATCGAGTTTTATGACAGTTCGCGCCTGACCTCCATCGACGACTTCTACGCCAAGGCCCAGGCGGCCGGCGTACAACTGGTGGTCGGCCCGCTGGAGAAACCGCTGGTCAAACAACTGGCTGCTCGCCCGCAACTGCCGATTACCACCCTGGCGTTGAACTACAGCGAAGTCGATCAAAACCCGCCGCAACTGTTCCAGTTCGGCCTGGCTGCTGAAGACGAAGCCCGCGAAGTCTCGCGCCGCGCCCGCGCCGACGGCTTGCATCGCGCCGCCGCCATGGTGCCCCGTGGCGAATGGGGCGAGCGTGTCTACAAGGCCTTCCGTCAGGACTGGGAAGCCAATGGCGGCACCGTCGTCGGCGTCGAATATGTCGATCAGCCGGTCGCCCTGGCCCAACAGATTGCCGACCTGTTCCAACTGCGTAAAAGCGAAGGTCGCGCCAAGAGCCTGCAAAACACCGTCGGCACCGACGTAGCGGCGCAACCTTCGCGCCGCCAGGACATCGAGTTCATCTTCCTGGCCGTGACACCGCAACTGGCCCAGCAGATCAAACCGACCCTGAACTTCCAGTACGCCGGTGATGTGCCTGTGTATGCGACGTCCCACGTATTCAGCGCCAGTGGCGACAAAAACCAGTACCTGGACATGACTAACGTGATGTTCTGCGAAACCCCTTGGCTGCTCAACACCACCGACCCGCTGCGCAACCAGGTTGCCGCGCAATGGCCACAGGCCAATGGCAGCCTCGGCCGCCTGTATGCGATGGGCGTGGACGCCTACCGCCTGGCACCGCGCCTGGGCCAACTCAAGGCGCTGCCGGACACCCGCGTTGACGGTCTCTCGGGCAACCTGGGCATCAGCGCCAACCAGCGCGTTGACCGCCAGATGCCGTGGGCGAAGTTCGTCGGCGGTGCTATCCAGCGTCTGCCGGACACCCCGCGCTGATGCCCGAGCGGTCCAGCGCACAAAGCGGCAAGGATGCCGAACTGCAAGCTCTCGAGTACCTTCAACAACAGGGTCTGCGCCTTCTGGCGCAGAACTGGTTGTGTAAACGCGGTGAGCTTGATCTGGTCATGCTTGACGGCGATACAGTAGTATTCGTCGAAGTCCGCTACAGAAAACACGCACAATGGGGTGGCGCGCTCGCCAGTATCGACGGGCGCAAGCGTCAGAAGCTGATACTCGCTGCGCAGTTTTTCCTGCAAAAAGAGCATCGCTGGGCTGACTACCCCTGCCGTTTCGATGTGGTTGCCATAGAAAGCACACCGTCTGGTCCTGCTGATCCGAACTGGCTCAAAGATGCCTTCGACAGCTGATTCGCCGGACATCTTCACCACACACTTTTGCTCTTTGCTTTGCGGGCTGCACATTCCTGTGCCAAACAGCCGCGCTACTTAAGGTCACACAGATGGACATGCAATCCCGAATTCGCCAGCTTTTCCAGGCCAGCATCGACACCAAGCAACAGGCGATGGACGTACTTGCACCGCACATCGAGCAAGCCAGTCAGGTCATGGTCAATGCCTTGCTCAACGAGGGCAAAATGCTTTCGTGCGGCAACGGCGGTTCGGCCGGTGATGCCCAGCACTTTTCCTCCGAGCTGCTCAACCGCTTCGAGCGCGAGCGCCCGAGCCTGCCGGCCATCGCCTTGACCACCGACTCGTCGACGATCACCTCGATCGCCAACGACTACAGCTACAACGAAATCTTCTCCAAGCAGATCCGTGCCCTTGGCCAACCGGGTGATGTGTTGCTGGCGATTTCCACCAGCGGCAACTCGGCAAACATTATTCAAGCGATCCAGGCCGCACATGATCGCGAAATGATTGTCGTAGCATTGACCGGTCGCGATGGCGGCGGCATGGCCTCGCTGCTGTTGCCTGAAGACGTGGAGATCCGCGTCCCGGCCAATGTCACCGCACGTATTCAAGAAGTCCACCTGCTGGCGATCCATTGCCTGTGCGATTTGATCGACAGCCAACTGTTCGGGAGTGAAGAATGACCGTTAACCGCATCAGCCTTTTGGCCATTACGCTGTGCCTCGCCATCAGCGGCTGCAGCACGGCAATCACTGCGACACGTGACACCCCCATCCAGGACGACAAGGGCACACGCACCTTCGGCAGCAAGATTGACGACTCGTTGATCGAAACCAAAGTCGAAGTGAACGTTGCCAAGGCCGCCACCGACCTCGGCAACGGCGCGTCCCGCATTGTCGTGACCAGCTTCAACGGCGTGGTATTGCTCGCCGGCCAAACCCCGCGTGCCGACCTCAAGGCGCAGGCTGAACAAGCGGCCGCCAGCGTGCAACGGGTGAAAAAGGTTCACAACGAACTGCAAGTCATGGACCCGATCACACTGCTGGCCATCAGCAACGATGCCCTGCTGACCACCAAGATCAAGGCGCAGATGCTGACCGACAACGCGATCCCTGGCTCGCGCATCAAGATCGTCACCGATAATGGCATCGTCTACATGATGGGCCTGCTGACCCAGGCAGAAGCCACCCGTGCCGCCAACCTGGTACAGGGCGTGTCCGGCGTGCAGAAGATCGTGAAAGTGTTCGAATACATCGACTGATGTAATCGCCAGCCACAAAAAAGGGCGCCGTGCATTGACTGCACGGCGCCCTTTTTATTGCCCAGGGTTTACTGGTATTGCTGGTACGGGTTGCCCTGGAACTGGTTGTTCTGCTGCGGCGCCTGTTGTTGCTGCTGTTGACCAGGCTGGCCGTATTGCTGGCCGGGGATCGGGCCGAGGTTAACTTCTACACGACGGTTCTGGGCACGACCATTCACATCGGCGTTGCTGGCAATCGGGTTATCCGGGCCGGCGCCGCGTGCACTCAGGTTGGTCGGGCTGACACCTTGGGAGGTCAGGTAGTTGGCCACGCTTTGCGCACGACGCTGGGACAGGTCCATGTTCAACTGGCGGCTACCGGTGCTGTCGGTGTAGCCGACAATCTGGATAGTGTTCTGATTGAACTGCTTGAGCGAGTTGGCCAGGTTGTTCAGCGGCGTGTAGAAACTGCCGGCAATGTCCGCCGAGTTGGTAGCAAAGGTGATGTTACCCGGCATGATCAGCTTGATCTGGTCGCCCTGGCGCTGAACTTCCACCCCGGTATTGGCCATGCTGGCCCGCAGTTTCTTTTCCTGCTGGTCGGCGTAGTAGCCATAGCCCGCACCACCCAGGCCCGCGACGGCAGCACCAATCAGGGCGCCCTTGCCACGGTTATTGTGGTCGATCGCGGCACCGGCCAGGCCACCGGCCAATGCAGCCAGGCCACCGTATTTGGCGGTGTTGCTAATGCCCGATGAGCCGTTTGCCTGTCCTTGGCTACCATCATAAGGGTTAGGAGACGCACAGCCGGACAACAAGGCAACAGCCGTGGCAACGACAAGCAGACGACGCGAAGTGAACATGAAGGAAGCTCCTACTTTTGCATTCTGTGATGCAGAGGACATTGGCAATAGACCTGTGCCGAGTTTGGAACACGACAAACGGTAAAAATTCCATGCCCGGCAGGCCTGCGCGCTACAACCGATGCGCGCTCTAAAACCCTAGCAGAGACTTCCTGAACGGGAATTGTCATTTTCTTCATCGGGATCGTCGAACGGTTGCCAGTGGGTATCCGCACAGATACCTACGCCCTTACGAACGGGTTTTCACGCATTTCATCGCCAAGACGCGTGTCCGGCCCATGCCCGGTCACCACGGTTGCGCCCTCATCCAGGGTATACAAACGCTGCTTGATCGAACGCACGATGGTCGCCTGGTCGCCGCCCCACAGGTCCGTACGGCCCACGCCGCGCTTGAACAAGGTGTCTCCGGCAATCAATATCCTGGCATCGGCAAACCAGAAGCTCATCGAGCCCGGTGTGTGCCCCGGCGTATGCAGCGCCACCCCGCAACCGCAGGCCAACTCTTCTTCATCTTCCAGCCAGCGATCCGGCGGCGGCACCGGTGTGTAGGGCACACGGAACATCTGGCACTGCATTTCCAGGTTGTCCCAGAGGAATTGATCCTCCTTGTGCAAATGCAGGGTGGCACCGGTTTTCTCTTTCAACTGGCCGGACGCCAGGAAGTGATCGAGGTGCGCATGGGTATGGATGATGCTCACCACCTTCAAACCCAGCGCGTCGAGGCGTGCCAGGATCAGCTCGTAATTGCCGCCTGGGTCGACCACGATGGCCTTTTTGGTGATCGGGTCACCGATAATGGTGCAGTTGCACTGCAACGGGCCGACCGGGAAGGTTTCGCGGATCAGCGCGGCTTTTTCGATATTCATGGGCGTTCCTGCACACTCTATGGCACATTTCAGACGCAGTATGGTTGACCTTGCCCCTGATCCGGAAGGGATCAAACCTGTGATGCCTCAACTGCTAATCTACTCAAGCGCCAGCAACCCGTAGCACTGTCCAACACCGCAGCGTCGCGTTTGGAGCAAGACTTATGGCGAATCAACGGGTCATCTGCGAACACTGCGATTGCGTGTACGAAAAGGTCACGCTCGCCAGACATCAAAAAGCCCTGTGCACCCGCTGTGCCGGCGTGCTGCAACGCTACAACGGATTGTCAGTGCAACAGCGACTCGCGCTGACGATCACGGCGGCCGTATTGTGGACCTTCGCCAACTTTTACCCGGTGATGAGCATCAGCCTGCAAGGCTTGAAAAGTAGCGCGACCCTGTGGGATTCGGTGGTTGCGTTGAGCCTCGGGCCGATCACCTTCATTGCGTTGGTGGCGGCGATTTCCATCATCATCGCGCCCGTGTTTCAGCTGCTGTTGCTGATCTGGGTGTTGAGTTTCGCCTTGTCCGGCAGGCGCTCACCGGCGTTCAAACTGTGCATGCGCTGGCTGGAAGCGCTCAGGCCGTGGAGCATGCTCGAAGTCTGCCTGCTGGGCTCGATGGTGGCCGTGTTCAAACTGGCCGGCATGCTCGACGTGATACCCGGCACCGGCCTGTTTGCCCTCGCCGCCCTGGCCCTGTTGCTGATCCGCATCGCCGGGCGCGATGTGCGCGACTTGTGGGACACCGTATGAATTCGCCTCCGACCGCCCGCGAGCTGAACCTGTGCCTATGCCACACCTGCGGCCTGTCGTGCGACATGCGCGACGAGCCCAGCGAGTGCGAGCGCTGCGGCGCGCCGCTGCACCGGCGCAAGATTCATTCACTGACGCGCACCTGGGCCTATATGCTCACGGCGCTCGCGTTTTATATCCCGGCGAATCTGTTGCCGGTGATGAACACAACGATGTTCGGTTCGGGGGCGGACAGCACCATCATGAGCGGCGTACTGGAGTTCTGGCAGCACGGCGCCTGGGATATCGCCCTGATCATTTTCATTGCCAGTATTGCGGTGCCCGGGATCAAGTTCGTGTCGTTGACGCTGCTGCTGGTCAGCGTGCAGCGCAACAGCCTGTGGGCGCGCAAGGAGCGCTCGAAGCTGTTTCGGTTTGTCGAGCTGATCGGCTACTGGTCGATGCTCGATGTGATTGTGGTCGCGCTGGTGGCCGCACTGGTGAAATTCCAGGCACTGGGCACCATTGAGCCGCGTTTGGGCATTCTGTTTTTTGGCCTGGTGGTGGTCTTCACGATGCTGGCAGCCATGAGTTTTGATCCACGGCTGATCTGGGAAAACCCAGCCAATGAGGAGACCTCGGATGAGCTCACCCAACACTGATACCCCGGTCGGCTCACCCGCGATCAAGACCCGACGTTTCAGCGTTTCGCTGGTGTGGATCGTGCCGATTGTAGCGGTGCTGGTGGGCATTTCGCTGGTGGTTCACAGCGTGCTGCAACAGGGGCCGACCATCGTCCTCAATTTCAAGACCGGCAGTGGCTTGGTCGCCAACAAAACCGAGGTCAAATATCGCAACGTGGTAATCGGCCAGGTCTCTGACGTGGCCTTGAGTGACGACCAGAAAAGCGTCAACGCCACGATCAAGCTGGCCAAGCAAGCGGAAAGCTTCACCCGCGAAGACTCAAAATTCTGGGTTGTCCGCCCGCGCATCGGCGCCGGTGGCGTGTCCGGCATCGACACCTTGCTGTCCGGCGACTACATCGGTGCCGACATCGGCCAGTCCGACACCCGCGCCAAACACTTCAAAGGCTTGGAAAACCCGCCGCCCATCACCTATGGCGAACCGGGCAAACGCTTTACCCTGCATACCCAGAGCCTGGGTTCACTGGGCATCGGCTCGCCGGTTTATTACCGCAAAATTTCAGTCGGCCAGGTGGTGGCCTATGAGCTGGATGACGACGGCAAAGGCGTGAATATCGAAGTCTTCGTGCATGCGCCCAATGATGTGTATGTCACCGAAAACACGCGCTTCTGGAACGCCAGTGGTATCGACCTGAGCGTCGGCGCCAATGGCTTCGCGCTGAAAACCGAGTCGCTGTCGTCGATGCTGGCGGGAGGCATCGCTTTCCAGGCGCCGCCCTACAGCCCCAACGACAAACCGGCCGCTGAAGATCACGTCTATGAGCTGTTCGACGACCAGCAAAGCGCCCTCGCCCCGCCCAATGGCAAAGGGCAATATATGGCCTTGCGGTTTGATCAGGCCCTGCGCGGCCTGAAAGTCGGAGCACCGGTGGAATTCCTCGGCGTCGAGTTCGGCAAAGTGGTGTCAATCAACCTCGATTACGATGCGAAGAAACGCAGCTTTCCGATCAACGTCGGCATCGTGATTTATCCGCAATTGCTTGGGGAAGCCAACACCAAGCTGCTCAAGGCCACCAATCATGACCCCAACGACGAAGCGGGCGGCGTTCGCTTGATGGGCACGTTTATCGAAAACGGCCTGCGTGCCCAGGCGCGCAGCGGCAGCCTGCTGACCGGCCAACTGTATATCGCCCTGGATTTCTTCCCGAAAGCCGACAAAGTTGCGTTTGACCCGAGCCTGCGCCCAGTCAACATTCCGACCATTCCCGGCAACCTGGAACAACTGCAGGAAAAACTCGAAGGCATCGTCAACAAGCTCAACCAACTGCCGATCGAGCGCATTGCGGGCAACCTCGACAGCAGCCTGGTCGAGCTGCGCAAAGGGCTCGCCCAGTTCAACGCGAAAACCCTGCCCGGCGTGCAGACCACGCTGGGTGACGTGAGCAAGACGCTGCAATCGGCCAACTCGACCCTGGCCGAAGACTCGCCGCAACGTGAACAACTGACTCAAACCCTGGATGAACTGGCACGCATGTCGCGCTCCTTGCGCGAACTGTCGGACTACCTCGGTCGCCATCCGGAATCACTGATTCGCGGTCGCCCCGACAACGCCGCGCCACTGGACCTGCAAGGGCCACCTCGCAAATGAGCACTGGAGCCGCCATGACCCGTCCCTTGAACATCACGCTGATTGCCGCACTGGTGCTACTCGCGGCGTGTCGCAGTGAGCCGATTGCATTCCACACCCTGACGCCGGCGCACTGGAATAACGCGACCCAAGCGCAGGCGAGCGATATTCGCATTGAAAGCATCAGCGTGCCGCCACAGGTTGACCGGGCGCAGATCGTGATTCGTCAGGGCGACAGTGGCGTGGCGATTCTGGACACCCAGTGGTGGGCCGCCAGCCTGGCCGATGAGCTGAAAACTGCGCTGGTGGATCAACTGGCGAACCGTCATGCGCGGCAAGCCGTGTCGTTGCGCGTTGAGGTTCAACGTTTTGACTCGGTGCCCGGGCAATATGCGCTGCTCGACGTGCGCTGGCGCCTGAGGCCAACCAGCGGCGGTGACCGCCCACCGTTGACCTGCCGCTCCACCTTGCAGACGCCCGCAGGCCCGAGCATCGACGACCTGGTGGTGGCGCACCAGCACAACCTCAAACGCTTCGCCGCCCTGATCGGCCAGGCGGCGGACACGTCCCTCAAAGCGTGTCCGACCGCGCGGTAGTTTCAGGCCAGCAAGCCCATCGACTTGGCCCGCGCTACCGCCTGGGTCCGACGCTCCACGCCCAACTTGCTGTTGATATGGCTGGCGTGGGTCTTCACCGTGTGCAGGGAAATGAACAACTGATTGCTGATTTCCTGGTTCGAACAGCCTTGGGCGATCAGTTGAAGCACCGCCAATTCGCGGGTGCTCAGCGTTTCGTGGCTGGGCGCCGCCGGCGCGTCAGCGACTGCCGGCAACAGCGCCAACAGACTCTGGCTCAACAACCCGTGCGGGTCTTTGCCCAGTTGCTCACGCATCCAGTCCGGGTAACGTTCCAGCAGGCGCTGGAACGGCTGCAAGGCACCACCGGCGGCAGCTTCAAGGGCCTTAACGACTATCGGCCGCGCCTTGGCTTCCTGGCCACTCTCCAGCAGTAAACACGCCTGCTGGGTCAGCGCCATCAGGGCAATCATCTGACGCCCACTGTTATGCGCCTGTTGCGCCAGGTCTTCGAGGCGCTCCAATGCGGCGGCGGGCTGATGCCGAGTCGCATCCAGCGCGGCCTGTTGCAGCCCGATGTGTTGCGGCAGGTGTGGGTGAAACTCCGGGGCGGCCGCGGCGTGCTCGCCGTTGTAGGTTTGGCCCAACCGCGCCAGCCAGGCGTCAGCCAGGTCAGTGCGACCCTGGGCCAGCCACAGCTCGCATTTGATCAGGGTGATCATCGCCAAGTAGTAAATCGGCGGCACATCCCAGATATGCATCAAGCGCTCGGCTTCGGCGAGTTCGGCGAAGGCTTTCGGAAAATCGCCACGCCGTCCTTCAAAGCTGGCGATGACGCAATGCCCGATCAACACACTGATATCCCGGCAGGCGCGGGCCTCGCTCAAGCCGGCGCGTAAGCGCGCAAGGCCGGCCTCGGGCTGGTAACGCACCAGCAGCAAATAACCTTCGTAGAGCGATAACCGCGCACGCACGGCGTACAGGCGTTGGGGCGCCAGGCCCTGCAAGCGCTGCAAGCCTTGGCGCACTTCATCCAGAGAACGCAGGATTTCGCCGCGCGCTTGTAGGACACGCGCCCGATCATAGTGGGCCAACGCTTCGAAAAGCGGGTTGCCGACGCGCTGGGCCAACTCCAGGGATTCGCGGTTCAGGCCACGGGCGCGCCACAGATCAGCGTCGACGATGGCCAGGTTGGACAGGGTCGACAAACACATCAGGCGCTGGCCGTAACGCTTGTGCGGCAAGCTTTCCAACGCCTCGCTGCAATAGCGCTGGGTCAACTCGCGATCGCCTCGGCCGCGAGCGATGATCCCGCTCAGCGCCAGCCATTGCGCCAGCATCGATTTTTGCGCAGTGGCCGACGGCGCCGGCAGGAAGCGACTGAGATAGCCGGACAACTCTTCTGCCGCATCCAACTGGCAGGCCAGCCCCAACGCCCAGCTGTAGAGCACGATCAACCGCGGCGTGCTGATCAGCAGGCTATCGGGCAAGTCCATCTTCCAACGCAACAGCATGCCGACATTCTGTTCGGCGAGCAGTTGCTCCTCCGACAGGTTTTGCACCAGGTTCGCCGCCACATCCAGGTGGCCGGCGCGCAACGCCTGCTCCACCGCCTCGTCAATCAAACCCTGGGCGTTGAACCAGCGGCAGGCCCGCAGGTGCAGGCTGGCAATCGGCAACGTGGCATTGCTGGCACGGCGGGTGCGCAGCAAGTCGGAAAACAGATGGTGGTAGCGATACCAGTGGCCCTGCTCGTCCAGCGGCACCAGAAACACTTGGTGGGCCTGCAAATACCCGAGGATTTCCGCACTGTCGTGGGCCTCGCGCACGGCGTCGCACAGCTCACTGCAGAAACGATCCTGAGGCGCGGTGTCGTACAAAAAGGCTTGCACTTCAACCGGCAGACAGTCGATGACCTCTTCCAGCAAATAATCGCGAATCAGCCCTTCGCCGCCGTGCAAGTGTTGCGGCAACACGGCCTCATCGCCGGCTTCGGAGATGGCCAGCAACCAGAAACGCAGGCCGGCCACCCAGCCCTCACTGCGACGAATCAAGTTATCCAGGGCCTCGCCGCGCAGCGAGTTGCTGTGCCGGTCCAACACCGCCAGCGACTCGTCATGGGTCAGGCGCAGGTCGTGTTCGTGCAGCTCCAGCAGGTGCCGCGACAACCGCAGCCGCGCCAGATGCCAGTCCGGGCGTTGGCGGCTGGTGACCATGACCAGCAGCCCATCGGGCAAATGGTTAAGGAAAAATTGCAGGCAGCGATCCAGCACCGGGCCCTGGGCCAGGTGGTAGTCATCCAGCACCAGCAATATCGGCGCGCGCGTGGACAAGTGCAGCGTCAGCTCATCGAGCAAGCCATCAAGCCACTCTTCAAAGGCAAAGGGTTGGTGACGCTGGCGCATTTTCAGCAGGCCCAGGGACTGGGCGCCGAGTTGTGGGAAGTATTGTTGTAAACCGTCGAGCAGGCGCTCGAGGAAGCGGCCGGGGTCGTTATCCCGAGGGCTCAAACCCAACCACAGGCTTTGCCAATGGGCGGGCAGGCTCTGGCAGAACTCCACCGCCAACGAACTCTTGCCGAACCCGGCCGGGGCGCTGACCAGTAACAGTCGGCCTTCCAGCCCGGCGCTCAGCCGCTCGCACAGGCGTGGGCGCAGCACATAGCCGTCAGGCAACGGAGGCCTGTAAAAGCGCGCTTCCAGCGTCGGAATCACAGCGCTTGCAGGCCCTTGGATTCGGGACAGATCAGTCATCGCCGGGCTCTTGTAGAAGGCTGTTGTCGGCATTGCAGATGTCCGCAGACTAGCGGTAAAAGCGGCAGGTTTGTAGATCTTTGCAACATTTGCCTGAAAAAGAACTGCGACAAAAAATATCCCAGCCGGAGCACCACGAACAAAAGTGGGAGGGGGCTTGCTCCCGATAGCGGTGGATCAGTCGATGTATTGAGTGACTGATACAGCATTATCGGGAGCAAGCCCCCTCCCACATTGTCGAGCGAGTGCTGCTTAGCGAACACCGTCCTGGCGCAAGGCGGCCGGGGTGAAGTCACTGGTGGTGGCGGTGAAGCCGAAGTCATACGCCTGCTTCTCTTCGTTCTTCATGCCCAGTGCGAGGTAGCGGCCGGACTGCAGGTCGTAGAGGGTTTCCAGGGCGTACCACGGCACTTGTTTGTCGTAGTAGTTCTCGGCATGGGCTTCGGCGACGCGCCACAGCTGGCCACGACCGTCGTAGTGATCGATGACGGCTGCTTGCCAGGTGTCTTCGTCGATGAAGAAGTCACGTTTGGCGTAGATGTGGCGCTGGCCTTCCTTCAAGGTCGCGACCACGTGCCAGACGCGGCGCAGCTCATAGCGTGCCAGGTCCTGGTTGATGTGGCCGGCCTTGATGATGTCGACATACTTGAGTTTCGGATCGTCGATCTTGTAGCTGTTGGAGGCGATGTAGATTTCTTTTTTGCCTTCCAGCTTCCAGTCGTAGCGGTCGGGCGCGCCGTTGTACATGTCGAGGTTGTCAGAGGTACGCAGGCCATCGGCAGCGGTGCCCGGCCCGTCATAGGACACTTGCGGTGCCCGGCGTACACGGCGCTGGCCGGCGTTGTAGACCCACGCCGAACGCGGCTCTTTGACCTGGTCGAGGGTTTCGTGCACCAACAGTACACCACCGGCCAGACGCGCCGGCGCGGTCACTTGCTGCTTGAAGTAAAACAGCACGTTGCCCGGGTTTTTCGGGTCAAAGTCCTTCATCTTGTCGCGGAACACGAACTGGTCGCGGAAGTACACCAGGCTGAACGAACCATTGGTTTGCGGGGTGGCCTGGGTAACCAGACGGGTCACACTGCCGCCGCGATAACGGGTGATGTGGTTCCAGATAACCTCAACACCGCTCTTGGGAATCGGGAACGGCACAGCGGTTTCGAAGTTTTCCAGGCCGTTGCCGCCCGACACCAGGTTGGTGGTAGTGGCGTTCTTCTTGATAGCGGCAAACACATCGGCCGGCACCGTGGCGCCGCGATGCGTCGGGTAGACCGGCATCTTGAAGGTGTCCGGGTAACGCTTGAACATCGCGTACTGCCCCGGCGCCAGCTTGTCTTTGTACTGCTCGACGTTCTGCGCGGTGATGGTGAACTGCGGTTGTTCGCTGGCATACGGATTAGCCAGGAAACCACGGGCATCCACAGCGCCGGCATTGGTCGGCAGTGGCGACCATTTCGGAATGGTGCCGGCCGCGTTACCGGCCATTTCGGCGCCCATCGGTGTCAGGGTCGTGCCCAGTTTGGCCGCCTCATCCGCCGAGACTGCCGCCATGACGCTCCCCGCCATGATCGACAGCCCAAGCACACCCACATGCAACAGACTTTTAGTTATTTTCATGTTCTGGTTCTTCCTGAATTACATGCATCTGAAAAGAGTCTGCTTAGAAGTTCACGCCGGCGCTCAGAGCGATGAAATCGCGATCATCCACCGTGGTGAATTTGCCACCAAAGAAGTTGGTGTAGTTCAGGCCGACGGTGTAGGTGTTCTGGTACTCGGCATCGACACCCAGGCTGACGGCCTTACGACCCTCTTCAAAGTTGCCGCCAGGGCCTGGCGAGTAACCTTTGACGTCATGGGACCAGGCCACGTTGGGCTTGAGGTTCACACCGGCAAACACATCCGGGTATTCCCAGATCGCCCGGGCGCGGTAACCCCAGGACGTCGCCGTGGTGTAGCCGTCATTGTTGCAGTTGGTGTTCAGGCCGGACGCATTGGGCAGGCCTGCGCCGTTGGCTGTCGAATTGTTGAGTGCGTTGCAGAAACCGCCAGGCAGGGTGCCGGGGCCAAAGACCGGATCACGGCCATAACGTGCCTGGTTTTTGCTCTCCAGGCCGCCCACATGGGTCACGCCGATTTCGCCCACGGTTGTCAGGCGGGTGGCGCCCATCACCTGGTCGAAGAAGTGCGTAAACGTGGTCTGGAATTGAGTCACTTCCTTGCGGTTGTAACCATGCAGGTCCTGACCCGGCGTGCCCTTGAGCACCGACGCATTGCCGAAGCCCGGAATCGGTGTGACGCCCGCATACAGAATATCGGTGGTGCTCAGCTGTACCGGCGCGTTTGGCCGATAGCTCAACTCGCCACTCCAGGCGGTGCCGGTAGGCAACGTGGTGGAGAAGCTCAAACCATAGAGGCGGATATCTTCCGGGTACTCAACGAAGTAATTCGAACTGCCCGCCACGATCAACGGACGCAATGCCGCCAATGGCCCCAGCGGACGGGTGTAGGCCGAGTTTGGCGCACCGGTTGCACTGAAGATCGGCGCACGGCTGTGGTAGTTCATGAAGTACGCGCCGAACTCAGTGTCCAGCGGCTCGAAGTTGTAGTGCATGGCCACGCCGAACTGGCCGCTGTCGCGTGCATCACGATCACCGCCACGACGCACCAGCACGCCTTCGTTGTTCACATCGACGCCAAGCGCGTTAAGGGTTGGCAATGCCGCGCCAGGAATGGTGGAACGCTTGTTCAAGACGCGCAGGTTGTTACTGCAACCATCGGCAATCACGTCCGGCTGCGAGAAGAACGTACCGCAGTTATCCACCACGGTCTGGTCCCACTCCAACTGGTAGAACGCCTCTGCGGAGAGGTTGTCGGTGAGGGTCTGGGACACGTAGAACATGTTGACCGGAATCAGGCCTTCCTTGATCTCGGCGCCCGGACGGCGGAATGCAGACACATCGATCGGGTTGATCGAGTTGATACCGCCGCCAATGAACGTACTTTCGCCCCAGCTCACGACCTGCTTGCCAAGACGCACGTTACCCGGCTGATCGGCGATGGTGTAGTTGTGGTAGACGAAGGCATCGAGAATCTGCCCGCCAGAGGACTTGGCGCCCTCTTTACGGTTGTCGTTGCTGACGTTCTTGAAGTCCAGGTCTTCGTTTTGCAGCGCGAAGTCATACCAGTACTTGCCACGCACAAAGATGCCGGTGTCGCCATATTTCAACTCAAGGTCATGGATACCCTTGAAGATCTTCGAGAAGGAGTCGCCCTTGTTGAAGTTCAGGTGACCGTCATCGGAGGTTTGCGATAACCCCCTGCCACCGTTGTTGGCACCGATCAGGTCTTTATTGCGACCGGCAGTCGACCAGCTCGCCCCTACCGACAGGGATGAGTCAAAGCTACCTTCGATTTCACCGATGTTGAAACTGACGCCGAATGCGGGCCCGGCGAGCGTAGAAGCGAGACTGACGGCCAGGGGCAGTCTTGCCCGGCGCCAGAACTGGTTTACTGAGGTCATCGACGCTACTCCATGTGCATTATTGTTATGGCAGTGAGTCTGTCTTCTGGATGCTTGTAACGGCCGGAATACAACGATTCCAATGCCAAATTGCAACCGCGCCCCAATGGCCCGATGCACAACATCCTTGAAAAACTCTGGAAGGGACTATAGCCAGCGGGGGGTATCGCTTGATCCCTCTAAAGTGTGATTTGCATCACCAACCCGTCTGCCACAACCCTTTCGCCACGCCGACGAAGGCCGGCGAGGCAAGGATGGCTGAAAATTGGCAAATCACAAGTGGAGGCGCGAGATAGAGCATTGCCGCGCCCGACCGGGCGCGGCGAGAGGCGTCAGAGGGTGGACAGGAACGTGCTGTTGTTGGCCTGCCATTCAATGATGTCGATGCGGATACGTTTTTTGTCGAGTTTTCCGACACTGGTCTTGGGAATTTCAGTAACAACGGCGATCTGGCTAGGAATGGCCCACTTGCTCAAGTGGCCCAGTTCAACGAAAGGCTTGAGGTGTTCCTTGAGCTCGCGGGCACCTATCACATGGCCATCACGCACCACCAGCAAGGCAAACGGGCGCTCGCCCCACTGCGGGTCGGCGATGCCCACCACCGCTACTTCGCGTACCGCCGGGTGACGGCTGACCAGGTCCTCAAGGGCCAGGGACGAGATCCACTCGCCGCCGGTCTTGATCACGTCCTTGATGCGGTCGCGAATATCGATCACGCCAAACGCGTCCAGGGTGGCCACGTCGCCGGTGTGCATCCAGCCGCCTTCCCACAGCTCGGCACCCTTTTGCGGCTCGTTGTAATAGCCTTCGGTCAGCCAGGGCGCACGCAACACCAATTCGCCCTGGGACTCGCCGTCGGCGGGCAGGAAGTTGCCGTCGCCGTCGATGATTGCCGCCTCCACCAACGGCCCGGGCACGCCGGCCTTGATGCGGTAGGTGGTGCGTTCGTCTTCGCTGCCGGCCATCAACTCTTCGTTGAGATGGGCGCAGGACACCAATGGCCCGGTTTCGGACATGCCGTACGCGGCGGTCAATTGAATGCCACGCGCTTTGGACGCTTCATACAGCGTGCGATTGAGCGCGCTGCCGCCGATCACAATTTTCCAGCCGCCAAAGTCCACGTCCTGGGCAGCCTTGGCGTTGAGCACCATTTGCAGGATGGTCGGCACGCAGTGGGAAAAGGTGACCTTTTCCTTGCGCCACAACTCCACCAGGTAATCCGGGTCGTAGCGGCCGGGGTACACCTGCTTCAAGCCGAGCATGGTTGCCACATACGGCAAGCCCCAGGCGTGGACGTGGAACATCGGTGTGATCGGCATGTACACGTCGTTGGTGCCCAGCAGGCGCACGCTGTCGACACTGCCCATGATGGTCGCTACGCCCATGGTGTGCAGCACCAACTGGCGGTGGGTGAAGTACACACCCTTGGGGTTGCCGGTGGTGCCAGTGGTGTAGAAGGTGGTGGCGACCGAATTTTCGTCGAAGTCCTGGAAGTCGTACTGGGGGCTCGCGGCCGCCAGCAGGGTTTCGTACTCGCCGACCAGATTGGGCAGCTCGGCGGTTTTGGATTCGCCGTCGGTGAGCAGCAGCGTCTTGTCGACCGTGGTCAACTGCCCGGCAATGGCCTGGTAGAGGCCCACAAACTCACTGTTGACCAGCACAAAGCGGTCTTCGGCGTGGTTCATGGTGTAGAGGATCTGTTCCGGCGACAGCCGCACATTGATCGTGTGGATCACCGCACCGATCATCGGGATGGCGAACATGCACTCCAGGTAACGGTGGCTGTCCCAGTCCATCACCGCAACGGTGTCACCGGCCTTGACCCCGGCTTCGGTCAACACATTGGCCAAGCGGGCCACGCGTTCAATCAAGGTTGGGTAGGTGTAGCGCAGTTTGTCGCGGTAGATGATTTCCCGGGTCTTCTCATAGCGCGCCCCGGACATCAACAGGCGCTTGATCAACAGCGGGTATTGGTAAGCGCCTTCGGCGGGCGGGATAACACGGGTCTGCAACATACGAATCCCTTATCTGACTGCACGGTCTTGGCTTGAAGACCTGCACTTTAGAGCGCTTGTGTTTCAGCTAAATCAGCCAAAGGAATGATTTGCAGCGCTCAATGAATGCTAGCTTTGCGCCATTAGTGGAGCATTGCTGAGATGAAATGTGGGCACTATCGGGGGATAACTATCTGCAAGCCTTATGGTTGTCACCGGGCTACGGAGTACATATCCGTTATAAGCGTCATGGCAGCTATGGGTTTCGCCCTTACGGCGACTCACTTTGGAAAAGCCCCAAAGTAAGCAAAGGACTCTTGCCCCACCACTCGGCACCTCGCCTGGGCTCGGTGTGCCCTCACGCAGGCTTTGGACCGTGGGCCGCCGCCATGGGCCATCCTTGGCCCATCGCGGCTAACCCGGCGTCCTGCCGGGTTACCCACGCTCCAAAGCCTGCGTTCGGCCAGCGTGGTTAACGGGGCGCCTAAGATCAACAGCAGATCAAGATCAAAAACAGAGCACGGCGGCCTTACAGCCGAGCTGATCTTGGAAACTGAACTCGGACAAATGTGGGAAGGGGCTCGCTCCCGATAGCAGTGTGTCAGTTGATGCATCTGGTGACTGACCCGCCGCATTCGCGAGCAAGCCCGCTCCCACAGAAAAGCAGTTCTGCTTCTGATCTGCCTCTGCTGTGTTTTGCCCTGCTTTCGCTTCTACCACTCAGGTCGGCTACCAGGCCGCCGTGCTCTGCTGTTGATCTGCTGTTGATC
>NZ_LXJP01000063.1:0-37912 GCF_001728855.1 Pseudomonas sp. AP19 | reverse complement strand
CACCTACGGCTCCGACCAGACCCGCCGCTACGTGCTTGATGTAAACCGTCAGTTCCTCGACACCGCCGCGTTCCGCCTGAACCTGATGAGCCATGAGCAAAACGTGGCCGGGCGTGATGTGATCGACTACGACCGTTGGGGCGTCGCACCGTCGCTGACCTTCGGCCTGGGCACCCCGACCCGCGTCAACGTCAGCTACTACCACATGGAAAGCAACGACCTGCCGGACGCCGGGATTCCATACGGCTACAGCAACAGCGGCGCCAAAGCCGTTCATGTGCATGACAAACCAACCGACGGCGGCGACAGCAGTAACTTCTATGGTTTGAAGGACCGCGACTTCCGCAAGACCCGCGCCGACATCAGCACGTTCTCGATCGAGCACGACCTGAACGACACCATGACGCTGAAAAACACCCTGCGCCATGGCAGTACCGGTCAGGACTACATCCTCACCCAGCCGGACGACAGCCAGCACAACGTCAACCAGTTCGGCACTGTGTGGCGTCGCGCCAACAGCCGCGTGTCGACCACTGACACCACCACCAACCAGACCGATCTGTTTGGCAATTTCCAACTGGCGGGCATGAAGCACGCTTACTCGACCGGCCTGGAATTCACCGGGGAAGAAACCCGCATCAGCGGCTACACCGTCAGCCCGAATACCAACCCCACCTGCACCGTGGCCAAAGGCAGCCTGGGCGGCCAGTGCACATCCTTGAGCAACCCGACACCGGACGACGCCTGGACAGGCAGCGCCAAACGCAATTACCTGGGCACCAACACCAAGGCCACCAGCCGCGCGGCCTATGTGTTCGACACCATCGAACTGGACCCCAAATGGCTGCTGAACGTCGGCGTGCGCTACGACACCTTCGACA
Organism: Pseudomonas sp. AP19; assembly: GCF_001728855.1. Lineage (NCBI taxonomy): Bacteria > Pseudomonadati > Pseudomonadota > Gammaproteobacteria > Pseudomonadales > Pseudomonadaceae > Pseudomonas > Pseudomonas sp. AP19. The sequence goes on along the minus strand of NZ_LXJP01000063.1, from coordinate 37,031 downwards.
CCGTGGCCAACACCAATGCCGCTGCCGGGCGCACTAAAATCAAGGACGACAGCCAGTTCTTCAACTGGCAGGCCGGCCTGGTCTGGAAGCCGCTGGACAACGGCAGCATCTACACCTCCTACGCCACCTCGGCCTCACCGCCCGGCGGCCTGGTCGGCGAAGGTGCCGATGGCAACCCACTGTCTGCCGGTGCCGCCACCAGCGACCTGAAACCGGAAGAAACCGTTAACTATGAGCTGGGCACCAAGTGGGACCTGTTCCACAGCCGCCTGTCCCTGACCGCTGCGGTCTTTCGCACCGAGAAGAAAAACACCCGAATCCTGGTGGACGCGATGACCTACCAGAACGGCGGCGAGTCTCGCGTCGACGGCCTCGAACTGTCCGCCAGCGGCAAACTCACCGATCAATGGCAAGTGTTCGCCGGCTACAGCTACCTGAAAAGCGAGCTGGTGGAGGCCGGTCTCAACGGCCGTAATGGTGTCATCAGCGCGGGCTCCAACAAAGGCAACGCAATGCCCAACACGCCGAAGAACACCTTCAGCCTGTGGACGACGTATGACATCACACCCAAGCTGACCATCGGCGGCGGCGCGTTCTATGTCGACCAGGTCTACGGCGACGCCGCCAACACGGTGTACGTACCGGCGTATACCCGCTACGACGCCATGGCCAGCTACAAGCTGACCAAGAATGTCGACCTGCAGTTGAACGTGCAGAACCTGACCGACAAGACCTACTACGACAAAGCCTACGCGGCACACTTTGCCAACCAGGCGGCCGGACGTACGGCGCTGTTGACCACCAGCTTCCACTTCTAAGCACGCTCGGCCTTGAGCCAAAAGCCCCACGCATCGGATGCGTGGGGCTTTTGCGTGTAAAACAGAATGTTTCTCGACAACTCACGGCATAATGCGCGCCGTGACCTACTACCCAGATGAGCGAGGCCGTCAGACGTGTTGAAGAAAACCCTGTTCCAGTTGCACTGGTTCTTCGGCATTACGGCCGGCCTGGTGCTGGCGTTGATGGGGATCACCGGGGCTGCGGTCTCGTTTCAGGATGAAATGCTGCGGGCGCTCAACCCCTCGGTATTGCACGTCGAGAAACGCGAAGCCGGCGTGCTGCCACCGGCCGAACTGGTGCGCAAACTCGAAGCCACCGAAGGCAAGACCGTGTCGATGCTGTGGGTCGAAAGCGAAAGCGGCAACGCCGGCCGCGTGTCCTTTACCCCGCCGCCGGGCGAGCGTCGTGGCCAAATGCGCTACTTCGACCCCTACACGGGCGACTACATGGGCGACGCCGTCGGCCAGGACGTATTCGGCTTTATCCTGCAGTTGCACCGTTTTCTGGCCATGGGCGACACCGGCCGGCAAATCACCGGCGCCTGCACGCTGATCTTGCTGTTCTTCTGCCTCTCGGGCCTGTACCTGCGCTGGCCGCGCCAAGTCACGAACTGGCGTGCCTGGCTGACCGTGGACTGGCGCAAAAAAGGCCGCAGCTTCAACTGGGATTTGCACTCGGTGTTCGGCACCTGGTGCCTGCTGCTCTATCTGTTGGCCGCACTGACCGGCCTGTATTGGTCCTACGATTGGTACAACCAGGGCCTGAACAAACTGCTGTCCGACGCCCCGCACAACGAGCGCATGCGCAAGCACGGCCCGCCGCCCGAGGGCCCGGCGCCAGTGGCCAACTACGCGGCAATCTGGAGCAGCATCTACGCCAACGCCGGCCCCGGCTTGAGTGCCTATAACATCCGCATGCCAGCCGTCGCCGGACAACCGGCCATCGTGTATTACCTGCTCAAATCATCGCCCCATGACCGGGCACTGAACCAGATCAACCTCGACCCGGCCACCGGCGAGGTCACCTCCCACGCTCAGTACGCGAGCAAAACCCTCAAGGCGCAATGGCTGACCAGCATTTACGCGCTGCACACCGGCAGCTACTTCGGCTTGGTCGGTCGCATCATCATGACCGTCAGCGCGTTGTGCATGCCGTTGTTCTTTATCACCGGCTGGCTGCTGTACCTCGACCGTCGCCGCAAAAAGCGCCAGGTTCGCGATGCCCGCAAAGGCCTCGGCGCCAACCACAGCGACGCCCCGGCCTGGCTGATCGGCTTTGCCAGCCAAAGTGGCTTTGCCGAGCAACTGGCCTGGCAAACTGCCGGGCAATTGCAGGCCGCCGGGATGCCGGTGAATGTGCAGCCCCTGGGCAACGTCAGCCAGGATGACCTGACCCGGTCAGAAAATGCGCTGTTCGTGGTCAGCACCTTCGGTGACGGTGAAGCCCCCGACAGCGCTCGCGGTTTTGAGCGCGGCGTGCTCGGCCAGGACCTGTCGCTCAAAGGCCTGAATTACTCAGTGCTGGCCCTGGGTGACCGCCAGTACGAACACTTCTGCGGCTTTGCCCGGCGCCTGCACTTTTGGCTGACCCACCAGGGCGGCAACCCGTTGTTTGCCCCGGTGGAAGTTGACAGCGGCGACACCGAGGCCTTGCTGACCTGGCAGCAGCAACTGGGCCAACTCACCGGTCACGCGCCGGCAACGGTCTGGCCAACCGCCCAGTACGACAACTGGGCCCTGACCTATCGCACCCTGCTCAACCGCGGCAGCGTCGGCTCGAACATCTACCTGCTGGGCCTCACGCCGCCGTCGCCGCAAAACTGGCTGGCCGGTGACCTGGTGGAAATCCTGCCGCGCAATGGCCCCCAGGCGATTGAACACTTCCTCGCCGGCCTGGGCCTGAACGGCAACGATAGCGTGCTGCTCGACGGCCTGGCGCAACCCCTCGACCAGGCACTCGCGACCCGCCAACTGCCGGACAACCGCACGCACCTGGTCGGCCTGCATGCCCAGGCACTGGTGGACGCGTTGGTGCCGTTGGGCCTGCGCGAATACTCCATCGCCTCGATTGCCAGCGACGGCGTGCTGGAACTGATCGTGCGTCAGGAGCGGCACCCCGACGGCAGCCTGGGCCTGGGCTCCGGCTGGCTGACGGAACACGCGACCCTCGGCTCCGGCATCAGCCTGCGCCTGCGCCGCAACAGTGGTTTTCACTTGCCACAGGCACCGGCGCCACTGATCCTGCTGGGCAACGGCACCGGCCTCGCTGGCCTGCGCAGCTTGCTCAAGGCGCGCATTGCCGATGGTCAGCAGCGCAACTGGCTGCTGTTTGGCGAACGCAATATCGCCCACGACTACCTGTGCCAGGACGAGCTACAAGGCTGGCTGGCCAGCGGCGACCTGGCCCTGCTGGACCTGGCGTTTTCCCGTGACCAGAAGGAAAAAATCTACGTGCAGGACCGCCTGCGCGAGTCGGCGGACGTATTGCGTCGATGGCTGGCCGATGGCGCGGCGATTTATGTCTGCGGCAGCTTGCAGGGCATGGCGACGGGTGTGGATCAGGTGCTGCACGACGTGCTGGGCCGCGAGGCGGTTGAGCGCTTGATTGAACAAGGCCGCTATCGCCGGGATGTGTACTGATCCCTGAAAAGACACAGGTCAAAATGTGGGAGCGGGCTTGCTAGCGAATACGGTGGTTCAGTCGACAGATTCGGTGACCGACACTCCGTTTTCGCGAGCAAGCCCGCGCCCACATTTGATTGCATTTCAAATCAGACCGGCTGCAGTTTTTGCTCGAACACTGACACCCCATCCAAATCCCGCAAAATGACGGTCAACTCCGCCGTCTGCCCATCAATCTGCACCTCACCAAAAAATTGAAAACCGGCAAACGGCGAGGTGTTCTGCGCGGGCGGCGCCTTCTCGAACACCACCTGCGGGCCAAAGGTTTTATCCAAGGGGTTCGGTCCGAAACTCCCGGCATTCAACGGCCCCGCTACAAACTCCCAGAACGGCTCGAAATCCTGGAACGCCGCGCGATCAGGGTGATAGTGATGCGCCGCGCAGTAGTGCACATCCGCCGTCAGCCATACATGGTTGCGCACCTGCTGAGCGCGCAGAAAGCCCAGCAGTTCGGCAATCTCCAGCTCGCGGCCTTGGGCCGGGCCAGGGTCGCCGTTGGCAATCGCCTCCCAGCGCGGCACACCGGGGCTGACCTCACCATCAGGCACACCCAGGCCGATGGGCATGTCGGCCGCGATGACTTTCCACTGCGCCTGGGACGCCTTGAGTTCGCGCTTGAGCCAGTCCAGTTGCTCGCGACCGATGAAGGGTTTTGCGCCGCCCAGGTTGTCATCGTTGGGGCCGCGACAGCTGCGCATGTCCAGCACGAACACATCCAGCAAAGGGCCGTAGCTGAGCTTGCGATAGATCCGCCCGCCACCGTCGGCGCTCTGCCGGCGCATCGGTGAATACTCCAGCCAGGCCTGGCGTGCGCGGCCGACCAGGGTGTTGATGTCCTTGGTCTGGTAACGCTCATCCAATTGCTTGCTCGGCGACCAGTTGTTGACCACTTCATGATCGTCCCACTGCCAGATCTGCGGCACCTCGGCATTGAAGCGGCGCACGTTTTCGTCGAGCAGGTTGTAGCGGTAGTTGCCGCGATATTCATCGAGGGTTTGCGCGACTTTGCTCTTGGCTTCGGTGGTGATATTGCGCCAGATGCGGCCGTCTTCAACAGTCAGCTGCGCGGGCACCGGGCCGTCGGCGTAGATGGTGTCGCCGCTGTGAATAAAGAAGTCCGGCAGACGCAGGCGCATGGCTTCGTAGATGCGCATGCCGCCGATGTCCGGGTTGATGCCGAAGCCCTGGCCGACGGTATCGCCGCTCCACACAAAACGAATGTCGCGGCGCTGTTGCGGCACGCTGCGCAAGTGGCCGAACCACGGCTCGCTGGCGACGCCGGTCTGGGCGTCTTCAAAGTGCACGCGATAGAAAATCGCCTGATCGACCGGCAGCCCGGTGAGTTCGACGCGGGCGGTGAAGTCGGTGCGGCTGTCGGCCAGCGGCGAGATGAATTTACGCGGGTTGCTGAACACACTGCGGGTGTCCCACTCCACCACCATCTTCGCGGGGCGGTCGCTGCGGCTCCAGATCATCGCGCGGTCGCCCAGCAGGTCGCCGGACTGCACACCATCGGTGAGTTGCGGCCGGTCTTTCACCGAGGCGATCACCGCCGGGGCCAGGCCCGGCAGCAACAGACCGGCGCCGACGGCTTGCATCACGCGGCGACGGCCTAAGTCGAAGTGGCTCATGCAGGTGCCCTCTGAATAGTCAAAGGGGAAACTTAACCATGGCCGGATGAAGCGGTTATGACAGCCCCCACTAGGGCTTTAGCTGTCAACGTATTACTCGGTGACGAAGACCGCGCTGATTGTTCCGCTGCGATAAGCCTCGAATATCTGACCAATGCAGGATTTGGCATCGCCCTTGGCTGTGAATATCCCACCGCAACCTCGGTTGGCAGCCGCGTAACGCTCATCGTCCATCAACACGTCATGTGCTTTCTTCAAGTTCCAGAACGGAATACCGGCAAACAGGTGATGGGTGAGGTGGTAGTTATCGCCATGCATTCCGATGATCAAGCGCTCCAGCAACGCAGGAAAACGGTTACGGGTGAGCTCCACTTCTTCTTTGTAGACACCGAACCTGCCGAAGTGCTCGGAGACTTCGGATAACCAGCCAATCACCTGGAACACCGTGAAATACGGCACCAGCCAAAACAATACATAGGCCCATGGACTCATGAAGTAGCTGAACACCAACAGCAACACGGCGTGAGTTGCCAACAGTTTCACGCCCTGTGACGGATTGGCCACAACATCCCCGGCACGGTTTTTCACGAGGTAGAGGAAGTAGCGATAGGTATTGGCCAGTGTCAGGCTCTTGAGCAAATGCCCGATCAGGAAATCGAAGCGGTCGGTCGCGTTATACAAGCCCGACTCAATGTAATAGCGATGGTCCGGATCTTTATCGGGGTCACCGAGATTGTGGTGGTGAAGCTGGACATGCGAGCGGCGGTAAGCCTCATAATTTTGAAAGATCGGATAGCCCAGCAGATACTCGCCAATGATTTTGTTGAGCTGCTTGCTTTGGGTCAGCGTCATGTGCGCTGCCTCGTGCAACAGCGAAGCCAAGGCGCGTTGCCGAGACCCAATAAACAAGATCGCCAGCGGGTACAAGATGTTATAGCGATCGGCAATATAGACCGCCAACACGATAACGGCCACGTCGGCCAATACGGCCAACAGCCAATGCCAGTTGTCCTTTTGGTACAGTGCACGCAGTCGCTGTTTCACTTCAACGCCAGGGTTAAATTTATTTACGTTACCCATCAGAATTCCTTTTCCTCAACTTGAGGCGCACAGCGCAACTAACGCTGATACGCGATATTATGGCAGCCCGTCACACGACTTGAGATGGATGGTCACCCATCAATACCCGTAGTCACTTTCGGACTTTATTAACGTTTCGGCTGATCGACTGAATGATATAAGAAGCGTACTTTTATTGCCCCTGGCCATCTCACATGACCGGCGACATAACCCGCGGCACCTCCCTCAACTTTATACCGTGCGCTTGTTACAACTCTGCCAACAACTTCATAAACACACTGACATCCTCTGGCGTGTTCTTGTTGTTAATTGACAAGCGTACGAAACGATCATGCCCTTGCCCCAACATATAGTACGGCGTGTGCGAGGCATAACCTGGCCAGCTGTTCACACCTTGCGCACGCATATAAGCGACCAGTTCGGTTGCCGAACAGCGATCATGGGTAAACGCAATAATTCCTGCCTGTTGCGTACCCGGCGCGATCACATTGATGTGCGCGGTCTGTGCCAATTGCTGATAAAGGTGTCGGTACAGCCCATGCTCAATACTGTAGGCCACCGACAGGCGCTCTTTGATCGCCTGATTCAACCCAACAACCGCCGCATTGTTGCGTTCGGCGTATTCATAACGCCGAGCATCATCGGCCCCCAGTGTTACGCCCCCCCGGGCATCCACACAGGCTCTGCTCAGGTCAGTGAAGCGCGGTTGTGCAACCGCCAGGAAACCATCGGACAGGTAGGCAAACCCCGTGCCTCGAGGCCCGCAAAGAAACTTTCTGCCCGCAGCCGTCAGCACATCAGCGCCAATTGCCAGCATGTCCAGAGGCAGCATACCCACAGATTGACAGGCATCGACAAAGTAGAAGCAGGGGAAATCGCGCAGGATACGACCCACCGCCTCGACATCATTCACGATGCCGCAGCAAGAAGGCACATGCACCACCGAGACCAGCATGACTTGCGCGCTCATGTGCTGCGCGAGCCATTGCAGATCCAGGTCGCCATTTGGCAAGAGTGGCATGACGTCAATCACGACACCGTGGCGGCGCTGTAACTCGGACAGCGCAATCAGGTTGCCGGCGTACTCGTAAGGCGTGACCACGACACGCGCACCGCAGGACCAGTTCAGCGCGTTCAGCGCCGTGACCCAGGCCTTGGTAGCCCCCTCGAACAGTGCAATGTTGCGGGGTTTGGCGCCGAGCAATCGAGCAATGCTTTCATACACTTCGCCGTCCAGCGTTGCCGCGTGAGACAGTTCGGTTTCATAGGCGCCGTTTGCATATTCCTCTTGCAAGTAAGTCTGCATCAAACGCAGTGTTTCAGAGGAAACGCGCCCCGCACCTGCCGTATTGAAATGGATCATCGCTCAGCCCCGTGCCGTGAACCCATAAAATAGAAAACGCTGGCCAACACGATGCACGTGGACAATACATAGAACATTGCCTGAGGCGCATACAACGACAACGCCATGCCACATAACACCGGCCCGAGCGCGGCGCCGAGGTTCGACAAGTTCTGCGCGCCGTAATAAACGCCGCGCATATCCTCGGGCGCAATGTAATCAATAAACAAGTATTCCGCCGGTATGATGATGATTTCGCCCACGGTAAAAACAATCATCGCGATCACCCAGACAACAGGGACGTGTGCATAAGCAAAGCCCATCAGCCCGACCACGAAGAACAGCATTCCCAGCATCAACATGCGAAACATATTGTGCTGATTGATCCGAGAGCCAATCAGGTACTGAAGGCTGATAACCACACACGCGTTGGTCGTCACCAGGTAGTTGATTATCTGATAGGCGTTTTGCGGGTCGCTCGTCACGATCAGGTATTGGGACAAGTAAGCAGTGAATTGCCCGAAGACGATCGCACTGAGAATACCGCCAATGGTGAAACACACCAGTCGGTAGTTCCTCACCAAATGCATCAACACACTGGCAAAACGTGGCCCCTGCGCGCCATTTTCCACGCCCGACGGCCGAGGAATTCGCGCCCCCACCAGCGCATACAGCACGACAAAAACTGCGCCGATCAGCGCGGCCACCGCAAACGGCAAGCCGGGACTGACGTTGGCAAACAGCACACCGAGAAAAGGGCCTACGGCATAGCCGACATTGGTCAAGGTGTACTTCAGCGAGAACACCCCGCCGCGCTTGTCCGGTGCCACCAGGAAACCTATGCCGGATTTCACCGCGATATCCACCACCGCATAGGCAAGGTTCACCACCACAATCGCGACGATGAACGGCACCAGGCTGGTGACCTGGAACGCCACGGCAAACGCGAGGGCAAACACTGTGGCGGCAGCGAGAATGATCCGGTAGTTGGAGAAACGGTCCACCAGAAACCCGCCATACACCCCTAGGACTGAACTGACGATCAACGCCCCGCCTACCGCAAGGCCGATATCCGCCACTCCCAGACCGAACGCCTCAGAGAAGTAAATAACCAGATAGGGCAGCGCGAGCGCCCGGGCAATGGTCAAGATGAAGGTCGCCGACAGCAGCAGGATCACTGGCCGGTCATAGACTTTGGCTTGACTCTGGATTACCAGCCCCTCCGAGACTTCTTTCATGCCAGCATTTCCCTGTAGACATTTGGCTCATGCTCACGCAGCAATTCGATACTGTTCTGAATGTTCGCGCGGTTGCTATCGAGGATGAATACGTGACCTGGGCAGTTTTCCAGGGAAATCGTTTGCTTAAGCACGCCTTCGTCCTGGATTTTTATGCTGTGCACGCCCGGGATCGCCTTCCACGACGTGATGTCCGGTTGACGTTTGATCGGCCCTTCCTGGCGAGCGATCAGGAACACACAGCTGGAATGAAAGTAGAGTTTTTTTCGCGGCTGCTGGCGGTAATCAAGAAACGCTTGAGGGTTAACCAGCGAGTCAATCCACAAGCTCAACTGGTTATGCCCCAAGGCACGCGTATAGGCCGACAGATCGATGCCGCCCGGCATGCGCGCAGCCGTCTCAAGCAACACGGGCTGATCATCGACAATCATCAATTCGCTATGCCCCACACCCTGCCGGATACCCAAGGCGTCGAGCACGGAAAAGATGTACCCCGACAGTCGGCTGTAGACGTCGGCATTGTCCACCGGGCACATCAGGTGGTTGTAGTCATGCACCGGCGAGGCACCGATACGGGTGCGGTAAACGCGGATAATTTCACTGACATAGTGCAGCCCATCGACACTCACGGTATTCACGCAGTATTCGATATCGACGTCCTTGGATTTGCTCAGCATTAACTCGGATTTGAAATCCGAGTTATCCAGATATTGCTGCACCAGAATCGTCTCATTACTTTCCAGGAAGATATTGCGGCTGGATTTAATGACCTCAAAGGCGTGTTCAATGTCGCTGACTTGCGTACAAATATGAATGTTGTCGGAGCCCGCGCTTTTAACCGGCTTCAACACCACCGGTAACATATCGTGCTCCTTGACCCACTCCAGAATGCTCGGCAACGCGTCTGATTTGAAGTGTTTGATCGAACGCACACCCGCCCGCGACAAGGCCTCGTGCATTTGATACTTATCACGCCAGCGCACAGCGTGGGCCGGGTTGTTATGGCGCGCAACATTGAATTGCGCAGCCAGGTGAGCGGCCAACTCAACGCCGAACTCACAACCGGCCAGTACGAACTGCACGTTGTACTCGGACAGTGCCTGCTGCAGTTCGGCATCGGAACGGTAAAGTATGTCGTGGATGAAGTCCACGGTGCGGAACCAAGCTTCGTAAAACCCATTCACTTCGGCGGTCGAGCGCACATGCACACATTCGTACCCGCGTGACATGAACGCGGGCGTGATCAAACTGCCAATCGAATACGCATCGACGATCAGAACAATATTTTTCTTATAGATCACTTGGCGAGCTCCCGCGCTGACGTCAGTTCCCGTACAGCGGCTTTAATAATGCCGGCGGCCTTCAGAACATCAGCACGACTGGTATTAATGTGCGGCATAAAGCGCATTTCCCGCGCGTTATAGGGCAAGCCGGCAACACCTTGCTGGCTCAGGAAAGTACTGAATTGCATCGGCGTCACCCCCAGCGAAGAAACGTCCAGGGTCACCATGTTCGTGCCCTTGTAATGCGCAGGCGTCTCATCGATATCGCTGAGTAAACGATGCAGCAGGGCCGCATGTTCATGGTCCTCGGCCAAGCGCTCAATATTGTTGTGCATGGCATAAAGCCCGGCAGCAGCCATCATGCCGGCCTGATGGAGATCGCCGCCAAACCACTTACGGTATTTCTTGGCACGCTGTATCAACGCCTTGGTGCCCACCATGATCGAGCCAACAGGTGCGCCCAGTGCTTTGGACAAACACATGGACATGAGGTCGGCGTTTTCCGTGTACGAGGTCACATCAATGCCGGACGCGATAGAGGCGTGGAGGATGCGTGCACCATCCAGGTAACGATAGGCTTCGATCGACTTGGCATAACTGAAGACTTCGTTCATCTGCGCCAAGGGGAAGATCGCGCCGCCTTTGCATCCCAGGGTATTTTCAATCACTACCACGCGAGGCAAGGCGTAGTTCTGATTCCATCGGCAACGGGACGCGTAAAGCTTTTCAAGGTCACTGACGTCAAACAACCCGTTTTCATGGGATGACAGCGAAAAGTTGCCCCCCGAAAACGCTGACGTTGCCGCGGCCTCGTAATAGTTGATGTGGTAGGACGCATCCAGAAAAATCTCATCGCCCGGCTGAGTGAGGGACTTGATAGCCAACTGGTTGCTTAAGGTGCCGCCCGTGGTGAAGAGTGCCGCTTCCTTCTGGAAGTAATTGGCACAAAACTCTTCAAGCGCACGCACGCTCGGGTCTTCACCAAAACATTCATCCCCGACTTCCGCATTGTAAATAGCCTTGCGCATGCCTTCCGTTGGCTTGGTGACCGTATCGCTTCTGAGATCGATAAACATAACTGCTCCGTTAGTAACCTGCGCCAAACGTGATACGGGAAGGGTCGTAGAAGTCGGCAAGCGCCTCGAGAACGTTGTCCGGCGACTCGGCCAGACGATGCAGGAAATGCAGGTACCAACTGTCGCCATAGACCGCAGCAATCCGACAGTTCAGGCCTGCTTCCCTGGCGCTGCGTAATACCTCAGGCTGGACGCCGTGGAGCATTTCCAGCTCCTCGATCTTCGAGTTATAACCGCCCGCGAACAGGCGCTTGATCAAGTTGGGGTCCTGCGTTGCACAACTCACTGGAATACTGGCGGCCAGTAAATTATCAAGCAACATCAAGTAACGATTATCCAGTTCTTCACCACGGGGCAAAGCAACATCGAGCGCTTCGTTATAAACCCCTTTGACCAATCTGACTTTACGCCCATAACTGATGATGCGCGGTAAGTCATTGACGGTTCGGTGCAGGTGCGCCTGTACGGTAATACCCACATTGAGATGAGCCGGTGCAAGTTCGGCATACACTTCCAGAATTTTATCGACAGCCGAAGAGTGCTCCATACTGATCATTACAGGAATATCGTGTTGAGCCGCCGCCGCCAAAATAGCCGAAGCATTGCGATAAGCTGTTTCCTGAGAAATGAGCATCCCCACAGCACTTAAATCAAAGCCCAACTGTGGTTTTAAACCCGCGTCGGCAAACCGTTGAACGGCACTCAGGTACTCGCCGACGAAGCGCTGTACCACGTGTGGGTCATGATTCTCTTCACCCACATACTCAACACCCTGTTGGTAGCCTTTAGCCGCCAATGTGTGCAGCTTACGGTTCAGTTCCTGCGCGTCAGAGGCAATAATATAACGATGGGCAGCCTGCTCGAACAATTTGAAAAATAAAGAGTTTTTATCGAATGCGTCGCGACATTCCTGGTTCAGCGCCAACTTCTTGAGCCCTGCACACGCCAGTGTATAAATTTCCTTGGACGGCACTTCTTTCTCCTTGCTAACGAGGGTTTGCTCACACATGAATTCTTATAAAAAACACAGTTAACGCACTACAACTTCACTACCAACAGCACCCAGGCCGCTGTGTTTTAGACAAAGCGGGGCCTGCCTGACAACTGCCTTTGTTTGGCATAAGACGGGCATATCAATTCATTAGGTTAAGTGTGCTGTCGATGCCGAACGATACGTAATTGATCAGCTACGCCGCAGCAGCGGGAAGCGCTCTGACCCCTGCCCTGATACAAAAGAACGCCGGGGGAGCAAAACAAAGCCGCCCCTTGAACGGGCAACCAGAGCAAGCATGTTTATTGCTCGAAAAGAGATCGCTATAAAAGGGGCCGAGAACAGGACACTGACCGCCACCCAATATTTTTTTACCGTTACCAGCATCCTTGCCTCGCCGATCAAATAGGTCGTTTTTATGACAGTGTTTATAGCGAATCACTGACAGGTGTTCATGGACTAAGCTTACCGCCGCGCCACGTTCTGATTTATGATCTTTTTTACCAGATAGGTGGAACTGAATTCATGGATACAGGGTGTGTATGTTTTCCTCAGAACGCTTGAAAGGCATTGATGTGTTCGTCTGCGTCGCGGAAACCGGCAGCTTCAAGGCCGCTGCCGAGAAAATGAATTTGACAGGCTCCGCCATCAGTAAAAGTATCGCGCGGCTGGAGAGCCGATTGGGCACCCGACTTTTTCAACGCACCACCCGGCGCCTGGCGCTGACGGATGCGGGGACCGCGTTCTACAGCACCTGCATCGGCGTGCTTGCAGACCTTGAAGAGGCCGAATTGTCACTGCAAGTCGAAAATATCGAGCCGCGTGGCCGGATTCGAATTGACCTGCCTGGCGCGTTCGGCCGTGCCCAAGTGCTCCCCACCCTCCTGCGGTTCATGCAGGATCATCCGCTGCTGATACCCCACGTGACGTTCTCTGACGGTTTGATCGACCCGTTCCAGGAAGGTGTGGACGTGGTCGTACGCATTGGCGGCGCGGACGTCTGGCCCGAAAGAGTCGAGCACCGTTACCTGGCCAGTGAATGGCATACCTTCTGTGCATCCCCGGCCTATTTGGCCAAGCACGGCACGCCTCTCACGGATCAAGACCTGGAGCATCACCAGTGCATCGCCTATGGCTGGGTGGACGGCAACATCACGCCGTGGAGTTTCGCAGGCGCACACCCCGGCGCCATAAAGCGCCAGCCAGTACCCGCCCAGTTGGTGATTGGGAATGGAGAGGGGTTGTTGATGGCGGTAATGGCAGGCTGTGGTATCGCGCAATTACCCTCGTGGCTGATTAATCAGCAGTTGGAAGAGGGCACATTGGTGGAGGTGCTGCCCCATTTGGCGACCGAGGGCATGCCGATCCACCTTGCCTGGGTCAAAAGCCGTCAGGCGCTGCCAAAGGTCAGCACCTTGCTGGAGGTGCTGACGGACAGCCTGACGCCAGCAGGTGGCATATTAGGGGGGCTTAGACGAACGTAATACCGTTGAGATGCCAGGCGACCCCGAGGTCGCCTTTTCACTCCGATGGGCAACTGCGATCACCCAGGCGCAACCACAACGCCGTGATCCCATTACCGGCTCGTGCCGTCAGGTCGGTGCGACCGCCAGTTCGACTGCTTCCGGGCGCTTGATCAGCGCGTACACCAACCCGGTCAACAGGCTACCGGCAACAATCGCCAGCAAGTACAGCAGTGCATGGTTCATGGCGTTGGGGATCACCAGCACAAACAGGCCACCGTGAGGCGCGGCGAGTTTGCAACCGAAGTACATCGACAGCGCGCCGGTCAAGGCGCCACCGGCGATGCTGGCCGGAATCACGCGCAGCGGGTCTTTGGCCGCAAACGGGATCGCCCCTTCGGAGATAAAGCACAGGCCCAGAATCATCGCGGCCTTGCCTGCCTCGCGCTCGGTCTGGGCGAACTTGCGCCGCGCCAGGAACGTGGCGATGCCCATGCCAATCGGCGGCACCATACCGGCGGCCATGGTCGCCGCCATAGGCGCGCCGCTCGAGGCCGCCAGCAAGCCAACCGAAAAGGCGTACGCCGCCTTGTTGATCGGCCCACCCAAATCCACACACATCATGCCGCCCAACAGGATGCCCAGCAGCACCGCGTTGGTGGTGCCCATGGTGCTGAGGAAGTCAGTCAGGCCGGTGAGCAGTCGCGCGACCGGCGGGCCGACGAGATAGATCATCGCCAGGCCCGTAAACAGACTCGCCAGCAACGGGATGATCAAAATCGGCTTGAGCGCCTCTAGGCTCTGCGGCAATTTCACCGCGCGGGTGATCAGTTTGACGCAATAACCGGCGAGAAAGCCGGCGAGGATGCCACCGATAAATCCGGCCCCCAATGTGCCCGCCAACAACCCGCCGATCATGCCGGGCGCGATGCCGGGACGGTCGGCAATCGAGTAGGCGATGTAGCCCGCCAGCAACGGCACCATCAGCATAAAGGCCTGGTCGCCGACGGTTTTGAGGGCCGCCGCCAAGGTGCCTTTTTCTTCAAAGGCCTGGATGCCGAACACGAATGACAAGGCGATCAACAAGCCGCCCGCCACCACCATCGGTAACATGAACGACACGCCGGTGAGCAGGTGTTTGTACACACCGGTTTTTTCTTTTTTGGCCACCGCACCGCTGGCGGCACTTTCCACCGCGCCTTCGGCCAATGCCTTATTGAGCGTGGCTTCGGATTGCTTGAGGGCGATACCGGTGCCGCAACGGTAAATCTTCTTACCGGCGAAGCGCTCGGTGGCGACTTCGATATCCGCCGCCAGCAGCACCACGTCGGCGTCGGCGATCGCTTGCGGGCTCAACGGCGTGCGCGCGCCCACCGAGCCCTGGGTTTCGACCTGCAAGTCATACCCCAGGCGCTTGGCCGTTTGCTGCAACGCCTCGGCGGCCATAAAGGTGTGGGCCACGCCGGTCGGGCAAGCCGTAATGGCGACGATACGGGGAGCACTCTTCGCCGCCGGTGCTGCGCTGGCGACATAGACCTGGGCCTCTTCGGCACCACGGCGCAATACCGCCTCGACATCCGCCAAGGCCTGGGCCGGTGTGCTCTGGAACACACGCTTGCCGACAAACCGCTGCATATCCACCGGCGTGCTGCTGACCAGCAATACCCATTCGGCTTCATCGAGTGTGGCCTGGGACAACTGGCGCTCCGGGTGCTGCACATCCACCACTTCAACGCTGGTGTGCAAGCCCATGCGCTGCGCGGCGGCGTCCAACAAGCGGGCGCACAGCACACTGGTGACCATGCCGTTCGGGCAGGCAGTAACAATGGCTAACTTCATCACAAACCCTCTTATTGTTCTGTCAGCGCGCGCACGTGGACGCCGCTTTCGAGACGCGCCAACTGCGCGTCATCGCTGATGCCAAAACCGATCTGCGTGACGGCCATGGCGGCAATCGCCGTGGCCCGGCGCAGGGTACTTTCCGGCAGATCAGCACTGAGTAAACCGTGCAGCATCCCGGCCAGCAGCGAATCCCCCGCGCCCACCGTGCTGGCGACGCTGACCTTGGGCGGCGTGGCATGCAGCGCCATGCCCGGGCTGAACCAGTTCACGCCGTCGGCACCGTGGGACACCACCACATGCTCGACGCCTTGGGCATGCAAGCGCTCGGCGGCCTGGGCCTGTTGCGTGATCGAGTCTGCAGGGCAATCGAGGGCGTCTGCCAATTCTTCAGTGTTAGGTTTGATCAACCACGGGCCTGCCTGCAAGCCGACGCGCAAGGCTTCGCCGCTGGTGTCGAGGGCGACTTTCAAACCGAGGCTTTTCAGATGTTCCAGCAACCCTTTGAACCACTGCGCAGTGACGCCACCCGGCAAGCTGCCGGCGACCACTACAGCGTCGTGCCCTGGCGCAATCAGCGTCAGTTGGTTGAGCAACGCCGCTTGCGCCTGCTCATTGACCTGCGGCCCTGGCGCGTTGATGTCGGTGACCCGGCCATCCTGTTCGGCGATCTTGATATTGCTGCGGGTTTCGCCCGGCACGCGGATAAACGCGTCGGCAAAGCCACGGCGGGCGATCAACGCCTCAAACGCCTGAGGGTTGTCTTCACCGAGAAAGCCGCCCACGGTGACGTGATGACCGAGGTCCGCCAGCACTTGGGCGACATTCACGCCTTTGCCGGCGGCATGGGTCAGCAGGGTTTCGCTGCGGTTGACTTCACCCGGTTCCAGGCGTGCCAAGCGTACCGTCAGGTCCAACGCCGGGTTCAGCGTCAGGGTCAGAATCTTCGCCATTTACACGGCCTCCACTAGGGCTCGCACTTCGGCGGGCGAACCCACCGCAAGGGCTTTTTGCGCCAGGCCCTGGGCCTCGCTCAGACTGAATTCACGCACCCGCGCCTTCACTTCGGGAATGCTGCGGGCCGACACGCTCAACTCGTCCACTCCCAGGCCAATCAGCACCGGCACCGCCAGCGGGTCCGCCGCCAATTCGCCGCACACGCCGACCCATTTGCCATGGGCATGGGCGGCGCGCACGGTGATGTCGATCAACTGCAACACCGCCGGGTGCAGGCCATCCGCCTGCGCGGACAGGGTCGGGTGGCCACGGTCGATGGCCAGGGTGTATTGGGTCAGGTCGTTGGTGCCGACACTGAAGAAGTCGACTTCCTTGGCGAGTACCGGCGCCAGCAAGGCAGCGGAAGGCACCTCGATCATGATCCCCAGTTGCAAGTCGGCCACCGGGATTTCCAGGCGCAGGCGCTCGGTCATATCGCGGGCGGCGCGCCACTCATCGACGCTGCCGACCATAGGAAACATGATGCGCAGCGGCCGGCTATCCGCCGAGCGCAACAACGCACGCAATTGCGCTTCCATGATCTGCGGGCGTTGCAGGGTCAGCCGAATACCGCGCACGCCCAGGAAGGGATTTTCCTCTTGGGCAATCGGCCAATACGGCAGCGGTTTGTCGCCGCCCACATCCAGGGTCCGCACAACCAGCGGGCGACCGCCGAGGCCGTCGAGTACGCGGCGGTATTCGGCTTCCTGGGTGGCTTCATCCGGCGCTTGCGGGTGGGCCATGAAAATCAGCTCGGTGCGCAGCAGGCCGATCCCTTCAGCACCCTGCTCCACCGCCGCGGCAACGCCGGCGCTTTCGCCGATATTGGCAAACACTTCCACGGCGTGGCCGTCGCGGGTCAGGGCCGGTTCATGGCGCTGGGCCGAGGCGGCTTGCAGACGTTGTTCGCGGGTGTCGCGCTCGACGGTGGCGCGTTGCAGGGTGGCGGCGTCGGGGTCGACATGCAGGCGACCGCGCTGGCCGTCCAACAACAATGGCGTGCCCGAGGCCAACAGCAACACCGTCGGCCCGGCCCCCACCAGGGCGGGAATGCCCAAGGCTCGCGCGACGATGGCGCTGTGGGCGGTAGCGCCGCCACGGGCGGTGAGGATACCGGCGACGCGCGTCGGGTCCAGACGCGCGACGTCGGAGGGCCCGACTTCTTCCATCACCAGAATGTAGGGTGCGCTCGGCTCCTGAGCGGTTTCAATGCCGCACAGTTGCGCCAGCACACGGCGGCCGATGTCGCGCAGGTCGGCGGCGCGCTCGGCGAGCAAGGCATCCTGCAACGACTCCTGCTGCTTGGCAGCGGCTTCGATCACGCTCATCCACGCGGCTTCGGCGCTCTCGCCTTGCTTGAGGCGGGTGCCGACTTCGTCAGTCAGTTCCGGGTCGTCGAGCATTTCCTGGTGAGTGATGAAAATCTCGCGGATGGCTTTGGCCTGGCTGCGTTCGATCAGGCCCTGAATATCGCGGCGCACGTCGGTCAAGGCGTTCTGCAGGCGCTCGCGTTCAATCGCCGAGGATTCACCGCGCAGTGGGTAATCGACGACGTGCTGCGTCTGGATATGCGCAGGGCCGATGGCGACACCAGGCGCAGCGGCGATAGCCTGGATCTGGCTGCCGGACACGGGTGCGCTGAGCACCGGTTCGATATCCAGCGTTGCCGGTTGCGCACTGGCGGTCGGCAGTGGCTCAACGTCTTCGCCGAGGCCTTCCTCAACGGCCGCCAGCAACGCGGGTAATGCGTCACCGGCAATCGCTGGCTCGGCCACAAACTCCAACACCTGGCCGCGACGGGCGCCGAGGCTGAGCAACTTGCTCAGGCTTTTTACCGATACAGCGCCAACCGGGCCATCAACGATGCGCACGCGGATATCGCCGTCAAAACTTTTCGCCAGTTGCGCGAGGATCTTCGCCGGCCGCGCGTGCAGGCCATGGGCGTTGGCCAGGGCAATGCGCACACTCGGCCAATCGGGTGGCAGTTCGCCGCCGAGCACTTCAAGCACCGCACGGCTGCTGGTGGCACGCCCCAGTTCCTGGCCGCGACCTTCAATCAACAACGCGCACAGGCGTTCCAACAAGGTTTGATGGGCTTCGCCGAGACTGGCCAGGCAGAACAAACCGTTGAGTGGCTGGCCGAGGTAACGCATGGGTTTGTCCGGCGTGACGAAGGCCAGGCCCGGACGCTTGACCGTCTGCTCGCTGTGCAACCACCACAGGCCATCGCCCAAGGGCAGTGCGTCGACTTGCTGCAACACGGCGGCAAAGCCGTTGCTGACGCAATCAGCCTGGCGCAACAGGCGTGCGCCGCGCCACACCAGCTCTTCGAAGTCATCGGCGGACACGCCAAGGCTGATCATCTGCGCATCCAGCGCCAGTTCCTGCGGCGCGCCTTGCAGCAGTTTCAGCAACGCTTCGGCATTGCCGGCACGGCGCAGCGCCTCGCCCAGATCGGTTTCACCAAGGGCGCGGGTCAGCAGTTGCAGCAGGCGCAGGTGTTCATCGGATTTGGCGGCAATGCCGATGGCCAGGTAGACGATCTGGCCGTCCCCCCAGTCCACCCCGTCGGGAAATTGCAGCAGGCGCACGCCGGTAGAAAAGACCTGGTCGCGGGTTTCCGGGGTGCCGTGAGGGATGGCAATACCTTGGCCGAGAAAGGTCGAGCCTTGGGCCTCACGGGCTTGCAAGCCACTGAGATAACCCTCGGCGACCAGGCCATCGGCCACCAGTTTTTCAGCGAGCAGGTGCAAGGCAGCAGATTTATCCACAGCCACCTGGCCCATGGATATCTGCTCTACAGTGAGCTCAAGCATGCCGTTCTCCTAGTTAGTGCGGTGTGCGCACTAGGTATTGTTTTGAATAAATCAGCGAGGCTGTGTTCAAAAATAACTGACTGAGTGGTCAATTGGCAGTAGCCATTCAGTCGCGAACGTCGTAAAAATACGCTGGCTGAAACGTTTAATCTAGAATTTATGGCAGATTACGCGCTAATTATGCAAGCTTGAAGGACCACTCGGCGCTTGAGCTCGGACAATAGTCCTGTGCAGGAATCGGTTAGGATTGGACAAAATGTCGGGGCAAGCTCTAAAAAACAAGGAAATCCCGGTTTGAAACTCAGTGATATCGCACGTCTGGCCGGTGTGTCCGTGACCACCGCCAGCTATGTCATCAATGGCAAGGCCGAACAGCAACGCATCAGCAACGCGACCGTCGAACGCGTGCGGGCGGTGGTCGAAGCCCATGGCTTTACCCCCAATCCTCAGGCGGCCGGTCTGCGCAGTCGGCATTCGCGCACCTTGGGCTTTATCCTGCCGGACCTGGAAAACCCCAGTTACGCACGGATTGCCAAGTTGCTGGAACAAGGTGCGCGGGCGCGAGGCTATCAGTTGCTGATCGCCAGCTCCGACGATGATGCGGACAGCGAGCGCCAGTTGCTGCAACTGTTTCGTGCGCGGCGCTGCGATGCGCTGTTCGTCGCCAGTTGCCTGCCGGCCAGTGATGACAGCTATCGCGAGTTGCAAGCCAAGGGCCTGCCGGTGATTGCCATCGACCGGGTGATGGAACCGGCGCACTTTTGCTCGGTGGTCAGCGACGACCGCCAGGCCTGCCAGCAACTGACCAGCAGCCTGCTGCAACCGCTGCCCAAGCAGATCGCACTCATCGGGGCACGGCCGGAGCTGAGTATCAGCCAGGAGCGGGCTGCCGGTTTCCGTGAAGCACTGCAAGGGTTCACCGGCGACGTCATCGTCGAACAGGGTGAAGCCTTCAGCCGTGACTGCGGCCGACAGTTGATGGAGCAACTTCTAGATCGGCTGGGGCATTTGCCTGACGCGTTGGTGACCACTTCCTACGTGTTGCTGCAAGGCGTGTTCGACGCGCTACACGACTTCCCGCTCAAATCACGGCCGTTGCGCCTGGGCACGTTCGGTGACACCCAATTGCTGGACTTCCTGCCGCTGCCGGTCAACGCCATGGCCCAGCAACACCAATTGATCGCCGACACGGCCCTGCGCCTGGCCCTGGCCGTCATCGAAGAAGAGCAGTACCAGCCGGGCGTGCACGCCATCAGCCGGACCTTCAAGCAGCGTATTCACGAGGCTTGAGCGTGGAACTGATCGACACCCACACCCACCTGGACTTCCCGGACTTCGACCATGATCGCCGGGAAGTCCTCGCCCACAGCCGCCAACGAGGTGTGCAGCGTATGGTGGTGTTGGGCGTCTATCAGCAGAATTGGCAACGGCTGTGGGACCTGGTGCAGGAAGATGAAGGCTTGTTCGCCGCCTTCGGCCTGCACCCGGTGTACCTCGAGACGCATCGCCCCGCAGACCTGAACGAGTTGGGCGACTGGCTGACCCGCCTGCACGGCCATCGACAGTTATGCGCCGTCGGCGAAATCGGCCTGGACTACTTCCTTGAAGAGCTGGATCGCGAACGTCAGCAAAGCCTGTTTGACGCCCAGTTGAAACTCGCGGTGGACTTCCAGCTCCCGGCCTTGCTGCATGTCCGCCGCAGCCATGCGGCGGTGATCGCCACGCTCAAGCGCATCCGCCTGCCACGGGGCGGCATTATCCATGCCTTCGCCGGCAGCGTTGAGGAGGCTCGCGAGTACATCAAGCTCGGCTTCAAGCTGGGCCTGGGCGGCGCGGCCACCTGGCCTCAAGCCCTGCGCATGCACAAGGTGCTGGCGCAACTGCCCCTTGAGGCCGTGGTACTGGAAACCGACTCACCGGATATGGCCCCCGCGATGTACCCCGGCCTGCGTAACAGCCCGCAACACTTGCCGGACATCTGCAGCGCGTTGGCTGAACGCATGGGCATCAGCCCCTCATTGCTGGCCGAAACGAGCACCCGCAATGCGCGCGAGTTGTTCCGTTGGTAGCACGCTGACCGCCTGCAAATCCAACGTCAGCCGCTGCCGGTAACGGCTATAGCGCAGCACCAGACAGTGGGCCAGCAGCAGCACCAGTGAAATATTGAGTTGCCCGATCACGCTGACTACCCCGACCCATTCGGCCAACAACGCCACGATCAACACCACGCAGGTGAGTACCATCATGCTGGGGCGCACCATCGCCCAATGGTCCAGCGACTTGAACTGGCGCAATTGCCGGGGGCAGTTCAACTGCACAATCCGCTGGCAATACGAGCAATCAAAAGGCTCGTGAATGGCAATGGCGTTCAACTGCCAGGGCTTGAGCTCAAACGTAATGTCGCAATGGGCGCAGTGCCCTTTGATACCGGTAGCAGCAATCATCGCCGTACCTCCCTTGGACCGTGATGGGTTGAAACAAATTTTCACCCATCCAGGCCCGCAAAGAAGAAGCACAGACAAATCAGGACGAGAGCCACGCCATACAAGACCAAAACCCTACACGCACGCCCTACACACGAAACGCCCCGATCAATTGTTTCAACTCGATCACCTGCATCGACAGCTGCCGGCTCGCCGCCTCTGTCTGATGTGCGCCCTGAGCCGCATGCTCGCCCGCGCGATTGATCTCGACTATGTTCTGGTCGATATCGTGGGCGACGGCAGTTTGCTGCTCCACGGCCGCCGCGATCTGCTGGTTCTGGTCGACGATCATGCCCACGGCACCCAGGATATTTTCCAGGGCTTGCTGGACCTGTTCCGACTGCCCCACCGTGCCATTCGCCATGGCGTGGCTAGCGCCCATGGCCTTCACTGCCGCACCAACACCGCTGTGCAAACGGCTGATCATCTGTTCGATTTCTTCGGTGGAGTGTTGAGTACGCCGAGCGAGGGTCCGCACCTCATCGGCCACCACCGCAAAACCACGCCCCTGCTCACCGGCACGCGCCGCTTCAATCGCGGCATTGAGCGCTAACAAGTTGGTTTGTTCGGCAATACTTTTGATCACCTCCAGCACGCTGCTGATGGACTGGCTATCGACGGCCAATTGATTGATAACCCGCACCGACTCATCAATCTCCGAGGCCAGGCGCGCGATGCTGCCTTGCTGGGATTGCACCAGACCGCGGCCGCTGACAGTCTCATCGTTGACGCTATGGGCGCTGCTGACCGCCGCCGCCGCGCTGCGTGCCACCTCCTGGGCCGTGGAAGACATTTGGTTCATGGCTGTCGCCACCTGTTCAATCTGGCTGCGCTGGCCACTAACCGCCTGATTGCTTCGAGACGAGACCGCCTCCACCTGGCTGGCTTGCAGTTCGACCTGGCTGACGGTGCACCCGACGCGCTCGATCAGGTCGTGAATTTTGGCGACGGTGGCGTTGAACACAAGGCCCAGGTCCCCAAGTTCATCGCGGCTTTGCGCGACAAAGGTGACCGTCATGTCCCCGGCCGCCACCTTGTCCATCATCACCCCCAGGCGCCGCAACGTGGTGCGGGTCGAGGCGTAGAAACCGGCGTACAAATAAAAGATCAGCAAGAACACCCCCACCAGGGCCGACACCAGCGCCACCATGTGCGTGCGTTTTTGCGCCAGGCGCTGCTCCAGTTGCTGCTCAATAAATGTCAGGGTGGCTTCATTGAGCCGGTAGGTCTGAGCCATCAGTTTGCTGACGTCCTCGTAGAAGCCCTGCCACGGGGCGTCGAGGGTTTCTGCCATGACCACCTGTTCTTCAAACAACTCGCTGGCCTGCTTGAGCGTGGCGCTGCTGGCCTTGGCCACGCTGTCGAGCGCCGCATGCGCCGCGTTGCTGGCACCCAGTGCATCCTGCAACTTCAAGGCGTATTCGGCCTGGAGCTTCTCCAATTGCTGCAGCAGTTCATCAAAGCGCGTACTGGAGGATGAATTGAGAAAGCCCAGGCCCAGGGAATACGCGCCCATGGCCCGCCCCTCGCCCAAGGCTTGGGTGACTTGCGGGGTCACGCTGATGACCAGGTCACTGAGTTGGCGCAGATCGCTCTGGGAATCGCGGCTCAAGCCGGATTGACTGGCGATGATCTGGCTGAGCATCTGAGCCTTGTTGAGTAATTTACCGATCAGCGCGCTTTTGCTCAGCAGCGAAGTTTCCTGTTGCTGGGCCTTGAACGCGGCGACCAATTCATCGCGTTTGCCTGCAAATACGCTGGCGTGTTCTGGGTCGCCGGTCACTGCCTCGAGGCCTTGCAGGCGGCTCAGCACGCTTTGCTCCAACGCGCTGATCTTGCCCTCAAGGTCCTCGGCTTTGCCCGACTGACCGAGGGCGGCATTGATCTGGACCTGGTTATTCAGGTTTTCCAGGTCGCGGCGCAGGGCCAGGCTGCTGCCGAGCAGATCAAGACTTTGCAGTTCGATTCGGGTGCCCTGGAACTCAGCCCAGGAATCACGCACCAGGAAATAGTTGGTCGCCAGCATCGGCAGCAGGAACAACACGCTGATCAGGCTGAATTTCATGCCGAAACTCAGGCGGTTCATCAGCGCGACGGCGGGATAGAGCAAGCTCTTCACAAGTGAACTCCCTTACTATTATTTTTATTGAGGCGCAGGGCGGCGGCAGATAGCCAGTATTTGGCGCTCTGCTTGTATAGCTCAATTCGAAAGGGAGTTTTGTAACGTAAGGTTAACGAGTTGTGGGAGCCCGCCGGCTCCCACATTTTTCACCGCGAGCACTCGATTAAGGCAACACCGTCCAGATGGCAAACCCGGCATACCACAGCACTGCCGCACGCAGCAGCAGTTCCCATAGGCGATCCAGACTGTTGATGCCGTCGGCGCCCACCACCGGCGGTGGAATTTCCGCCGCCACCAGGCCGACTTTTTCTACCAACTGCGCGGCACTGATATCCCAGCTCAGCAGTTCGTGCAGCATCACCCGGCTGACCGCAACAAAGTTACCCACCAGGGCGAAACTCGCCGCCAGCAAGCGCACCGGCAACCAATCAAAGGCGTGGCGCAATTGCCCGGCGCGTTCGGCGACCAGAGGGTTCTGGCTGTGCTCGCTGGCCAACGCCAGCAGGCGATAGGCCAGGGCCGCGACCGGGCCCAACAGGAAATACCAGAAAATCACCGCGAAAAAGCTTTGGTAAGCCTGCCACAACAGATGGCCTTGAACGCGCTCCAGCAGTTGTTCGCCATTGTCGGCGGCAACTTTCAGGTCCCGTTCGGCCACGTGTTCGGCGGCTTGCAAGTCACCGCGCCGCCACGCATCGCGAAACGGCCCGAGCCCAGCCAGTAGATCGCCACGCCCCAGGCTATAAATCACCACCAGCAAGTGCACCGGCAATGCCAACAAGCCATACGCCACGGGTTCCAGCACCACTAGCAACAGGGCCAGCAAGGCCACCGGCAACAACACCAGCAGTAGCAGAATCAGCCAGGGCCGCTTGCCCATGCGCGGGCTCGACTCCAGCTTGGCCAGCTCACGCAGCCATCCACCGTCGCGTTGCAACCGCTGACGCAAGGCCGAGAACTTCTCGATCCAGACCGCCAACACCAACACCAGGAAACTCATTGTGCGTGTCCTCCATCCTGCAGGGCGCTACGAAAGCGCGCCCAATCAAAAGCCGGGCCCGGGTCGGTCTTGCGGCCTGGCGCAATATCACTGTGACCCCGTATACGCTGACGGGTAATGCCAGGGTAGGCTGCCAGCAGTTGACGTGTCAGGTCGATCAGCGACGCGTATTGAGCATCGGTAAATGGAATATCGTCCGTCCCCTCCAGCTCGACCCCCAGGGAAAAGTCATTGCAGACTTCACGCCCCTCAAAGCTTGAGACCCCGGCATGCCAGGCCCGGTCCAGACACGATACAAATTGCGTCACGGAGCCGTCGCGCTCAATCAGAAAATGCGCAGACACACGTAGCTCGGCAATGCTTTCAAAGTAAGGATGCTCTGTGACATCCAGGCGGTTCTGGAAAAACGCCTGCACCTTGCCGGTGGCGAACTGCGCCGGTGGCAGGCTGATGTTATGCACCACCAACAGTGAGATTTCGCCTGCGGGGCGCTCGTTGAAGTTGGGTGAAGGGCAATGGCGAATCCCCTGGCACCAACCACTGGTGGGGTCCAACTGCATACAGGTTCCTTGAATGAGACTAGGTATTACCAGTATGCCGCGTTCAGCCCTGCGGTTGCGATGACTTGCCGCGATTGAATTGACGCAGGTTACCCATCACTGACGTCAGCGCGCGGTCAAACAGCAGACCATCGTCCAAACTGCGTATTGCCCCCTGCTTGAACGCCAAGGCCAATTGGACCGCACTCTTCTCCAGGACCTTGAGCCCCGTGCGGCTGACAAAAATATAGATATTGGTTGGCGCCATGATCGCTTTCAGCTTGCAGCGCAGACGGTTGGTTTCGTCTTGCTGAAACTCAAACCAGGCTCCGATCCGCAGTTGCTGAGCCTTCAGCAAGTCCGGGTCATCGCTGGGCAGGCTTGCGCTTGGGGCGTGCAACCCGAGACTGAGTGAAAACGGCTCACGCACCTCAATCAGCGCGTCCAGCCCCCCACCCTCCAATGACTGCGCATGCATGGCTTGCAATCGGACAAAGAATTCGCGGGTACTGAAGGGATCGAACGCCGCGCCGGTCAAACCGTTTCGCAAGGCCTTGAGCAGCCCGGGCAATTGCTCCAGCAGACGCCGACCGGCCTCGGTGTCTTTCTGCAGGCTCACGCTCCAGATCAACTCGTCCATGGTGCGCACCGCTGCCTGGTATTGCACCGATTGCTCACCATGCTTGAGGCTGGCCAACAACAGCACCTGGCTCCAGGCCTGCTGGAGAAACTGCACCACCGACTGCGGCAACACTCGGCCCAGCAGACGTCGATTGAGCACCTCTGCCACGCGCTGACGGGCGGCCTCAGTGCGCACACGGCCTTCTTCGACCTCATAGGTGTGCTGCTCAAGCAGTTCGCTGCGCCGCTGCTCATCCGCAGTAAAGGCGGTGAACTGCGCCAACAACCGCGGGAAAATCTCCGGGTCTTCAACGAACTCATTCAGCAAACATTGCACCACCTGCTCGGTTCGCCGGTACAGGCTGTCGCGCTGATAGTCATCGGTTGGGTTCCAACCCATGGCGGCGGCCGCGATTTCATTGAGCAAGCGCCGCGCCGGATGGCTGGTGCGACTGAAAAAGCTCTTGTCCAGGATCGCCACTTTCAATACCGGAATCTGCAAACGCGCGATCAAGGCCTTGAAAACATCCGGTACGGTGCTGTCATCGAGGATGAACTCGAACAACAGGGCGACCAGGTTGATCACATCCTCGTCGGCGTCTTCCACCACACGGGACTTGCCACTTTTGACGCTGACGCGGGTGAGCAACTGTTCAAGCTGGTTACGCAGGTCGAAGTCATCTTCGGCCTCGGGTTCCGGCACGTATTGCTGCAAATGAGAGAGCAGGCGCAGCAGGTCGCGGGTGGCAATGGGTTGGGGTTCGGCGCTGGCCTCCAGAGTCGGCGCCACGCTGCCGCGCACGGCTGCGAGCAATTTCTGCAAGGCAGCGAAGGCCTCCTGGCCGTTTTCATCCAATGGCGGGTCAACGGTCGGCACGCTGCCTTCGCGTGGCTGTTCAAGCGCCGCACGCCCACCGGGGCGACGTGACGGCACGGCCTTGAGCTCAGGCAAAACCCCGGTAGCGACGAGTATCTGGTTGGCTTCAGCGAACAGTTGGTCGGCGTCACTGAGCACGTATTTTTCAAACAGCTTGAGAATGATCAACTTGACGCGGATCTCTACCCCCAAGCTGCGCCCCGCGCGCAAAAAGAACTCGCAAAGCAGTGCCGGGCCCAACGGGTTATCGCGCTCATCCAGGGGGGTGCCGAGCAATGTACCCAGGCGTGCGGTCAGTTGCGCCAGTGCCAGGCCATCACGGTGCCGCACTCGACCGAGCATGGCCGCCAACGCTACCGCCTTTTCCAGCTCATCACTGGACGTGCCGGTCGCCGTGTCATAGGACACCACCGGCAACCAGTGCGACTCGCTGCGTCCAGCCTGGCCCAGATTGGCAAACGCGGCGAACAACTGCGCCATGAACACGCGCTCGAAATTCTTGCGCTTGAGGCGCAAGTCGCGCATGGCTTCAAAGAAGATGTGATGGTCTGCGTTACTACGGGCCTTGTCGGCCATTTCGAACAGGGTGTCGTCGGCGTTATCGAACAGGTCCTGCAAACCTTGCTGCAACTGTTGGGCTGCCTTGTCGCGAACCTGCAACAACACCACCGGCAGGCGCGCAAGCGGCGATGGCGTGGCGTGTGCCTTGTTGATAGGCACCACCTTTCCGTCATTGTGCATCCTGGCCTCCTGAAACGGCGGTATTGGTTGGGGAAAGATCGAGGACAGGCCCAGTGGGACGCTGCAAAAACCCGATACCACCCGTACGTCAAAGCTATGACGCCAATTGCAAGGCGCGAGATTATCTTGCAAATGAGGGTAGTTGCGCCAGCAAACTCTGCCTTTGCCCTGTAAATGAATAGGAGTCTGGGTTCAAACGCGCACTGCCCCTATAATCGAGGCACTTTGTTTGTGGAGCCTGTTATGCCGAATCTCCGTCTTGCCGACCTCACCGCCGAAATTGAAGCCAACGTGCGCCGTGCACTGCTGGAAGACATCGGCAGTGGCGACATCACTGCACAATTGATCCCGGCCGAACGGCTGGCCAAGGCCACAATCATTACGCGCGATGCCGCTGTTATCGCTGGCACGGCTTGGGTGGACGCGGTATTCCGCCAACTCGACCCTCGGGTCGCGGTGCATTGGCAGGTGGCCGATGGTGAGCGGGTCAGCCCCAATCAAGTGCTGTTCCACTTGGAAGGCCCGGCGCGCTCACTGCTCAGCGGCGAGCGCTGCGCACTGAATTTTCTGCAGATGCTGTCAGGCGTGGCCACACGTGCACAGTACTTGGCGGACTTTGTCGCCAGCACTCAGGTCAAGCTGCTGGACACCCGCAAAACCCTGCCCGGCCTGCGCCTGGCGCAGAAGTACGCGGTGACTTGCGGCGGTTGCCATAACCATCGCATCGGTCTGTATGACGCGTTCCTGATCAAGGAAAACCATATTGCTGCGTGTGGCGGTATCGCCCAGGCAATTACGGCCGCCCACAAGATCGCCCCGGGCAAGCCGGTGGAAGTCGAAGTGGAAAGCCTGGATGAACTGCGCGAAGCACTGGCGGCGGGTGCCGATATCATCATGCTCGACGAGTTGAGCCTGGATGACATGCGTGAGGCCGTGCGCCTGAACGCAGGCAAGGCCAAGCTGGAAGCCAGCGGCGGGATCAATGAAACCACCCTGCTGCCCATCGCTGAGACCGGGGTGGATTACATCTCCATCGGTGCGATGACCAAGGATGTGAAGGCAGTGGATTTATCGATGCGGCTCAGTATCTGAGTAAACAGGCAGGAGCGAGGGTACTCGCTCCTGCCTATGCAGCACCCTAGACCACCAGGTTATTCATCTCGCAATACTCGTCCCACTCGACACCCAGCACCTCGGCGGCCTCTTTGTGCAACGCCAGCCGTGCGGCTTCGAACTCTTCCGGTGTCGAGGTGTACTTGAGGGTCAGCTCCCAAGGCTGGTAGCCCTGGCTTTCTGCCTCATCCTCAAATGCCCACTGGATCTGGTCGCGCTGGTCATCAGCGCTCAGTTCCTTGATCTCTTCTTTAAGCTGCGGCGACTCATCAAGGTATTGTTTGAGGGCTACTTCGTGCCGCGCTTCCTGGGTCATCTCTTGTGTGGTCATGTTGTTCTCTTAGATCAAGGAATGGGGATGCATCTGGGTCATCAAGGTTGCGCAGATACAAAAGAGTAGGCATGAATGCCGGCTCGTCTGGCCTTCAGAACCATTCTGGGATCATCTGAAAACAGTGCTGCCTTTGAAACAATGTTGCCTTTAACACAGGGGTGCCTTTGTGCCCGAGACAGGAATCGAACCTGCGACCTTCGCGTTACGAGTGCGCTGCTCTACCGGCTGAGCTACACGGGCAGTGGGCTAAAGCTAGCACCGCATTGGGCATGCGGCAACTAACTCGCCCGCCGCCCAGCAACCGTTATGCTCCGTCGGCACCGCAGCCCTTGGCAACGTATTGAGCGTCAGCCGTGGTTGCACACTTCCAGCCCGTGGTGGCACTGCGCGTTAACGTGATGGTCTTGCCCAGCACAGGCGCGGGCGCATCGAGAATTTCACAACGGATGGAACCGGCGCCGGTGGCCACATCGCCTGCCACCTCGATCTTGCAGTTGGCGGTGGGGCTGGTGCCACCGATCAAGGCCAGGGTTGGCACGGTGCCCTGGTTAAGGGTGTCTTCGAAACCGGCCTTCAACGCGGCGACTTCAGCCAACCCCGCCGTAAACTTGGCCTTGGCCTGGTGCTTGGTATACATGGGCAAACCGATCGTGGCCAAAATGCCGATGATTGCCACGACGATCAACAACTCGATCAAGGTGAAGCCTTTCTGACGCATCACATTCACTCTCCAGAATAAAAACCATAACCAGGCGCGTCCTGCGCCCCGCAGTTTGCAGCGGCGCCAGTGTACTCATCCGCGAGCGGCCAAACGCGCACAAGACGCACATTCTGACATTTTATCCTTCATGGCCGACCTGCCGGAATCCATCACCTGACTAAGCTGTAGATCTACGACTACCTGGGTGCGGACACGTGACATGAATGAAGCTGCAACGATCTACGCCTGGGAAGGCATCAACCGCAAAGGGCGCAGGGTCTCAGGGCAAACCGCTGGCCAGAACCTTATGCTGGTCAAGGTGCAACTGCGCCAGCAAGGAATCTGCCCCGGCCGCGTACGCAAACAAACCTCGCACCGACCAAGCTTTGCACCCCCGATAAAACCCGCAGACATTGCCCTGTTCACCCGCCAGCTGGCGACATTGCTGAGGGCCGGCATACCGCTGCTGCAAGCCTTCGACATCATCAGCGAAGGCTTCGAACACCGACAGATGCGCGCGCTGATAAAGGGCTTGAAACAGGAGATCGCCGCCGGTAACAACCTGGCGGCAGCACTGCGCAAACAACCACGCTACTTCGATGAACTGTATTGCAACCTGATTGCCGCGGGCGAACAGGCCGGTGCCCTGGAAACCTTGCTGGAGCGGGTGGCGGTACACCTGGAAAAAAGCCAGCAGCTCAAGGCGCGGATCAAAAAGGCCATGACTTACCCCTGCGCCGTCATCGTGGTCGCCTGCCTTGTCAGTGCGATCCTGCTGATCCACGTGGTGCCGCAGTTTCAGAGCCTGTTCAGCGGGGTCGGCGGCGAGCTGCCCGGCTTTACCTTGACGGTCATTGCCCTGTCCGAATTCCTTCAACACGCCTGGTGGATGCTCGCGCTGGGGCTGGGCGCCAGCATTGCCGGGTTGCGCCAGGCCTATCGGACTTCCCCGGGTTTTCGTCACAGCCTGGATAGCGGTTTGTTGAAGGCGCCCCTGGCAGGCACACTGCTAAGGAAGTCTGCGATTGCCCGCTACGCCCGCACACTTTCAACGACTTTTGCAGCGGGCGTGCCCCTGGTGCAGGCTTTGGATTCCGTGGCGGGTGCAACGGGCAATGGGTTGTTCAAAAAGGCGATCGAACAGATGCGTCACGACGTAGCCACAGGCATGCAGTTGAATCACTCCATGGCTCATAGCCGCCTGTTCCCCGGCATGGCGATCCAGATGACCGCGATCGGTGAAGAATCGGGCACCCTGGATCAGATGCTGGAAAAAGTTGCCCAGCATTTTGAGGCCGACGTGGAGAATCTGGTCGACAACCTCACCAGCCTGATGGAGCCGCTCATCATGGTGATATTGGGGGGCATTGTCGGTGCATTGGTGGTCGCCATGTACCTGCCGGTCTTCCAATTGGGGGCGGCATTTTGAGCCTGCTGCCCAGCGCACAGCCATGGGGTTTTGTCGGGATGGCGTTCGTTCTGGGGCTGATCGTCGGCAGCTTCATCAACGTGCTGGTGTGGCGCCTGCCAAAGAGGCTCGAGCGCGAATGGCGTGCCCAAGCCCAGGAAGTGCTGGGCTTGCCTGCCGACCCCGCCAGCCCCACGTACAACCTGATGCGCCGCAACGCCTGCTGCATGTATTGCGCGCAGCCGACTCGCCCCTGGGAAAATATCCCGCTGCTCGGTTACCTGATACTCAGAGGCCGTTGCGCCCATTGCCATGAACCTATCGGTCGCCGCTACCCCGCCACCGAGCTGGCTTGCGCGCTGGGCTCGGCCATTGTTGCCTGGCATTTCGGTTTCGGCTGGCAAGCGGGCGCGGTGATGGTGTTGAGCTGGGGGTTGCTGGCCATGAGCCTGATCGACGTGGATCATCAATTATTGCCGGACGTTCTGGTGCTGCCGCTGCTATGGCTCGGGCTGATCCTCAATAGCTTCGACGTGTTGACGACACTGCCCAATGCGCTTTGGGGCGCAGTCATAGGCTATATGAGCCTGTGGACGGTGTTCTGGTTGTTCAAGCTGATCACCGGCAAGGACGGCATGGGCTACGGCGACTTCAAGTTATTGGCCCTGCTCGGTGCTTGGGGTGGCTGGCAGATTCTGCCGATGACGCTACTGATCGCCTCGCTGCTGGGCGTGCTCGCCGGCCTGATCCTGATGCGCTTGCGCAGGTCCCAGGCTTCGATTCCGATGCCGTTTGGTCCCTGTCTGGCAATTGCCGGCTGGATTGCCTTGCTCTGGGGTGGTCAAATAACCGACTTCTATTTGCAGTCTGTCGGTTTCAGATGACCACTTCCGTTGCAACACCCTGGATTCTAGGCCTCACCGGCGGTATCGGCAGCGGCAAAAGCGCTGCCGCCCAGCACTTTATCGACCTGGGGATTGATTCGGTCGACGCCGACCATGCCGCCCGCTGGGTGGTCGAGCCCGGCCGGCCGGCACTGGCGCGCATCGCCGAGCATTTCGGTGCAGGCGTGCTGCTGCCCGACGGCCAACTCGACCGCGCCGCGCTGCGCAAACTGATCTTTGAATTACCTGAAGAGCGCCGCTGGCTGGAAGCCTTGCTGCACCCGCTGATTGGTGAGGAGATTCGCAGCCATCTGGCGCGCGCGCGTTCGCCTTACGCGATTCTGGTGTCACCGCTGCTGATCGAGTCCGGCCAGTACAGCATGACCCAGCGCATCCTGGTGATAGACGTACCGCAATCACTGCAGATTCAGCGTACCCTGCAGCGCGACGGCATCAGCGAACATCAGGTGCAGGCGATCCTCAAGGCCCAATCCAGCCGCGAAGACCGCCTGAACCACGCCGATGACGTGCTGGTCAATGACAAGGACCTCGCCTGGCTGCACAGCGAGGTCGAGCGACTGCACCACTTTTACCTTACTTTGCGTGGAGGCCGATCATGAGCCAACCCCTGACTGTCGAATGCCCAACCTGCGGTGCCCCCGTGGAATGGAAAGCGACCAATCCCAACCGGCCGTTCTGCTCGGACCGCTGCAAACTTATCGACCTCGGTGCCTGGGCGTCGGAAGAACACAAGATTCCGGTCAGCCCGGATGCAGAGGACGAACTGTTCTCCGAAGACCTGCCGCTGCGCCACTAAGGCCGCATAAAGGCATATTCCTGCTGGTCGTCGAGATTCTCTGCAAGGTATTGCAGCTCGTCGGCCAAGTCTTCAAAACTGCGCACGCCCTTGCTCTGCTGCACCACCGCGCTGAGCATGGCGCGCAAGGTCAAACCGGGGTCAAAACCGATTTCCTGTGCTGCGTCCTGGCTTCTGCGCAACTCCTGCCGTGCCCACTCGTACACACTCATGACCTTTGCTCCCGGAAATTTCGCAAAGAATGAGCCTGCGCGCCCTCGTCGGATTTGATCTGGATCAACGCCGCGAATCGTCGTCCTTCCACGGCGCCGAGAGGTAGCGCGTGCGATTGAATGTCTCCAGCCACTCCGGGCAAAACACCACCAGGGCGCTAATGACCATGCCGTTGATAAACGCCTCGGGGAAAATGATCAGCCACAGGTAACCGACGAAATCTTCCAGCCATTCCGGCATTGCAAAACGGCCGTCGAACCACAGCAGACCCAACGCAGCCAACAGGCAAAGCAGTGCCGACAGCGCGGCGGCAAAAAAGCCGGAACAGAAGATATAGACGAAAGGGTTGCGCGGTTGCGCGCGCTCTACCAGCGCTGCACAGCCTTCCGTGACCAGCACCGGCAACACGATCAACAGCAGGCCGTTGATACCCACGGCGGCCAGGTCCTGGCGCCCCAGCAACACCAACCCCAGCTGTGCCGCCAAACCACCGACCATTGCCAAAGGCCAGTCGAGTAGCAGGGTCACCGCGGTCATACCGATAAAGTGGTAGGAAACGCCGGTATCGAAATCCCGGCGCACCAGCCATAACATGAACAACGCGAACACCGTTCCAAACAGCAGATGCTGGCGCCTGCGGTCTGCAAACAGCTCAACCCACGGCGAGCGCAACACCGCCCACACCACCAGCGGCGCGCACAAAAGCCAGCCGATGCCCAGGGTCTGCGGTGCCAGTACGGCGGCGCTGATCACGGCTTCACCTGCTCCAGGGCCTCATGCAGTTCGGCGGCAGAGCGGTATTCGCGTTGCCCTACCAATTTGCCATTATCCAGTTGCAGCCACAGCACGTTATCCACAGCCCCCGGATAACGCGGGGCAACACGTGCGTCACGGTCGAGCATGACGCGGTAGCTGTAAGCCTGCATTGCCGGCACCGCAAACAGCTTGGCGATCAAGCGGGGCATGCGCTGAATATCCGCGACAAACACTGCGTGCCGCGCCTCGAGATAGCCCTTGGGCTGGCCCTGCAGCGCCGCGTCTACCGACTTGGCTGCGTCCATGCTGCGGGCCACCAATAGAATGCGCACGTGGTCATCCAGGGTGTAGGCCTGATCGAACTGGTCGAGCAAGGTCCACGGCGCCAGGCGCTCACCCACTTCAACGGCCTGAGCCAAAACGGGCAGCAGACTTAATAACAACGCGGCACAGAACTTCACAGCACACTCTCCCTGCTCGGCATAACGGTCGAGTCGCCAGTCTACACCGCCGTTTTAAAGCAAGACTTCCTGCGGTCATCATTTGAACGCTAAGCTGCGAATATGGATGACTCAGATTACCTGCGCCTGCTCACCGTAGCGGCCGAACAAGCCAACGCGTTTCTGTCCAATGCCCGCAAATGGGAGCGTGAGCGTTGGGTCTGCCAGCGCCTGCTGCAAGGCTTGAATGTGCCCTACCGCGCCGAAGAGTTTCACCCCGCGGGGCAAGAGCCGCCTGACGTGTTGTTTCGCGACGCCAGTTTCGAGGTGTTTTTCGTCCTGGATGAGGGCCGCCGCCTCAACGACGAATGGCGCGATGAATTGCTGCGCCGACGCAGTGCGTTTTCCTTGAGCCAACTGGTGCGTCGCGAGGCCAAGCCGCGGCGCATCCCCGCCCATGAGTTCTTGCTGCGCCTGGCACCGACGCTGCGCAAAAAAGCCCATAACTATAAGGAACGCGGGATGGACCTGGGCGAGCTGGACCTCATCGCCTTCACCAGCCTCAAACGTGAAGTGTTGGACCTCAACAGTCATTTCCCGCCCCCCACCGAATACCTGCGCCAGGGTTGGCGCTCACTGTCATTGGTAGGCCCCACCTTTGCCCGCGTGCTGTTCGCCCACCCGGACGCGCCGGACTTCTTGCGCAACAATCTGGGGCGCAGCATAGTATTCGACGTGGGCATCAGCCTGTGACGCGGGCACGGGCTACGCTTGTGGCGAGACCGCCATTCCCCTGACTGTAACGTGGCGCCCTTTTGCAACGTCTACCTGACGAGGCCTTTATGACCAGCCGCCTGAACCCCGATGACCAGCAGCATGTCGAAGAGTACCTGCAACTCTCCCAAAACCGAGTCGAGCGCAAGCCTTTCCGGCCCTGGCTGCTCCTTGGTGTGGTGCTGGTGGTGGTGATCGGCCTGGGTCTGCTGAGCCGCCTGTTGAGTTACCTGACGCTATGAGCTGCCTGGCGCTCGCGAGGGTAACTGCTCCGATTTCTTTTAGCCTTGCGAGATATCCCCATGACCCATCGTATTATTATCGTCGGCGGCGGCGCCGGCGGCCTGGAGTTGGCTACCCGCCTGGGTAAGACTCTGGGTAAGCGTGGCACCGCCAACATCACGCTGGTGGACACCAACCTGACCCATATCTGGAAGCCCCTGCTGCACGAGGTGGCTGCCGGCTCACTGAACTCTTCGGAAGACGAACTCAATTACGTCGCCCAGGCCAAATGGAACCACTTCGAGTTCCAACTGGGGCGCATGAGCGGTCTTGACCGTGAGCAGAAGAAAATCCAGCTGGCCGCCACCCTCGATGAAGAAGGCCGTGAGTTGGTGCCCGCGCGCGTGCTGGGCTACGACAGCCTGGTGATCGCGGTCGGTAGCACCACCAACGATTTCGGCACCGAGGGCGCAGCGCAGCACTGCCTGTTCCTCGATACCCGCAAACAGGCCGAACGGTTTCACCAGCAGTTGCTCAACCACTATCTGCGCGCCCACGCGGGCCAGACCGATGTGGAAGAGAAAATCAGCGTTGCTATCGTTGGTGCCGGGGCAACGGGCGTGGAGCTCGCCGCGGAACTGCACAATGCCGCGCATGAACTGGCGGCCTACGGCCTGGACCGGATCAAACCGGAAAACATGCACATCACCCTCATCGAAGCCGGCCCGCGGGTATTGCCTGCGCTGCCCGAGCGGATTGGCGGCCCTGTGCATAAAACCCTGGAAAAACTCGGGGTGACGGTCTTGACCAACTCGGCGGTCAGCGAAGTGACGGCCGACGCCTTGATCACCAGCAGCGGCCAGGTCATTCCTGCCAGCCTGAAGGTGTGGGCTGCCGGGATTCGCGCTCCGGCTTTCCTCAAAGACATTGATGGGCTGGAAACCAACCGCATCAACCAATTGCAGGTCCTGCCGACGCTGCAAACCACTCGCGACGAAAACATCTTCGCCTTTGGTGACTGCGCCGCCTGCCCGCAAACCGGGACCGACCGTAATGTGCCACCACGCGCTCAAGCGGCTCACCAGCAGGCGTCATTGCTGGCCAAATCGCTGAAATTGCGGATCGACGGCAAGGACCTGCCCGCCTACAAGTACACCGACTACGGCTCGCTGATCTCGCTGTCGAGATTTTCGGCTGTGGGTAACTTGATGGGCAACCTGACCGGCAGTGTGATGCTGGAAGGCTGGCTGGCGCGGATGTTCTATGTATCGCTGTACCGCATGCACCAGGTCGCGCTGTACGGGTTTTTCCGCACGGCAATGCTGATGCTGGGCAGCAAGATTGGGCGTGGGACTGAGCCTAGGCTCAAATTGCACTAATAACACGCAGCCGTGTGGGAGCGGGCTTGCCCGCGATGGCAGTAGATCAGCACACGCTATACACGCTGATAAGACGCCATCGCAGGCAAGCCCGCTCCCACATTTTTTTGCGTGGTGCCTTAGCTTTCCAGCAGACAAAAAAAATCCCCGTATCTTTCGATACGAGGATTTTTAATATGGTCGGGGTAAGGGGATTCGAACTCCTGACATCCTGCTCCCAAAGCAGGCGCGCTACCGGACTGCGCTATACCCCGGAAAAAAAAGGCGACCTCTCAGTCGCCTTCTTCGATCAGCGCTTTTGGCCTCTGATCTTAAGATTCGATTCCAGCGTT
>NZ_LXJP01000062.1:0-38223 GCF_001728855.1 Pseudomonas sp. AP19 | reverse complement strand
TGCTGTACGCCTTCTTTCTGACGCAAAGTCGGACTTCGAACAGGACTACAAGCATAAGTACGGTTCCAAAATGACCTTAGCTCAGGTGGCCTCTGAGCTAGGCCTTTCTGAAACCACGATGAAGAAAAAACTCGGCTATTCGCGATTTGAACACCTGCCCTGGGTCCTCCCAATCAGAAATGCAAGGGTCAGACCTGGCCGCAACGATGCTTTTTCTACCATTAAGGTAGCCGCTTTCGCTGCTGGTGATCGCTGATGATTGAAAGTCGATCCTTAGGATTGCTGGTTGGTGCGGCTGCTTTATGTCTAGCCCCTTTTACGGTGGCCGACGGCCAGCGTGAGGGCAGTAATCCAGAAGCGATCGCAGGGCAGTCCTTCTATCAAGGAAAAAGCGAAGGATGGTTCTGGTATCAGGAGTATCCAGATCCTGAGCCGGCAGCAAAGGAATTGCCAGCTGTGCCCTCCCCGCCCAAAACGCCTGAACCTGAGAAGATTTCCAAAGTTGAACGGGATGAAATAAAACCATTTACGTCAGCCTGGATCAGAATTGAACTTCCAAAGTTCAGAGATCGAGCTATGGACGATCCTTCCCCACAGAACGTTCGTGCGTATTACTATCTTCAGCGCATGGCCATGGATAAAGCCACAAAGTTCTCCGAAATGTCGACCAATGTCATTATGAGAGACCCTTTTCTGGATGAGGATTCCCGGCGCCCTCAAGCTACCTATGCAGCTAACGCTATGGCAAGGGAAGCTTTGGATAAGCGTAATGAGGTCGTAAAAGAAATAGGAACAAAGTCGGGTTTGTTTTTTTTCTTTAAAAGTAACTGCATTCTCTGTACAGAGCAGGCTGGAGTTTTAGTTGCTCTTCAGAATGCAACCGGCGTTCCAATCATTCCAATTTCGCTAGATGGTAAACCTTTAGACAACCAACTGTTCCCGGATTATAAAGTAGACTCCGGTCAAGCTGAACAGTTAGGTATTTATCAAACACCTGCTTTAGCGCTTGCAATTCCGCCTGCAAGTACTGAGGTAGTTGGCTTTGGGGCGGTGACACTCGACACTCTACTAAACAGAATTGTCGTTGTGGCAAGAGATGCAAAAGTCATCACCACTAAACAGTATCAATCTACTCAGCCCGTATTCGACAATGGGCTACTTATTTCAAAAGAGCTTCAATCGGTAGATAAATCAGTACTTGAAGACCCAGCACAACTTTCTCAATACCTTCAAGACCATTTGCGCGAAACTGTGAGGATGAATAACGATGAAATTTCCCCGTAAAACTGTTTTATCTCTCATGCTTTCGGTTACGTGTGGCTTGAGCACGACCGCTACACACGCCAACCTGAATTCGCAGCTTGATAGTATGTTCAACAACATGTCTAACACAACTGCACCTGGAGCTTATGAAACTGCTCGCCGTGGTGTTCTAACTGGCGGTGCGTTCACCACAAGAAACAAGATAATGACGACTTCACTTGTTTCAATAAAACCACCATCTTTCGAATCCGGTTGTGGTGGTATCGATATGTTCGGCGGCTCTTTTTCGTTTATTAACGCTCAGCAATTTGTTCAGTTACTTCGTTCGGTTGCAAGTAATGCTGTTGGTATAGCTTCTGGCTATGCGTTCAACATGGCACTGGATGCTTTATGCCCTACCTGTCAAAAACATATTGAAACCCTTCAAAAGAAAGTTCAGCAGCTGAATCAGCTATTTTCCAACAGCTGCCAATTAGCGCAGGGTTTAGTTACAGATGCTTTCAGTGCAATAGACAGTAAACGTGAGAGCGCTTCAAGCACAAAATCCGTCTCCAAAGGTCTTTCCGACGTGTTCGGAAGTTGGGGGGATTCTACCAAATCCACCAGCTCGAAAAACTACGAGGCCGGCGTATTCGAAATGTGCAAGGACCAAGGTAACGTACTTTGGTGCCTTATGCAGGAGAAAAACACAAAAGGTATATACACATATGGCGACACTCAGACTCAAGAACTGATCATGAGCATTGTCGGATCTATTAACCTGGGCGCGCCCGACCAGAGTGCTGCGGATGGCAAAGGTAAGGTTCCGACAATCAGTTATATCCAGCCAACAGGGTTAAGCCTTAAAGACTTTCTTGAGGGCACGGGAGATGGGACAGTTCCGGTCTACAAATGTGATGACGAGGATTATTGTACCAAACCTTCAATGAAAGAGATAAAGATTGAAGGTCTGGCTCAGAAAATTGAAAAAGCATTCAGCGGAGTAGGAGGAAGCATCGGCATTATTGGTAAGTTCTATCATAATACTGGTTCTTTTAGCGACGATGAGAAACGAATGATTGGTAGTTTGAACGGTACCCCTTTTGGCACAATGATCCGAAATCTTGCTAGCCGATCTGATAGTCTTGCTCGGACCTACGTGAGAACTAACTCCCGTGTTATTGCTCTCGCTATGTCTCAGTACTTTATGGACGAGTTGTTAAGAGGTGCGGACATGGCAATTGCTGGAGCCACTATTCCTCATACCGAAGAAGCGGTTCGTAAACTTGGTGAAGCTCGTAAGAAGTTTGATTCTGAAATCATCTCTTTACGGATGCAGTTTGGCGGTGAACCTCAACTGATCAGCCAATATCGGGAATTTATGGCCGCCATGCCAAAAACTAGTCTTTTTATAGGTCGCGCGGCGAATTATCCTGAGGCATCCAACTGATGGCCGCCGAATTTACAATATACTCCGTCGGGGACGCCCGTTTTCTAGGAGAAATCCTTAACGCTGTTGCTATGATATCCGGCACCGGTGATGTTGAGGCTTTAGCCCGCATCGGTTTGATGTTTGGTGTGTTCCTGATTGCATTCCAAGCAGTAAGCAACAATACAGGGATTCAATTCCATAAATTACTTGTGTGTGTGATTCTATACCTTGCAATGTTCGGTGCTACTGCGACAGCTATTGTCGAAGACAAATATACTGGCGCTGTTGAAGTTGTTGATGGAGTGCCACTTGGTCCAGTAGCCGTAGGCTCTTTCTTGTCGGGTATTGGAATCACGCTTTCAGAACTATTTGAACAAGGTTTCTCAACACCTGCCATGACCCAATATGGCTTTGCAGACCCTCTGGATACTTTGATGAAATTTCGTAGGGTTACGCAAGATATGACAGCTATCCCTGCTTTCAATCAAACTGGCGGTGCTGGTGATCTCTATACTTCATGGATGAACTACGTCCGTGAATGTACAATGGTCAACATCGAACGAGACCCAAGTGCGTTTAATAAGATTAAAAACGAGGGCTCACCAATGCAAGCTTTGCGTTTTGATTCCGCAGTTTACGGAACTCTTATTTATGCTCCGGGTGGAGAGGAGTTGTTAAACTGTTCCGATGCCCACACGAGGTTGGTTGAGCTTACAACTAGCCAATTACCTTCTTTGATGGACTCCACTAAGTCAGCTTTTCCAAAGCTTAACGACGGATTTGAAGTTGAAGGTAAAGTAACGGACTCGTTGAATTCCTTAGGTATTGCAGCATCCGATGCCCGTGAATTTGCGTTGGCCAGCGCCCTTCTTCCTGTGTTTCAGGACGGTCCTGCGTCAAAAGCAATGGCTGATATGCAAGACGCTGCTGCGATCATGATGAGTCAAGCCGTGATGCAGCAGAACACCCAGTGGGCGGCAGAAGGTAATATGTTCGTCCGGAACGTCAGACCATTCTTAACCTTTTTTGAAGGGTTCATCTACGCGATATCCCCATTGATGGCGTTCATCCTTGTTCTTGGGAGCCAAGGCATCTCAATGCTTGGGAAATATCTGTTGATGGCCGCGTGGATGATGCTTTGGACTCCCATCATGGCGATTGTCA
Organism: Pseudomonas sp. AP19; assembly: GCF_001728855.1. Taxonomy (NCBI): domain Bacteria; kingdom Pseudomonadati; phylum Pseudomonadota; class Gammaproteobacteria; order Pseudomonadales; family Pseudomonadaceae; genus Pseudomonas; species Pseudomonas sp. AP19. The sequence continues at coordinate 34,385 of NZ_LXJP01000062.1, read as the reverse complement.
ATCTCTTCATTATTTCGGGTGCTAAGTATCAGATCCAGAGCTTGATGCTAAATCAATTGCAGACATCCCAAATTACCTTTGAGTCCGTTATGCAGGTTGAACGCATTCTCGGTACCTGGGTCGGAGTCGGCGGATACATGGCATCCTCTGTTCCTGTCCTTTGCGGTTTTCTAGTGTGGGGCGGCTCGGTTGCTGGTATGAGCATTGCAAACCGTATGAATGGAAAGGACACTATAGATGAGAAAATTACCAGCCCGGATGTCGTTTCTCCAGGAGCTGGCTTGGCCATGTCGGCTCTTTCGCAAAATGATCCGACGATGGGTAGCCGCATTACTAACTCAGAAATGAATCGCCCTAGCCTCAATGCGAACTCTGCACTCACCAGCTCCGTTCAGTCGGCACAACAGACCGCCGAGGGCGCCCAAACTTCCCTAAACCAGGCGTTCAGTCGTGGTGTACAGAATTCATACCAAAATGCGAGTTCATCGTCTGATCTTGCACAGCTTGGACAGACCGTAGGTGGGGCTTACGGTGTTTCCGGATCTTCCTCTTACAAAGACTTTGCTTCTCAAGCGCGTTCGGAAGGAATCTCCGAGAAATCAGTGAATGCTTACATGGGCGCTATTGGCGGTAGCGGTTCTGCAGGTTTAGAGGCGCTAGGTACAGGTGCCAAGCTTTCTGGCCAGGTCGGCAAGAACTTGACGGAGTCTGATAACAAGGATTTGAGCAGGCTTGCGCAAATTGGTGAAGAAACCGGATTCAATAAGGCTCTTACAGGTTCTATTAATAATGGTGTCAACGCTCAGCAAGCCCATTCGTTATCTAATGCTGAAACCTCAACATTTTCTTCCTCCGACTCAGAACAGATCTCCAAGCAGTCGCAACAAACGCTTTCTGCTCAGAAGAGTTACCAGGAAATGTCTGGTCTTCAGAACATGTTCGGTTCATCGAGCTCAATAAAACTCGATGCTGTGGCTCAGGACGTCTTGAAGTCTGATGGTGCTGCGGAGCGGCTTCAACAAGCTGTCTACGGGGCAGGCCTGCAGGAGAAATCGGCTTCTTTTGCTTCAACCTATGGCTCGACAATGGCTGATCCCAAAGCTGCACAGGTCGCTGGTATGGTTCAAGCTTTGGCGACCAGTGGGGACTGGGAAACTGTTGCGTCTGTTATGCCTGGAACCACGGGTTTTGGTGTGTCTAACGACGCGCATAACTCAAATATCATGATGAATGGACCATCTGTTGATGCCGCAGGGCTGTCAAATCGATTTGATCACATGGGTGTCAAAGATGTTGGTGGTGCTGCGGGGGCTGGTGCTCGTGAATCGTTATTTCAACATGGGAAAACACAGGCCGAAAACCTGGGTAATTCAGGTATCAATGATGCTCGCTCTGACCATAGAGAGCGTGCAGACCAACTTGAAGTACCGAAGCTTGGGCAGTTTGGTGCCGGCGAGCGTTTGACTCATGAGGTAGCAAGTGAATCGGCAGGTGTAATGGGAGCAGCTCTTGAGGGTGCAGCTGAACTCGGGATCATTCATCCAAACGCGGCCGGTGCATACGGACCAGATAAATTACGCCCCGATTCACCTGTACCTACTTCGCTTGATAATCCTCTCCCTGCCCCACCGCAAACCGGCGGGCACAATGTTGAAGATGTTCCTCATCTGCCAGCGGACACGCGGCCAAGCGCTATGTCACCAGACATTTCACCGAAGCAGCCCACAGCTCAGTATTCTGGCGGGCACGATGCTGAAGATGTTCCTCATCTGCCAGCGGACACACGGCCAACCGCCATGTCACCAGACTTTTCACCGAAGCAGCCCACAGCTCAGTATTCTGGCGGGCACGATGCTGAAGATGTTCCTCATCTGCCAGCGGACACACGGCCAACCGCCATGTCACCAGACTTTTCACCGAAGCAGCCCAAAGCTCAGTATTCTGGAGGCCATGACCTTTTGGATGTGCCGCAGCTCCCTCAAGAGTCAGGAACAACTGACAAACCGCCTTATATGCCTGGACAGTAATTTACGCCCCGCCAATCGGCGGGGTTTTTCTATGACTAGTGACGTTTCGCTAGTGAATCTTCTCGCCAAACGAACGTTTCAATTTCGTGTAAAATCGAGCTCTTACCCTAAGTGCTCGAGAACTGAGCTCGGCTAAATTTCACGTTGACTCCATCCAGGAGTGGAAGTCATTAGAGCTTGATGGTGTTGAGTACGATCTCGGCCACCTATCGTCGCACCTAGTGATTTTCAAGGAATAGAGGCAAGACTACGAATTCGTTGCGACTTATAGCCTCCACTGCTTCACGAATAAAGGCAGATGCAACAACTGTCGGTTTCCGAAATAAATGACGAGGTCAGGAATCGCTGCGTCGTCTGACCCGTTGATCTAAATCCCGTCAGGACGTAGGATATGATCACGAACCTCAAAGGAGGGATTTGTATGCTTCTCTTTACCAGCCGTAGCGTCGCCGCTCCCGAAGCGGAACCAAGGCGCCGGATCAAAAAGGGGAATAACGACCCTGTGTTGGTCGTCAAAGAGGCAGCTCGCGTGGGTGATGCTCGCTTCCAGTATTTTGTCGAGACCGGAAAGCTCCGGCGTAAGTGAGGCGTTGTGGCAGTTGCTCGGGTCTTCGTGACCAACGAATTCATGACACTGCCGAACTGGCACGACCTTTACATCGACTTCTACAACTTCAAGGTATGCGGCGACCACCCGCCGTATTGGGGCAGGGACGCCGCTCTTTACCAAAAGCCACTTGGGCATGTTCAATTGACCGATAGCCACGCCGTCACGGCGCGCTGGTCGAAGATTGCTGATCCCTTCTATCGAACAATCAAGGTTACTGAGGCCGCCCACGATCAGTGGCTGTTGTATGCCTATGACGCGGTAGACAATCGATACCTGTTGCTCGATGTGTTCGGCCCGAACGCGCACAACTCGCCTTCGCTTAAACCATACATTCGTACGCTGCTCGATGAAGTCGTGGCGCCGTGGATTGCGGGCCGTCTCGATGTCTTCGAGCCTCCGGAAGACTACGAGCCGTAGCTATTGCCTCAATACGCACTTGTGCCTAGAGTGTCTGTTAACGACGCCGAAAATCACCGGACCTCGTAGCATCCAGCGGCCGAGCACTCTCCTGTCGGTTTCCGAAATAGAAAACCAGCCACGTGCGGGGCGGTGGTGTGTAGCGATCAATTTCTAGATCAATTCCCCTCTTCGGTCGGGCCATCAACAGCAGGCGTCGCAGTGTGGAGTTTCTGAATGTCCTGGGTGCCGGTGATCAGCCGCGGCGGGAATTTCTTTTTCATAGCGTCCGCAGCTTTCGCGAGTGGGTGCGCGGCACGCTGAGCGGCGGAATGCTTGGCTTCGACCTCAAGCATTGCACTGACTGCATCAACTCCCATTCCGCTGTCAGAAACGTGGGCCAACTCCAAAAGGACACTCAACGCGCCACTTTCGCGCATGTAGTCATCCTCGTCTTCAGCGGTAGCTGTTCCTGATTCGCGTTTTTCAAGGAAGCGCAGGACTGCTGAGAGCTGTTGTTGCGCCATACCAATCAGAGTGAGTTCGAGCTTATTCATGGTGTGATCCCTAACTGTTTTTTCGCGGACGTGAAAATGAGCGTCCCGCTAATGCCGCTGCCTCGATCTTACATGTCGGCGGCTTATGTACCTGGTGCGACTTTTCCTATGCAAGCGGCTTCGGAGCGCGAGACATTACCAATCCACATGCACTGCACAGGTAGGTCCCGTTTGGTCCATCTTTCATCCCTTTGGTTGATACCCGTTCCCAGCTTTTTGAATAAGGCTGATCGTTCTCTGAGGTCTTTTCTTCCCCTTGATGGCCATTAGGGCAAGCGAAGTACTCGTATGAGCGCATGGTCATAAGTGTTTTCCGTTAACCGTTGGATGGAGTCGTGTCGGAAGCAGAACTCTCTATCAATCGTAACCAGCCATTGACCTGCTTGAGATAGGCCTTTGGTTCCTCCATGTCGAAATCCTCCAGAATGCGTGCTTTGACGGGTTCAAACTCGGGAGGTATGTTTTTGCACGCCTCTGTCATGGCGTGCTGAAGCTGGAACATCTGCAAAACGTACTCGCGCAGTGCAAGAACCTTTTCGGGCCGGAGCGTCGTTGTTCCCTGCTTAAAGCCGGTGACGTTGTCGCGCAAAACACGCATAGCTGGCTGCAATTGCGACCGGAATTTGCGCAGGTCGGCAAAGCGGGGATCGGCGTGAAAGTCTTCAAAAAGAGTGCGGTCTGTAGTCATGATTTTTCCCTTCTAACAGCGCAGGTCGCGCTGGTCAGTGGCTTTAGCGGCCTCGATCAGCATGGCTTTAACCTTTTCCAGCTTCGGACCTGGGCGCATAACCCGCTATGACTCGTACCCGCCACGGTCTCGGTAGAACAAGCTAGGAGGGTTCACCAAAGCCCACAAATCCTTATCTTCGCACCCGGTGTAGGTTCGTCCGTCGAGGTTCACCAGCGGCATTACAGCGTTGATCCGGCGTGCGTTGGATTCCATGGCTTTTTCCGGTTACTTGGTGAATGTCCAGTTCAGCGCGGTCATGCTGGCAGGTCGAGTACGTACGCCACCAGGGTGCCAACTTCCTGCGGGGTCAGCTCGTCGCGTTTACCAGCCCCGTAAATCATGCCCATGGCCATGCCCCGGCGCTGCTCGAAAGGCGTCGGGGTATCGAGCACCAGGTCGCTGAGGGTCGTGATCAGAAGCATGCGGGCGCGCTCGGGTATCGACTGCAGCAGAGGGCGCAGCACCTCGGGCACGCGCTGCAGTTCGTCGGCTAGGCGCTGGGCGGCGGCCAGGGCAATCGATTCGTTAGGGTTTTTCAGACTCATGCGGTGTCACTCCTTAGATTCTTAGACCTGTACGATTTCAAGTTGGTACTCACTCCTCCAGTCAGAGCCTGCAACGCCCTCATCATCGACAACGCCGTTATCGAGCTGGTGACGAAACTGTTTTTCAGAACCTTCCAGGGAGTCGCACAGCATGTCTTCTAGGTCTGCTTGAGTTACTTCAATTTTGATTTTTATCGGGTTTATTCCTCGATCTTCTCGCCAAGGTGCCGAGCAATTTGATCATTGAGGAACAGGGCTAGGCCCAATGCGGCCTTGTCCGCCAACCGCCGCTGTTGCTTGATGTAGGCCAGCCTGTCGGGCCCCGTCAGCCCCGCCGGCGGCCATTGTTCGGCGTGGGTAGCTTGGCGGTAGGCATTCAGGTCTCCCAGTGTCAGGTGATCCAGGGTCAGGGTCAGCGGCTCGGTCAACAGAGCCGGAGCGGGCTTGCGCGAGGTTTCGGTGCTCATGGCTATGGTTCCATTCAGGGTGTAGGTTCGGTCGTTTTCTACGCCGTCTCTATTGCCGCCGCCCAGCAGGTGCTAGGTTTGGTCATTGCGGGAGTTTTCTTGAGTAGATTTGTTACCGTTTTTGGTGCTTTTAATAAGCTTGAACCGAGAGCGCTTCGTCGAGGAAAAATCAGCCATCAGTCCAGCCGTATCCGCTCCTTCCAAAATCCAGCAAACGTCACCGCCAAAGTAAAGGCCATCACGTCGCACTGAGCCCAACTCTGCAGCCCAACTATCAACAATTTCGATGATGCTTTGGCGGTGCAGCAAGTACTGCACCCGATCCCGGTCCTGAAGGTGGTCACTCGGGTTCACGCTCCAAACGACGGTGAGTGAGCCATTATCTGCAACGGCTTCATCGTTCATTTGCATCAATGAGGACCACAGCGAGCCTATCTGGGTCTTTGCGAACGTGACAATGCCATTCCAAGCAATGTCGTCGTAAGCTGCATTGCAGCTAATCATCCTTGTAAATGCTTCTGGGTATTCTTGATCCGCAATCTGGTGTGGCGTAATTGCCAAGAGATAAGTTGACATTCCCATTTCCTCGATCAATTCGTTGCCATGGCTTGAGCGGCTTTAGACGCCAGAAGGGCATCGGCAAACCCTTTATCTATCTGCTCGGCGACGATAGTGCCTTTGCCTGTAACGGCTACCAGAAGCAGCCCATCCAATTGGCGGATATCGACGGCCCTACCATCGCGCCTTTCGCGTTTCATCACCAGGTGTACGTTACACACCAGACCTTTGTCACCGATGGCAGCGGCGGTAAAGCTTGCAATCGTCACGGTCTGCTCCCAGCCGTCCAGCTTTGCAGGCTGTATTGCTTCCACTACCTGGGGTCTCCCACACAGCACGTTCTGCACATAGCAGGTTGCAACGGTGGGTTGCTGCCCGGCGTAAACTTACCCAGTACACACCGCATAGGCCAGCAGCGCCAAAGCTGCAAATTTCTGTTTCAGGGTTTGGTGTGCTGCTGAGGCGTATTCCGAAAACCTGGTACCGCCGATTGAGGCTTACGCCAATCAGATGGCGCATCTAATTCGGAAACCGACAGTTATCCCTTAAAATACTAGATTCGCAAATCAACGATCCATTCCAGATCCAAATGGATTACCTTCGATGTCCACTTCTCCAATCATCGGTAAGCCAGTAGCTGGATTTGTCATTTTGAAATTTTCTTCTGGCCCACCCACCACATTTCCGTTTGCTTTAACCGGCGAATGGCCCATCCCCGGATCTACTTGCTGAGCATTAGCAATAAGGATGTACAACAAGGCAAATACACCTCCGACTGCGCAGAGCCCAAGCGCATTTTCTGTACTGGAATGCATGGTGAAGTAGATAGCACCGTAAGCGATAGCGGCGCCCACGACGAACGAGGCGATCGATAAATCTTTGCCTTTGACCCGTGCCATTACTGAGATCATAACGAAGACCATCCCTGCTACTGCAGCAAGAAACTCACCAGCCCCCTTCCCTTCTTCTTTGACTGCCCAGACCATACCTAAGGCGAGCCCGAGTTTTATTAGGCCCATGATCATTGAGGAGCCGGTCGCGTTATCAATCTTACGCAAGACATTCTGAACTGCATTCACTGCGTAATGCGCGGGATTTTCCCAAGGCAATATTTCACTATTTGCAAGCTCTAGGTACGCTGCTTTGGTTGAGACGCTTTCTTTAAGCTCATCGGCCATATTGATGAAATCAGCCGCCAATGCTTGATCAGCGCCCCTCGATCTGGCGTTGCTCAAAAGGGCAGCCATAGAGCGTACCAGAAGATTTTGCTGATCGCTCAAGCCTGGCGTTACCCCGGTGTTCCGGCAGATGGACACCCGCACAGATAGAGCTGCCTCAATGTGCAGTTCAACAATCCGCGCTTCGTCGACAATCAGATTCAAATAATTCATGGGGTGCTCCTTGGTTTGTACTTCCATTTTAACCCGCCCCTATTTAATGCAAGAACTCACGTTTTCTGGTTGTACGTTGAGGCTAAAGACATAGATGTTTCATGGTCAAATTCACCTTTGATTGGCTCGCGATCAGTCTGGAGGTACAGGTCCAACCGTGGAATAACTGGGTGACGGGTTGCCTTGTCCGATCGTAGCCGCCTAGCCTTTTCTGGATCGAACGTCCCTAATCCATCCACTCTTGGCCAGGGGGCTTTTTCATTCATTACAACAAAAATCGGCAGGTTGGCGTGCGGCATTGCATCGTAACGAGCCCCTTCTCCAAAGTAGAGCATTACCCGTGGATGAGGTGCAATTGGCCTGTAGCGATGCATTACAGCTTCAGGACTCAATCCGTTAAGAGCTCGAAGCTCCATTTTGCGTTGTTGTTCTTTGGGCAGATCCTCAGCACGGATGGCATCTTCCAACTGGATCTGCAGCTTTTCGATAACCTTTGAGAGAGCGACCGCCTCCGGAGCGGCAGTATGCCCTGCCCATGTGAAAAGAATACGTCGCGGTGTACCGTCAAAAACCTGAATACGGCGTTCAATCTGTTTCAGAACAACCTGCACTTTTAGCGCTGACCGGGCAAATTTTCCTTTAGACATTGTCTTTAAATTTGTTTTATCAACTTCAGTGCCAAGCAGATCCAAAAAACGCTGTCTCGCCCTATTTGCCACACGTGCTGAAGCGAGTACAGAGGTATGCACCCCTATCCAGCCTGGCAGACGCACAACCGTTCCAGGGTGTTGAGTCTCTTCTTTCTCAAACTGTGTAATACCTTTTTTTGTAGCCTCTATCGCTTCCTGCCCTTCTAGCAATATCGGTGTAATCACCTTTGAACTTTGTGCAGTAGCCTTTATAGGCAAAGTCCATACCTGCGCTGCAACGACTTTGGACGTCCACTCCGAGTTGAAATCATGCTGCGCCCGGTTCATATCGTCCCATGCGTCTCGTAAGTCGAAAATCATCGCCCCCCCCTTTGCCCAGAGCATGAGCGCTCATTATCGCATTCTCTACTGCACTATTCTCGGGGCCCAAAGCGAACACAGTAATACCAGCCCTAGACTAGGTATTCAATATAGACCAAATCCCTCCCTCCGCGCACAAGCTCACTAGCACTAACCTTTAGCTTCCTTCCATTTTTCGTTCGGTCTCACAGCGTACAGCGATCAATGAGGAACATAGGATTCAGAGGGTGTAGTCGTAATCGACTACCGTATAGGGCTGGTATTATCATCAAATGTATCTTGAGGTCATATCCATGAAAATCAACAGAATTGGTCTTACCGTCTACGGCTGCAGCGACGCACTCAAATTCGAACCAACTGTAACTGAAGCAGGTGACCCGCCACTGCTGATAGAGGCTACCAACGGCGAACCTAAGAAATACTCTTGGCACGAAAAATAATTTTCCAGGTGACCCTAGGGATCGTCCAAGCCTTCTAACGACAGTTTTTGGCTGGGCACCAACGTACACAGCATCGAATTATCGTGCCGGTAATAACTCGTTGATATTGGAAAATCAGGGAGGAAACTGAAGAATATTCCGCCGCGTATCTGATGGGGCGTAACGGGTTGCAGTACCGATCGGCCCTGCAGATGCTTTCGGTATTGGTAGGACTGGGCCTGTCACAACACGACGTTCTAGAGATCCTCCGTTTGACCACAGGGAGACTTTTGAATAACCAGGCCAAAGCAAATCCTGCTATCTAGGTCTGATTTCAAATTGCCCTAGGTATGATGCTATTAATTCCGCAACCGCCCTACCCTCTTTATCGTTTAACCCTACTAAATCTGGTAATGCCAACCCATTCATGACCATGCCTTTGTGACCTAGAAACATTAAGTCTTCGGGGGGTATAGAACCTGCTGGGGCTGTGATTCGCTCCATACCAAGCCAACTCAAATACATAACATTGCTTGCTGGATCGTGAAAAAATAAGGGCTTGCAATCCCCTCCTCCACTCATCAACAAAAGTTTAGCTTTCTCAGCTGCGTCGTCGCTGATCCTCCACGGGTAACTGTCATCTATCTCCGGATTCCTGTTCCTTAACAGCACCAGCGTCAATAACTCAGCAAGAAGTACCGAGGCCTTTTGTTCCCGCGCGGGACTATCCATTTCAGTTTTGACCCGTAAATACTGGAAAGCCGCTCTAAGCAACTGGGCTTGGGAAATCATAAGAGCTCTAATCAATTGTGAAATTTGATGGTTCTGATTGTTTATTTTGGGAAAAGTCAAAAAAGGCCAAAGCGTGAACCTGCGCTCCGGCCTTTTCAATACTGCCCTACTCTTTCTTAATTGGCGAAACTGATTTTACGTAATCCCAAATTCTATTTAACTGATCCTCTGTGAATTCCTTCCTATCAAGATGGATCACACGCTCCTTCTTTGTATCCTTGACATACGCAATCGCTACACCCTCCTTTTGAATATCGGAAGACACCGATTTTGGCTTAGGAGATTTATTTACACCCAGTTGAGTAAGCACTGCATTGACAAATGCATTCTGCTTTATTTTGTTACTCGTTAGATCCCTGAGAGCTTTACAGAAAGCTTCGTCAATAGCTGTTTTATCCAGCTCAGGAAGCAAATTCAACGCAGACCGAAGAGAGCCTGCAGTATTGCTCCCCATGATTTTAGGGTTCTTTCTCAGGATCTCAAGCGCTCCTGGTGTGAACACTTCGAAAGCATCAATCCGAGACAAGTGAGCTTTACTAATTTTAATTTTTTGCTTGATCGTATTGCTCGATTTGAAGTCTGCTCTCATTCTCATAATCGAATTAAAGATCTCGAAATCAGAGAGATTTTTCCGCTGAACATTTTCCTGTAGTGCATTCGCAGCGCTGGTTTCATCGTCTATCTGTACTACGAAGGAGCTGATCATCACCCTTCCGAGCACTTTGTGAGCTCTCAAGCGGCATTCGCCAGTAACAAGCTCGAACCGCTCACCTTTCACTCTGACGGTAATTGGGCTTTGCAAACCTAACTCTTCTATGGACTGAGCAAGTTCTTCAATTTCTTCTGCATCAAAAGACATCCGAGGTTGATACGGGTTGGGATCGATCAAATCAACCCTGAGCGGCTGCGCAACACGCGCCCCCTGCTCGTCATTCTCATTCGGTTGCAATTCTCGATGCTGACCTACCTGTTGGGACAGTGAATCTTTCAACTGGCTTGCCAAGCCCGCCTTCTTAACTGGTTGAGGCTTCGGGGGGACTACTTCCGGTTCTTTATTCTTTGCGGCTGATTTAGCAACCATTATGCTTCCTCCCGATACTCTTTGGTTTCATCTACTAGCCACTCGGCCAATTGTCGGAATTGCTTGCTCACAGTGTTTCCGCTTTCCAGTTGACGCAATGTCATTTGAAAAGTTGAGGCTTGCTTTACTTTGGTGGTCGTTCCTAATTTTACTGGAATAACCGCCCCATATAGGTTTGCTGCGTTTTCTTCCATATTTTTACAGACTAGTTGTCGTTGGTCATGACGGTTAAGTAGCACTCCAAGATTTACAAGTCCAGGATTTATCTGCTTGATTTTCTTCACCCGATTTAACAGATCTTCATGACCATGCAGACCATACGCATCGCCTGATTCAACGGGCACAATCAAGTGAGTGCCTGCCGCTAGCGCGTTCGTTGTAAGTAATTTAAGGCTAGGTGGGCAGTCAATAATAATGAAGTCTGCCTTGCCCATAAGAGGTGCAAGGCGTTCTTTTAGTACTTCGTTCGGACGAGGCTCAGCTCTGAGTAAATCATCTGAATTCTCCAGCGCAATCGAGCCATAGATCAGAGATAAACCTTCCACCCGCGTGTCATCATGGATGAATACCGTCAGCGGCAGTTCCATAACTGACAGCATTTCTGCCGCGGTATATTGAATTTCCGATGGGTGACTCATCCCAATATGTCGACTGGCATTCGCCTGGGGATCCAAATCGAGAAAGCAAACCGAGTAACCCATCTGAGCAATTTCGTCACCGACGTTAATGCTTGACGTTGTTTTAGCCGCCCCCCCCTTGTGATTCGCGAATACGAAAACAACCGTCTTTTTCAAATTTTGCGTGCTTCCCACAGCTCAACTCCCATTAACAAAATGTTGATCTGATGCTACCGCACATGTAAAAAACGCAAGCAGCGACACCCTGTTCCTACTAGGAACGCTTATTTTGAATGCGTCCCTAGTGACTGTTTTATCCCAGCGTCGATTCAGACGAGCGTCACCAGCTGAACCTCGGCGGTTCTCCTGCATTCACCAACGACACTGAGAGGGTCGACCGGGGTGATGCGAGAACATTCTACAGTGCTCCGCTTTGAATTCCATCAAAAAGCAAACGCTAGAAATTGTTCCTAGTAGGAACAAGCAGATCCCTGAGAAATTGACAGACCTAGTAAATTGCCTTTCTCCAATCTCCTTGACCATAGCTCCTATAGTAAATTATCTGCGTACAACATCGCGTTGTTGTTATTCAGCCCTATTCATTCAGAGCAACAAGCGTTGACGATTTAAATTTTCATGATCGTTCCTACTAGGAACGATCTATTGTCGCTTTCCGCTTTAAGTAATTAGATATGCAAAAGACGACAACTAAGTGAATGACGCTGAAAACAAGGGTAATCACCAAACACGCGTTCCTAGTAGGAACATAGGCGTGCTATAGCCGTTCTCCTGAACGACTGTTAGTAATGGCTAATAGTAGGATTCCGCTCAGTCGTTCAAGCGAACGACTCGCAGACTATAAAAAACTTGCGTACTGATTAAAAAAAAGGCAATTGAACTAGCAAACGACTAGCGAAAGACAGGCTAATCCAAATATGAGTCGTCGCGTATGGGGAGGGAGGAGGGGAGGAGGGGGGAGTGCAGCGAAACGCGTGCCAATGTTAATTTTCTGCGATATCTAGCAGATAAGAACTTCTGATGTCGACTGTCTGAATACCGCGTGTCAATGCAACGTATAGCAGGTTTAATTCGTCATCGAGCTTAGAACCGAGACGCTTCTGATTGAACGAGGTTAACAATTTATCAAAGTCAGAGGCTATTATCGTGTTCGGCCACTCGAGCCCTTTGCATCGATGAGCTGTCGTTAGAATAAACCTCGCATCATTAGGTGGTTTTTTAAGGGCTTTTGTGCGCGCACCAAGGTTTTCTAGCATCCCGACAACATCACCTGATCGAGATTCGAATTCCTTCGTCATCGAGATAATCTGCGCAATCTCCGCGTCAGCATATTTCTCAGCCCAGCATTCAGCCTCAAAAAAAGATTTGAACTGAAAGAATGATGGGTGCTTTTTCCCGCTATGTGCCCCTCTTTTAAGGTCGAAGGCTGTACGGACCTTTGATGCTAAATCCTCTAAATCTCCTATGACGAAGACCTGGTCCGAACGGTTGTAGTCGTACAGCATCAGAGCATCTTTCACGAGTTCTGCATTGGTTCTATAAATCTTGGTAACAGCTTCACACTTTGGTGCTGCGGTTAGGGATGTTCCCTTATCCGCCATACCTTTCAGCACCAAGCCAGGCTTAACCTTCTTCTTTTGAAGAAGCTTATTAGCAAGAATAGCTACCGCAGGACCGAATCGGAAACTTTGAGATAGCGAGCACCGTAACCCATCCATGTTTGTCAAAGCGTCCACAGCCCCCCTGAAAGCATAGATCTGTTGTGCAGAATCTCCGACAGCGATCAAATTGTTTGCATGCTCCAAGCACCCAAGCATGACCGCTGAGCTATCTTGAGCCTCGTCGACCAGAACCGAGTCATATTCGTTCATACCTGGAGCACCTAAGAGGTGCCATGTTTTCAGATAAGCATCATGCGTAACGGGGATGCTGCCTTTGCTAAGAGGGGAGACCAGCTGGAACAACCGTTGGGTATCGTCTATGGCCTGTTCCAGGCTAATGGTGTCATGCAGCAGCCACTGGGCTATGTGTTCGAGGCATATATTGTTGTCATCGGATGCGCAAAAACGCTCCATTGACGTCAGCAGGGCTCTGGCATAAGCAAACTTGTCAGGAACCCCTGGGCGTCCTTCTAGAGCTAGTGCATCAATGATGTGTTTGCTGTAAACGGACCCCGTTTTTCGATGTGCCAAGGCTTTAGAAAGTGCGCGATAGGCAACGCTATGAACAGTTCTAACTTCAACGCCGCTAGGGAAAGCTTCTCTTCCTGCGGCAGCCAACGCGGAGTTGTACGCGAGGTACAACTGCTTAGCGTGGCCTGCTTCAAATAGCGCGGAGGAGATTGAATGCAGAGTGGTGGTCTTTCCGCATCCCGCACCAGCCTCAATAACCAATGGCGTAGAGGAATTCGCCGCTTGCAGAGCAGAATTCACACATTGGTTCTGCTCTTCAGTCTGTACGTACATTCACTACTGCTGTATTTGAGAAAGGGGAGGGGAGGGCATCAGTGGCTAAGCAACTTCTCGACATCAGCACTGGATACACCAAGTGAACGCGCAATTTCATCATCTGATTGACCCCAGTTGCGCATTTTTAACGCCTCGTCCCTCACCTGGGCGATATTACGGTTTTTATCAAAAGCAGATGGCTGATCTTCTACTTGGAGCAGTTGACACAACGGGCAGGATTTTTGAGCAAGGCGAACGGGCCTAAAAAATGATATTCCGCAATGACCGCAGTAATGCTCACTCAGTTCTGCAGAGCGGTAATCACGGGCAATGACCCAGGCGTCATTGATATCAAGAAGTACCGTCTCATCGACTTTACCTCCGCGAGCGGCACCGTGTGCATCCTGGTATACATCGAATGCAGCGATAACAGCTTCTACGTCGATTTCCTCATCCGGCTTAATCGCAAGTTGACGGTAGCTGAGCAAGAAGATTGTTGCCTCAACAGCAGCGGCATTGCTTTTAATCAATGTCTCAGCACTGCTTAATGGCCCGCATGAGGACTCAGGCGCGTCGGAATTTTTTCGCATGTTCTCAATGATCTTTCTAGAAACCCCCGTGGAGTTTCTGACCACAACACTTCGAAATCCTGCGCCAATCATCCTTCTCGCAAAAATGATGGTTTCCGATGATGCTGCCTGGCTCATAGCTTTCTCCCTCGCTTAGCGTTTCCGCCCAATATCCGTAATGTTTGTAAAGCACTGTTTCTGTCCGCAACATCAGTCCCGGCACGCAGCTGGAACTGGATGCGTCCACCTCGAAGGGCATCATGAACAGATTGAAAGTTTGCGTTGTGTAGCCAGTTCGCCATTTGTCGCGTAAGGCCGTGCCGTAACTGAGCTTTGAGTTTGTCGTTCATCAACTGCGCACGAATCTCTAAAAGCACACACATGACCTTATAAAGGTCTTCGGAGCCTTTGAGTTGTGAAGTCGCAGTGTCATCGAATTTGATTGTCAGAGGGCTGATAGGACTGGTAGCCAATCCAATGTAGGTCGAATAGTCGACTTTCTTCATCCATTCTCGTTCTGCGAGAGAAAAAGCAGTCAAGCTTCTGAAACAATCAGGCTGTGATTGACTGAGAGAAGAGAGGGCTTCGAGAAGCAACTGAGATTCAAACATCAGTTCACCTCAGCTGACAAAATCTGTAGGCGCCGCCAAATAGAGAGGACTTTTCTCGCATAATCGCGGCTTGTCTTTTCTAGATCTGGGTTCTGGGTGTTGTACCCGCCAATGGCCAGCTCCATATCACCTGGTCGAGCGTCGATCGCCTCTCTGAGGATCTGGGCACCTACCTTCACATTTGTTCTGAGTTCGAATAAGTCCTCTACGCGGTCAACCCGGTACCCGTTCCATCGAATGTTGACCTGCATGAGACCCACATCGCATAGGTTGGTACGCTTGAGCTCTCTCCGGAGAATTTCCTCTGCCTTTACCCGAGTCTCAGGGTAAAAAGCACCTGTGCCCTTACAGTTGATGGCATAGGGGTGCGGCCTCACTTTGAATCCACCAGCATCAGTTCGGCTTTCCTGGAGGGCTATCGCATATAACAGCAACGGATCCAAAGCCTTTGGCTTACCAAATTCCTCCCACACTGTCCCGCGCAAATCAAACGCAAAGACGTTCGGTGCGGAAGAGGCTAAAGCCGTACTGAAAACGATGATCCTAAGTGTTTTTCTCATAATTCCGTGGCTTTTCTTTGGTATCCCAACGCTGTTGCGCAGCGAGATACGGAAAATGGCGCCTAATTTGTGACGGAATTCTAGTTTGGGTTGTCAGGGGTTGCAATAGGTTGTCGTCGTTAAGCTGTGGAATTTTCACAGCTTGCCGTGGTCTTTTTTGGTTAAACTGAGGTTTGTCGCTACTCTTCTGTAGGATTCTGAGGTTTTTTTGACGCTAACAACTTTGGTTGCACTTGACAGTCAAAATGATGGCGCGTTGCCATATCATTGACTACGATCGTGGGGACCTATTTAAGGTTAGTATTCATGTAGACTAAATACGCAGAATCCTAAGGTTTTGAATGGATTCAAACACTTGAACAATGAGACCCCTTTTAAATGAGTGATGTGTTACCCACGACTTTCGATAAGGAAGCCTTTGCTGCACGGATGAAGCGTGCGATGGGCGAAAAGGGGAATTCATGGATCTGTGATCGCGTGAGTTTTTCAGATTCGACACTTCGCTCCTACCTCAAGGGAGAGGTGGAGCCTACCCTCAGTAATTTGATGTCCTTCTGCCAGGCTACCGGAGCTAATTTCACTTGGTTGGTAACGGGAGACGAATCCGCGACAGCAAACGAGAAGGAAGCCCAGCTCGTCTCTCTGACTGAAGATGAGCTCGCCTATCAGTTGGGGTATATCAGCAAAAAGCCGGTCGGCCACGAGACAGCAACTAAATTTGTTCTTACCCAAGACCGCAGCTATTTTGCCTTGGGTGGAAGGGATCCAGATCTCTGTCGATTGCTGACAATCACGTCAGATACGAACGCTCCAAAGCTGAAACCAGGGGACCACTGTTTAGTGGATATTCGGAAGCAGCCGTTGACTCAAGGGTATTTTCTTCTGGCGGTTCAGGGATCGGCAATTATTAGGGTTGTTTCCCCAACAATCCGTGGATATATGGCTATGCCCGTGAACTCCACTTACCCAGGCTTCACATTGACGGTGGACGCTGAGTTTTATCCAACCGATCCTGGAGTAAGCATCATCGGGCGGCTGTTCAACCATTTCGAAGTCACCCCCCTGTAGCGCCATAAGCTGAGCGAACAGTTTACAGCCTGAAAACCGCGGGGATCTTGCGTCCTGCGATTGAAGTATTTTCTCTTAGGAGCTGCCGGAGCTGGGACTTCTCGTGATTGATGGCTTTGAGAACCTTGGCGATTCGGGACCTTGCCTTTCTTCCAGCCTCAGGGTTCTCTGGGTAATGCAGGTCTTGAAGCGCTGTTGATAGCTCAACATCTACCTCTGCAGGTGAAACTGAGAGAAGCCTGGGAAGAACAAGTCCCAGCTCAAAATGCATGTAATGTATTGCCAACCATTTTGCGGCCTCCCATTCGTCTAGAGGAAGTCGGCAAAAATAGTCGTTTGCTTTGCTCGAGATAGGATATCGCGGCTCTACTTTTCCAACATACCTTCTGGCGAGATTGAAGCATTCAAAAACCAGCCCTTCTGGGCTAGCAACCACTTGGCCAGCGTAGGCAAAAGGAGCCCCCTCTATGATTGATTCGGGGTTGCTGTTAGATACTTTCGCGTTTAGCTCGTTACCAATGCCATCTGAAAGCCTCAAGAAAGCAGGTAAGCCATTTGTGTCTGATTTTGATACCCAGGCTATCCGCCCGATGAGTACGCCCTCCCAGCCAGCTTGTAGGCCGCTGTAGCACGCAAGCACCTCTGTACGATCGATGTATCTTTCTGGCATCTGAAGTCCAGCAATTGTTTTCAATCAAATACCCTCGTGTTCTGATATCTCTTTCTATCGGGATCTAAAAATACACAAGGCCCTTCCGGGCCCCGTGGTCAAGACATGGTGGCATTGATGTTACTGGGCAATTGCCTTCGAGTTCGTTGAGCACCCAACTTTGGCGCCGCTTGCTGAGGTGTTGAAACCGAAGAGGGAGCCTTTTCAGTTGCCGCTGAAGCTGGTGTGTTCTCTGGAATAGGTGAGACTACTTTTGCGCTGGACCCAACCTGGGCCACAGGTGCTCCTGCGAAGTTCGACATTTGACCCTGCCCCCTCATCAAAAATATGGCGGCAGTAGCCAAGGCTCTAACGCGTTCCGCTCTGCTTCGAGGGGAGAGGTGCTCCAGCTCGGCCAGCAATTCAGGATGGGACTCATCAACAATGACTTGCGTTTTGATGGAGGGCATTTATCAGACTGCCTTATCTACGCCATACCAGAAAAATCCGGTGGCATTGGACGTTACCGGGCTATCGGAAATGATGGGCTGTGTTTTCGGATAGACTTCTTTTGCAGCATCCATATAGAACGTCCCGCCGCCGCCTCCGCCTACCAGAAAATCCAGCTCCTTTCCTGCTAAAAACCTCATATCACGTCTTACTTCTTCGAGCGCTGCCGGTGCAATTCGCGCAGCTGCTCGCTGCAAGTACATTTCAAGCTCCACCACTTTTCCGAAGAGGCGGATAGTCGTTTTGCCCTGCTGTAGGGCAATTTCAAGCTTTTCAGTGCCGGGGCTTCCTCCCAGGTCTTTAATGATCTCTTCATTGACCGCGTCAAGCATGACGCTCATTGCTTTCAACGAGCTGTTTGAAGAGCTTTCAACTAGCTCACCGTTTACAAACAAAACCCAGTCCAAGCTGAAGAACCCTGGATCTAGCACAAGAACGCTCGATTCGTTAAAGGCAGCTCCGTCTTCATGGTATGAGAACACATCCACGAAGGTACCCACCGGCTGAGCCAGTACGATGACCTCTTTTACAGTGATTTTGCGAGCTGCTGCGACCTGATGCTCCCCTTTGAGCCGATCGATCAAGGCCTCACGCATCGCCCTGTTCCGATTGTGAGATACCGGTAGCCCAGTCACCAGTACATCGATGATGTCTCCTTCCTGGCAAGCCTCGATGAGAGAGGCGTGGAACAGCGCTTTGTAAACATCACTCGAGGTGAAATCTTCATGCAATTGCCGCTGCATGCCGCTGGATCTCCCTGGATCAATACAAGCAATCCAAGGCTGGCCATCGACCAATACACGATATTCACCTTCTCGACGAGCCGATCCATCTTCGTACCCAGTTGGCATCTGAGTAATAGGTGCTGCCTGCGCTGGTTTGACGATGACAGTTGGTTCAGCCCCACCTTTGAAACCGTAGGCGAGCTTGAGATTGCTGTACCCGATGTCGAGACCAACTACCAGTTTTCCTGTTTCTATTACGTTTTTTGCCATTCAACAATTCCTCACCATTAATCAATTCAGTCAAATTCCAGTCGTTCAACCGAACGACAAACCACAAAGCTCAGCATGAGATTTGGCTCCGCAGTGGCTCTTGAGGCTCTAGTCGTTCACGAAAACGACTAAAGCCTCTCAACCCACCGACCTCCGCTTTGTCTTCCCCGCGAAATACTGGAGTGCGTCTTGAGTCGATTTGATGTTGGCATGCCTGGAAATAATGCAAGTCGATCATCAACCCCCTGGTTGGGGGTCGTTAGGTGCTGTCCATAATTAGGCGATGTGGCTCAATTAGCTTTCGAATAGGTGCTTGCTGATTATTCGTAAAACCAGCTGAATTTTATTAGCGAAAAGTCGCCATTCGTAAATTCAACTGCATTTGCTGATGATTAGCTACGCTCAATAAATTGACCAAACATAGGATTTGCGGGGTGTTGAGGCTGGTTTTGGTCTCGATTTCTCACATTAGCAAAACATGACTGAAATGCGGATAGATAGAATAGAAAAAAACTCGGGTTATTTAGATTCAACTACCCAAGTGCTGAACACCTCTAAGGAGGCCCTAGACGCCCTGTTTGAGTTGGCTTTGAGCCTCAAGGAGGAACACTGGAAACGATTAGATTCGACCCAAGAGTTAAAGACCCATACCTGTAGGGTCTTCCGGAGCTCTTCAGGTACTCCAACCATCACTTGGTCAAAGGTACGTTGGCGTCAGGCAGCCGCACCTGGTAAGTCCAGGAGTTGGCAATTGTTTGCGGTGTCGAAAGGCGCGGGCGATACCTTCACCCGAAAATCTATGGGACCTATGTCGGCACGCCAGGAGGAGTTGTTTCAGATTTACGAGCCGAAATTTGCGGCTATTCGTACGGCCATCAAAAAACATCGTGCAGCTATTGTCGAAACCCAACGGGCTCTGGCGGCAATGCGTAAGGAGTTTTTGGATTCACAGATGTGAGCTTGCATTGCTGCAGCCTCCCCTAAAGTCTGTGGATTATTCAACAAGAGAGCGCGGACATGCGAGAGCATCGATTCACCGATGAAGAATTGGACGTTTGGGGTGATTTGTTCACCGAAGTAAAACGTTCGGGCGCTGATCACGATCTTAGGTTTTCGCAGTTCATCCTGGCACCGTGGAACTATCTGCCGACTCAGAGTCACGAAAACGATTCCGA
This sequence comes from Pseudomonas sp. AP19, assembly GCF_001728855.1. Taxonomy (NCBI): domain Bacteria; kingdom Pseudomonadati; phylum Pseudomonadota; class Gammaproteobacteria; order Pseudomonadales; family Pseudomonadaceae; genus Pseudomonas; species Pseudomonas sp. AP19. Next base: position 14,583 of record NZ_LXJP01000062.1, on the reverse strand, counting down.
CTTTGCACCGAAACAACATCGCCCTTCAGCCCTCAACGCTGATTCTGAAAATGGCAAGATTCGCTCTAGCGGTCATCGGCAGCTTCGCTTGGTGTCATCGCGTTGAGGTCAGGTAGGCCCGGATGGGCCTATGGCTAGGGAAAGGCTAACACCGCAAATTTCCCAAGCTCCTATGGCTAGGGAAAGGCTGGCACCGCAGATCTTCCGAGCGCGAATGGTTAGGGAAAGGCGAACGCCTCGGATCGATCGAAAAATGGCTGGGGAATGGGCAACTCACTGTACCGAGGAAAATGGTCAGGAAGCTCGAGTAGCATTGAAAATGCTGCGCTATTTTGAGGTTGCACGCATAGATATGTGCCTAGCCCAGCATTTGCGGTCCACTTGTTCTCACCATTTGAGCGTCCAAGACGAACGCTGCGTCTTCCTAACATTACAGCGTCAGTCTTCTGGTTCAAGCTGAACGCTGAAAAGAGGTCCGTCTGCATTCGGTGCTTGGCTTCCAGTTCAAGAACAACCGACCCAGATTTTTTACAAGCAACACGCTCATTTAGGATCTACGCCAGTGCAAGGGCAACCATGAGTGTGATTTCACGAGTGTCTCCCCTAGGCCGTATTAGCTTGATGGTCCTCTATCGACTGTAGGGAGTCGCGTTCGCCGAAAATGGATTCGAACGTGGGTAGATTTGCATCACTGAGGTAACAGGCCCTTGAGCTCGCAATTTGTTGTTAGCCCTATCAGCAAATGCAGCTGCTGTTTCGGTCATGTCGAGCAGCGTTTTGAATGGTCGACAGAACTATCAGCCCCCCTGGAAATTGCTTGTATGTCCGTACCGTCATCCTAGGGATGTATGAGACGGCATCCCTTCCATTTCCGGACACGTTATCGGGACTGTGACCTGGAAGTTCTCACCAATCGAGCTTTGATCGAGATACAGCATGTCAGCAGTGGACGTTACGCCAAGGCTGGATAGCTTCGAAGCAAGCTTGATTGCGATTCCCAAATTTCAGACATGTCGATCTCTGACAGCAGCTCAGCATGGTCAAACGCGATTACGATGCGAAAGACTCCGATGTCAGTAAATTACCCTGCAGCGTGATTGCTGAATTTGGCGAGTGTTGCGTTAGGACCAACATCAACTCCAGAGAGCATCCGGTCCACTTAAGCACTTGTGAATGACGCATTGCAGCGGTTTGCAGGGAAGGGCAGTCATTCTTTGAAAGTCACAAAACACCTCGCCAGTGCCGTCCTGGTAGATGCGATTACCTTCGCTCTCGATCACCAGTCGTTAGCACTCGAAATCACCCTGGTACAAAGCGATTACGATGTTGTTGTTTTTTGGCTGACAATGATTTGTCGACAACGTCCCCTGCGTTGATGTTGACATTACGCATGCTGTTGCCCTCGGCTCTCAGCATGAATGTTGCGGGAGGAATGGGGATTATCAGCTCATCTAGCGCTGAGGTGTGGGAGAACGTAATCGTTCGCTGGGGACAGAAATCCGCAGTGAATGAGCACGTAGTAGTGCACCACAACTTTCGTGTGCGATGGCTGAAATACTTGTCCGATTAGGCGTTGTTCGTGGATAGGCAATGACTGTATAAAAATACAGATGTTTACGGGCCGTCGGCAATCCGCGTCAAGGCAGAAAGCCAAACGGCTGTGATTGACTGCAAGACGTCGTGGAAAGGCGTACTGGGATTTACCAGTGAGAGATTGTGGCAAAAAAAACCCTCAAGCGGTGAGCTTGAAGGGCGCGAAGTATTGAGACGAAAAGTCTCACACATTGGAGACTTTTTGCGTTTTAGGGGGCTTCGTATCCGTAGCACGCTCCCGCTGAGTCGAACTGGTCGACCATGGGCTGACCGGTTGCAGGATTGAATGGATCCGCATCTCGCGAGGTAGATGCGGCGGGCTGGACCGCTGAAGGGGGAGGGTTAACCAAGTTGAAGAGCAAGTTGCAGATAGCGATCCAGAAATTTTGCATTTCAGTTTCTCCCGTATATGCCTTCATTTTCCCATGCCAGGGATTAATGCAACTGCCATAGGCCGATCGGTTTCATTGCGTCGGCAAATCAGATGGGTCATCAGAAGATTGTTTTGCGTGTCGTGTGGCAAAACAGCGAACTGCTTTCAACAGCACTGCGATAGCGTAAACGATGAATGTCGTAACGATCGCCAGCGTCAAGACGGAAACCGTACTGTACAAAGCAAACCACAGCGAGGAAGCAAGCCATTTCGCGAAATCAATGATCAGAGGTTGGATCTTGTCGGTTAACACGTTGGTAGCACCGATGCCCGTGACATCAGAAAAGTAACCGATGGAAATAATTCCGAAGAGAGTGGAGGTGAGAACTGCCACCGCACCGCGGAGACCAATTTGAATGTCGGCCCAACTTGGGATGGCATGTAGCGATACACATGCAGCAAAGCACACAGTTAGGGCGCCGGTTACACCGGAAAGTATTCCGAGTGAGGCCGTGGCCAGTGTATTGAGAGCTGCGTTGGTAACAAACAGCAAGACACCTGCACCCTTGGCGTCAGCGTCATAAATTGACTGTGGTGCTACGGACTCCGCAGACGCGTGCGTTAGGCAAAGGGTGACCATGACTGTCCCGCTGATCAGTGGAGCAATGCCTTGAACGAATAGCCCTATGTTCGCGCGGATCGACCTTGGCCTGTAGCGAAAACTCACGTAGCCCAATGTGCCGGTAGAACGATCTGTATGGTAAAACACCACTTTCGTGGGTTTGAGTCCGAACATCCAGCAAGCAACCAGGTGTGAAGCCTCGTGAATTGGGACACCGATGGCTCCAGTCCAGACAAAAATCGACCAAGCCTTTTTCGTCATCACGGAGAAAACAAGGGTCCAGGCACGAATTACCAGGATGGGTGCGATGTAAAGGATGATTATCAGCAGGCAAGCCTGTTGGAATTCAGGAGTGATAGTCATTTGCTACCGAATATGGCGACCGGGCTGTTCAAAAATGATTGCCGGTAGGAGTTGAGAATTTTCTTTGTGTTCGAAAAGGATTATGACGATGAGGAGAGAGCTGTCGGGGGTCTATTCGCCCCTTTAATTGAGCTTGTTTCGACTCTTTTGTGCCTTTTTAAATCTTTCTTCTTGTTTATCCTTGTTTTTAAGAGGCTGCAAGCCACGTAAATCAAGGGCTCCAGGGTAGGTATCGACTAATTAAATCGGGCGCAACGACTACCGATTCAGGGTGCTTCGACTACCGATTTCGGCCAACACGACTAAGCATTTCGGCTGTTATCCACAGGGGCTGTTTGGGCGTTATCGACTATAGATTCCGGACGGCAACGACTACCAATTCCGGCTTCTATCGACTCTCTTTTCCGGGTCGGTGCCTGTAAGCGGACAATCTTTGATCAACTCAGCACTCATTTAGCTCTCACGGTCAGAATTTGTCTAGGTTTCAGCGGGTTGCGTTGGGTTTCCTTAGGTTGTCGAAGGTTTGAATCTCTCTAACGACTAACAAAACCGGGTTCTGGGTGACCGATCAGAGCCGGAATTTGGGCCAATGTCAGGTATCGACTACCTATTCCGGCCTGAATCAGTACCCTAAAAATCTATCGACTAAGGATTTCGGTAGTGAGCCAGAAGCGCGAGGCCCTTTATTTACGGGCCGGCTGGGCTCCTTTTGAAGATCGACTATAAATTCCGGCTGTTCGCAAAGGACGCGCAGCCCCTGCGACTAAGAATTCCGGGTGTGCCGTCCTGGTAGAACATTCTTCGCCATCGACTAAAAAAACCGGGCGGCTGACGACTAAGGATTTCGGGTCGGTTCGACTACCAATTCCGGGCAATCCATCGACTAAGGATTCCGGGGTCTAAAAATAAATTGAATCGACTATTTCCCTTTTCTCTCGTAGTCGATTACATTCGACTAAACAAGTTTTGGTATTTAGTCGATGAACGATATCGTCGTGGTTCACCCACAAACCAGTCATAAGGTCACAAAGGCCAACGATCTGGTGTCGGCGTCGTACAAGCTCACGTTACAGGAGCAGCGGTTGTTGCTCATCACGATCGGCCAGATAGACTCACGTAAGCCGATCCATAAGCCAATCACTGTTCGCGCGACGGATTTTGCCGAGGTTTACAACATACCGCTCAAACAAGCCTACGAGGCGATGATTGACGCCTGCAACACGTTGTACGACCGCGACATCAAGACCAAAGAGAGCAAATCCAAGACGGTACGTTTTCGTTGGGTGGATCGCGTTGAATACGAGAAGGGTGAGGGCTGCGCAACGCTTCACTTTACGGTTCACGTTCTTCCTTACCTCAGCATGCTGAACAAACACTTCACGACTTATGAGTTGAGGCGTGTAGCTCACCTGAACAGCATTCACTCGATCCGTATGTTCGAGCTGTTTATGCAGTTCCGTGAGACCGGTTGGTACACGATCGAAGTCGATGCATTCCGGGAAATGTTGGAGCTGGGTGACAGCTACGCCAGGTTCAACAACCTACGCCAGAAAGTCATCGACCCGTCGATCAAGGAACTGAAAGCCAAGAGCAATCTTGATATCACCTACGAAACTCACACTGAGGGTCGTACCGTGAAGCGTCTGACATTCCGGTTTAAGGAAAGCGACCAGATGCGCCTGGATCTTTCCGAACCGCTTGAGCCGCTCGAAGCGCTGGCCGCGGTGGGTTGAGTTCACATTCAACCTGGTTAGGAATAAAAAGACTGCGCCATTAGCTGCACCGCATCAATCAGCCATGGAGTAGGTCGAGTGGATGTCAGTTTTTTTCTTGAGCAACGAACCGCCTTCATCCGGCATTACTTCGACGAGGCCACAGCGCCGTTTCTCGAGATAATCCGGAAAATCAATGCGGAGGAAGCCCCGTTCGAGCCTCCATACTTCGATCCAGACACGATGGATGGTGAACCCGCGTTTCTTCAAGAGTGGCTCCAAGCACAGACTGGCCTAGAGGTAGTCGGCCAGACGTGTGTCTCTATGCTCTCAGAGAGCTTAAAAGTTTTCTTTCGTACGCTAGAGCGAAACGCGGGATTGGACTGCGAAGCTGAGTGTGGTGCCAACGCCTTCAAAAAGGGCTTCATCGGTGGGTACCGAAAGTGCTTCGCGAAGCACGGTGTCGACTGGACAAACTGTCCCGTGAATTTCGCTGTCCTGGAGCAGGTGGTGTTGGCCAGAAATGCCAGCCAGCACGTCAATCACATCACCGATACAAGAGCCAGCCATAGCACTGGCGTTATCAACAAATACCCTAGCCCGCTGTTCATTAGCGACCATGAGAAAACGCTGATGCAGAACGGCACAGGTGGCTTGCTCATCGATCCGACAATCCACGTGACGCGGCCGGACTTGCATCTGGCGATTGGCGAAGTCGAAAAGCTCGCCGTCTGGTTAGAACAATGACGAAGGCATTGTGTTGGGCGCGTGCTTCGACAGGCGCGGTTAGACCATCGTTTCATAAGCTCAAGAGTTCGCTATGACAGATGAGGACTTGATCGACCGCCTGCTGTATACCGGTGAAGGAACCACACTGGATTACAAGCGGGAAGGGTATGTTACCGATGGGTCTGATGACTTTAAGAAGAGTGAGCTGCTCAAAGATATTCTGGCGTTCAGCAATACCTGGCGAACGGAGCCTGCTTACATCCTGATCGGCTTTGATGAGAGTGAGCAGGAATTTTACCCTGTCAGCCGTCACCCAGATGACTCGAGACTGCAGCAGTTCATCAACGGAAAGACGAACAAACACGTAGTGTTCTCTTACCGGGCAGTAACCTACAAAAAACAGGTGCTGGGGCTCTACACCATTGAGGTCCAAGAGCGCCCGATCTACGCAAAGAAAAAATATGGAATTGTTGAAAAGGACGTTGTGTATGTCCGTTATGGCTCCTCGACTGCGATCGCAGATCCAACGCAGATAGCGAAGATGGGCGCATTGGAAGCCATCAAAGGCGCGACAGGTGAACCGCTGCTGTCCGTTGAGCTAGTCAGCATTGGAGACCAGAAATCGCTTAACAGCGGCATCAGCTTCGCTTACACACACCTGCTGATGGATGAGTACCCAGACTATACCGTGGCGACACATGGGTACCTCAAGTTGAACGAGAGGCTGGTGAATCGAAATTACTACCGGGACATGGCTCTCTACCAGCAGGAGCAGGCAGGGGCTTTTGGTTTCAGAATGAACCTGATGAACCGAGGCACAGCTTCAGCAAACAGCGTGAGGGTACATCTGTGCTTTGAACCACCTGGCACGCTGCGTGTTAAAGCTGAGCTTGAAGATGTCCCCAGTATCGATTTTTTGCCGAAAATTCCCAGTCTCGCTACTTTGCTCAAACCGCCTTTCGACGAACATATTGAACCTGATCGGCTCACCACCGTTTTCAGCTTTGGAAAAATTCACGCTGGAGAGTCATCCCCCAGTGGCGACATATTTCTGATCACTCCGTCCTCCGAGCTCAACTCAATTCAGGTACGCATTCATGCTGACGAACTCCGAGCGCCGATCGTCTTTAACGTTTCGGCCACAATTAAGACTACTACCCAGAACTTAAGCTTTGATGAACTGATGTAGTGCTCTCGACCAGCGCTGGGTCGTGCCAAAAATGGGAGAGCCCGACCCATCGTCGAAGATCGGTAGGTCACGAAATCCGCCTGCGGGTATTGGGGGAAAAGATTCAACGACAGTGCATCCGGTCGGCGAAGATTGACGGAACGTTGCGTACACAGTTAACTGGCTATCCATACAGTTATTTATTCAGGCCAGGTTTATGAGCGTTACCCTTCTTGGTCCCATTGCCACTGGTGGGCATCCCTTAGCGATGTACTCCAGCCAGGTATCGGCTGGCTTTCCTTCTCCGGCGGCCGACCACCTTGAAAAATTGATTTCACTGGACGAGCTTTTTGAAATCCGCGCACCGCATGTGTATTTGGCGAAGATTTCGGGCGACAGCATGCAAGGCGCAGGCATTTTCAACGGCGACCTGGTGATCGTTGATCGAAGCAAAACGGCGCGTCATGGCGATATCGTCATTGCAGCGCTCAACACGGAATGCGTTTGCAAGCGTCTGCACAAACGCGATGGCCAAGTGGTGTTGATGGCCGAAAATCCAAAATTTCCGCCCAGGTACGTGATGGAAGGTGACGAGCTGGTGGTTTGGGGTGTGGTCAATTACAGCGTACGCGATCACGAGCGTTCGTCATGAACATGAAAGGTGCGCTCAAACCCGGCCCCACTGTGTTCGCACTGGCGGACTGCAACAGCTTTTATGCCAGTTGTGAGCGTGTGTTCCGGCCGGATCTGGCCAGTACACCGATCGTTGTATTGAGCAACAACGATCTGCGTAATTGCGCGCAGTTATGACGCCAAACCGTTCGTCAAAATGGGTGCCCCTTATTTCCAAATCAAGGACACATTACGCCGGCACGGTATTGTGCCCTTCAGCAGCAACTACGCGCTTTATGGTCAAATCTCAGAGCGCGTCATGACGCTGATAGAATCCATGGTGTGTGACAGTGAGGTTTACTCCATTGATAAGAATAAGTTGCATACTGTGGACGCCCAAAGTTAGATAGGGTTCCCATGGACATTGGCGCTTTTTCTTACAGAGATATCCCTTGGCTACCGTTGAGCACATCCACTTCAGTCCGCATGACCTTTCTGTCAAAGACCGCCTGATTACCTACTCGTCGAATAGCTCCCGGGTAGTAATCGAAGGGCTACCACAAATTTTCTGGGTAAACGGCTTGCCCTGGAGAGAGGCGAACCTCTGGGCTATGGAGCGTGTCACCAATGGGGAAGCAATCCTAAAGACCGTTTCCAGCAACGTTAATGGACTGCTGAACTACGCGAAGTTTTTGGAGAGCCGCAGACTTGAGTGGTTTGAGTTCCCGTCTCGAAAAGCTGATCGGTGTCTCGTTCAGTACCGTGGGGCGCTTATTAAGGCGCGAGATGCTGGTCATATCAGCCCAGCAACGGCCTCCGAGTACATGCGCAACTGCATCAGTTTCTATAGGTGGGTCAGGAAGCGTGGGCTTCTATCTCCGCTGTTGCCACTATGGAAAGACAAGCGCTTTTTCATCAAATACTTTGACCAGGTTGGTTTTGAACGAACCTTCGCTGGCACTACTACCGATCTGGGGATTCCCAACCGGAAACGCATCGGGATCACTTTGGAAGGCGGGTTGCTTCCTGTCACCTCATCTGACCGCGACGTCATTCTCGATTTTGCAAAACGTAATGCCTCGCCTGAGCTGTACCTGATGCTAGCTCTAGGCTTTTTCACGGGTATGCGACTGGGAACAATCTGTGACCTTCGTATCGGCGCGTTGGAACGTGCGATACCTGATCCGTCCGCTAAAGGCCTGCTTAGGATATTTGTGGGGCCAGGTGCGTCCCCGCCCGTGCATACCAAATTTGGAGTAACTGGCCAGGTATGGATTCCCGAAGCTTTGTGTTCAGAAGTTTTGGAATATTCCAAGGGGCTCCGCAGGTTAAGTCGCGAGGCATCTGCTGCCGATGAGAATCGAGACCTAGTTTTCTTGACTCGTTTCGGTAATACCTTCGGACGGCGCAGCAGCGATCAGTCTTCGGCCATAAACGTTGAGATGTCATCGCTTAGAAAAGCAGGCATCACAGCTGGCGTTAAGGTACTCAGGACATTTCGCTTCCATCAGTCCCGGTGCACCTTTGGAACTGAGCTAGCCAAGCTGGCTTTAGCAAATTGCGATGATGTGGCGATAGTGATTGCGACTGTTAGCAATGCATTGCTTCACGGTCGAAATTCGGAGGCTACTACCTTCAAATACATCAAGTTTGTGCAAGCCACACCCGCTAAGCAGGCCATTGCGAACAGCTTCATGGCTGCGTTTACAGGGATTTCTTCCAGGCACGGAGCGAGCAATGAATAATCGGACGTCTTCAGACCTAACGTTTCCAATGCTTGAGTACGCGAAGAACGAGACGCCTTGGGATCTGACCCCATTTTTATACAGCGGTGGTGCAAAGGCAAAAGTGAAGACTGTACGCAATGAAATCACATCAGGTGTTTTAGGGGATCCTTTGCTGGAACGGGTAGAGCTTGTAAAGGAGCTCCACGAGTGTTTGGCCGACGACCTTGTAGGCGGGGGGAGCCGCTTTTCGGCGAATAACAAGATCGGTTCGTTGCGGCAGTTTTTTCGGTGGGCGGATCAATCCGGACGCCAGTTGAGCATTGACAAGGTTGCGCAAGCTTACCTGGGGTGGGCAGAGCATCTTTTACACCGTCACCGTGTGGAAGGATATTTAACTGCCGGATCGTTATACGACACTGCAAGTTTGACAGCGACGATGCTTGATCGAGTGCTAGGCCGAAGCTCGACACTTTTGTACAGCACACGAATTCGCAAACCCAGAGGCAACGGACGGGTTAGAAATGGGAGCGCTGATAAGCAAAGTGTGGAAGAGAGCTTTTCTTTCGGGCAGTTAATTGCCGACCTCTGTACGTCACTCACTTATGAGGCTGTGGCGGGACCACTCCCCATCCAAGTGGCATTGAGATCGGGTACAACGCTACCTATCTGGTGCGGCCTTCGCGATACAGAGAAAGAAGCGTCACGACGGGTTCGACCTCAAACCAAATTCCAGATTGCGGCCATCCTTCGACACCGAGAATTCCGGGACTCTGACGTTTCAATCGAGACTCGATACCCGGCAGTAAATCTGAGAATCGAAGCCGAGATGCTTATGTTCATCGCGCAAACCGGCATGAATTTGTCGCAGGCGCATCAACTTCGGATCGACCAATACCACTATACGAGTCACCTTGATGGTTACCAAGTCAGGTCTTACAAAAAGCGTCGTCAGGGCGAAGTGCTATTTGAAGTTTTCTCAAGCTACAAGGAGTGGTTTGAACGCTACATTGAGTGGCGAAACACGTGGTTTCCGGACGACCTAGAGGGGCTTCTTTTTCCTCTCGTCCGTCTTGGGGGACGTCTCGTTGTAGAAGCTCCTCAGTTCACAGCTCTAGTGCGCCTCTGTACCGATTCCAATATTCGATTCGTTCGACCACGTAAGCTACGGGGTGCTCGTATTAACTGGTTGTTACGTGAATCGCAACGCCCTGAACTGGTCGCGGAAATCGCACAGCACACAGCTGAAACGTTGATCCGTGTGTACGCTGAGCCCAATCCGCAAATTGCGATGATTGAAATTACTCGATTTCACCGGCAATCAGATCCCGTCATTTGCTCACCTGCTCCAGGTGCTTGTGCGACGTCCTTGCCAGAATCGGTCGTAGATGCTCCGACGAATGCACCTGATCCCGATTGTATCAACGCTGCTGGTTGCCTCTTCTGCGTCAATCATCGGGATATTGAAAGCGAAGATCACGTCTGGTCGCTAAGTAGTTTGCGCGTGCTCAAGAGCTTGGAGCTAACTAGATATCGTCCAGCTTCCACGGATAGATCTGAGGAGGCTGACCATCCTGCAATGCTTGCGATTGAGCGTCTGAGTGCGAAGCTGCGGTTCTTTCAAGAAAGTAGCGAGGTGCGTCGGCTTTGGGTTGAGGAGGCACTGGCTCGCATAGCTGAGGAGAGTTATCACCCAGCTTGGGACGGATTTATTCGGCTGGCGGAAGTTACAGCGGGACCTTCCTTATGAATATCCTCACGACGTTAGGGCTTTCTATTGAGTCGCCTCTCGCCGTTCCCGGAGCGCCAAATTACCGTCCTGAGAGCTGGCCTCCGCCACCTGATTGGCCTGTCGTAATTGATGCACAGGGCAAAGTAGTAAGCCGTTGGGGCGACCCAGTTTGGAGGCTTGACCCATGGGCCAAGAAGGCGTTAACGCTAAATTTCGGGGATGGCCCCGCCACAAAAGTCGCGGCGCCCATTAGCTCGGCGAACGCTGATCTGCTTCGTATCATCACAGGCTGGTGGCTATACGGGCCGTACGGCGCTCGCGGCTATCGATCTCTAAAGACGCGGTTCGATCAGATGCGGCGGTTGTTTGTTTTGTGTGAAGAGGCAGGAATACTGGCCAGCGAATTGAGCCGCTTTCCACGCGTATGCGAGGAAATCCCTGCCTTTCTTCATGCCTCAAGAAAGACTGAGTTTCTGTCGTTAATGCATGAGCTATACGCGTCTCGCAGCGCCGTAGGGTTTACTTTGCTGGATTCGGGCTCGCTAACCCGTCTGGCTGCGCTGTTTCCACCCCACCAAACAGCTCAAACACCGTACATTCCTCCACGTATTTGGCACTACCAAGTCACCAGGCTGCGAGAGTGTCTTGATGACTTCCTATCCCATCAACAACAAGTTGAAGCTTGTTACCGGTTCAGCATTGAGGCTTACGAACATAATCATAGAGTTTCAAAAAGAGTGGCGTGCGCAAACGCACAACCTTTTTGCGGCCATAAGATGCATTTATCAGGCGCTAAAACGGGGCTTCGTTTTCTCGGAGCGTTTGCAGATACCGCGAAACGCTTCGGCATTTTTGAGCTACTTGAACGTTGGGTGGGGCGCAGTGGTGAATTGCAAGTAAGAACGCTGACTAGCTATCTGAAACTGGTCAATAGCGCAGGTTTAGCTTACATCCTTAACTTCAGCCTCATGCGAGTCGAGGAAGCTTGGAATCTTCGAGCGGGATGCCTTGAGGTCGAGCACGACAAGAATTTCGGCGACATTTTTTTGTTACGTGGACAGACGACGAAAACGCAGGCCGATAGCGACGCCCTGTGGGTCACATCCCCATCTGTAAAGGTCGCAGTGAGGGCGATGGAGGTCATTTCTCTGTTTCGGTCATTATACGCACCTCATGTAGCTGCGAGCGGGCTCACGGGGCGTTTTTTAACCTCGTTTTCTTACGAACCGTGGGCCCCATCGAGCAAGAAAAATGATCACTCACTGAGACCAAGTATTCCGTCATATTCCGACCTTTTGAGCCACTACGGCAAGGTGTTTGACTTGGAGCGTTTGCGTATCACGAGTGAGGATTTGAAATTGGCCCGGCTAGCTACTCCTACATTGCCGGAGGACTATCAAGTGGGCGCGGTATGGCCGTTAGCATGGCATCAGTTGCGTAGAACTGGTGCAGTAAACATGCAAGCTTCCGGGCTCGTAAGCGATGCCTCGCTTCAGTACCAACTCAAGCACGTCACCCGAGCGATGAGCCTTTACTACGGACAAAATCACTCGCAGATGCGTCTAGAGGATAAGGCTCACACGCTGTACGTTCGCACGATGTACGAGACGCTTGGTAGAGAGTTACAGCAGCTTACGAGTGAGCGTTTTGTAAGTCCCCATGGAGATAAACGTAAGGCTGAGATCGTTCGGCTGATCACGCCAGAGGATGCAAAGAAGATGATCGGTTTGGCGAAGAAGGGTGCCGCAGCATGTCGCCAAATCCTTCTTGGCGTTTGCTCGAGTCGCAAGCCTTGTCCGTACGGAGGAGTCGACAACATTGCTCATTGCGGGGGCGGTGATTCGGAGGATGAAAAACCTTGCCCTGATGTGCTGTATGACTCAGAACGATTGGACGCAGTCGATGATCTTGAACATGTCCTCAAAGAGCGGCTTGTTAATGCTCAGTACGGAAGTCCGCTAATGGAGTCCTTAATCGCTCAACAACGAAGCGTAGAGAGCTTCCGGCGAGTCATAGGGGGAGCAAATGGACGTTGAACTCACGGCGCGTCGCAGCGCGGCCGATCAATATCGCGAGGCTTTTGAGCGCTTGAAACTCAATAAGCCGCAGCTTCTAACGAAGGGGACACCGGTTACTCAAAACAACGTGGCCAAAGAGGCCGGGAGCGATCCGTCGGCACTTAAGAAATCACGTTTCCCGAGTCTCATCGCAGAGATAAAAACCTACATCGAACAACATGCGGAGGAGCGACCTCGTTCGTTGAACCAGATAAATCATCTTGCCCGTCAGAAAAGCCGCGCCTTGCGAGATCGGATTGAGCAGGTTGCCCGACAGCGCGACCAGCTAGCAAGTTTATTGAGCGAGGCGGATGCGAAAATCATAGAGCTGTATGACCGTATTGCTGAGCTTGAACGACAGTTACCTGCGTCCAACATACTATCGTTGGATCCACGCGGGCCCAGAAAGCTTTGAGATGGCAGTCGTGGGGGTACACGATCCGCAACTAGCCGCAAGGCTAGGGGCGATACTCAATGAGCGTGTTGTGAGGCTATGCTCAACGAGCGTCCGCTTTGGCTGACCTTGCTGACTGACCAGGGGGACGAGACGACACCTGGAGTATCGTCGAGGCGGATCATCACGACAGTCGCGGTGGATTTAGAGAATTAAAACTGTCGCTGCGAAGCCCGGCTTTCTGGGGCTTCAAGCCAACTCTGGAGGAAACGCAAAACTGTCGCAAACCCTCAAGTCTCTGCTGTGGAGCGGAGGCCTAGAGAATTAAAACTGTCGCGACCACCCGATTAGGCATGTTGCAACTGTTCAGCGAGTCACGCCTGCGCAATTGCCGACCTGAGCGGGTAGATGAATTCATCCTTCCATCTACGTTCACACATTACAGACTCAACCCAGCCGTCCTTTCTGCTCATTCTCCAACTCGGTGTGACGCTAAGAACAGAACGCGCATCGACGGTAGTGGCGACGGGGACCGGGCACATCGACAGGGCTACATTCTTTGGTAAGCCCCGCGTCAGCGGTTCAGGCGTGCTGGTGCAGGTCGGGCAGCTATAGCTTCGCTCCCATACCCGAATGCCTGATTTTGAGTTTCCAAAGCGCCCGTAACGATGCCAGACCTCAGATGGCCGTCCAAACCCAACGCCATATTTTTCGGCGCTAACTTTCACGGCAGACATGCCCAGGTCAAAATATCTTTCCACCGCCCTCATTCTAGCTGTAGGTAGAAGCCCCTTTCCCACCCTGCTTGTCCTAAAGCAACTAATGAACATTGGGGCAGTTTCACCGGAGATTCTGTTGAGAAGCAAAACACAGCCGAACGGGTAGAGCCATCTGTCTCCGCATGCACAGTTTATGAGCAGCGCAACTGGTCTTGCTGGCGTTTGCTGGTAGTGCGACAAGTCATCGTAGAATGCTTGGCCACGACACACTGCACTCGCTATATCGGCTGCATCCAGTGGTGTTTTTGCGACGAACACGGGGTTTGTTCGTGCTAGATCCTCGTTGATAACGCCCGTCAGGCCGATACTGCCGAATATCCAAAGAGTCGGAACACCAGAGCGATTGCGTTGTTCAGTGCGCTCATATGTCCGCTGCGCAGACTGAGGCGAAATCTGCACTTCTATTGCTAGGCGCGGAGCAAAGGCCGAGTCGCCAACCAGAATGTCAGCCCGCCAATCGTCTACGCCGTCTTCAAGCTCGGCTTGAATGCCTAGAGCAACCAGCTTCTTGTAAATGGCCACCTTCATGGCGATATGGTCTGGGCTTTCAGTGCTGGAGTAGCCCTCAGGGCTCTCTCCAGGAAAATGGGAAAAGTACCTGGTGATGCCTCCATCCCGTCTGAGGGTTTTGGCCTGTGCCGGAAGTTTCGTATCCGGCATGAGCACCTGGCGGCCTTTCGATATTTTCACTACTTTCTTCCAATCTTCATCGCTAAGCACTGAGG
>NZ_LXJP01000061.1:0-39446 GCF_001728855.1 Pseudomonas sp. AP19 | reverse complement strand
ATAAAAAAGGCCGCTGCAACAGCAGCGGCCGAAGTAAGACGTTGGATCAAGGAGCGATAAATCAACGTCAGTGAACACAGGTAACAGATTGAATACATTAGCCAATCCGTTGAAGTTCGACTTTTCTCCCGAAGCTGGAAGCGGGCGGTTTGCCCTGAAAGCCCGGTAAGAATAGTTGGTTGTAACAAAATGAGTAATAGCGCTTCATGACAAGGACTGTTACTCAATCTGCAATAGTCTTCAGGCGGGCCATCCATCCTCCTGATAACCCGCCATCCACCTGATCCATAGCCCTGTCCAAACCCCGGCCAGAGCCTCTGCTAATCCTTTCGAGCGACAGTGCGAATACCCCTTTGGTGCGCTTATCGCTCCTGACGAGCGGCAGTAGGGTGGGGCCTTCTGTCACTCACCGGGGAAGACGCATGACAAAAACAACAATGCGCGCCATCTTCACGCCACAGGCGCTGGCCACTGCGGTTGCGTTGGGCTGCTGCGCCCAGGCACAGGCTGCTTCGTTCAACATTGGCGAAATCGAAGGGCAATTCGATTCCTCGCTGTCGGTCGGCGCCAGTTGGGGCATGCGCGATGCCGACAAAAAGCTGGTGGGGATTCCCAATGGCGGAACGGGGCAGGCGTCTACCGGGGATGACGGGCGGCTGAACTTCAAGAAGGGCGAAACCTTCTCCAAGATTTTCAAGGGCATTCACGACCTGGAGCTCAAGTACGGCGACAGCGGCGTGTTTGTGCGCGGCAAATACTGGTACGACTTCGAACTGCAGGACGAAAACCGCGAATTCAAGCAAATCAGCAACAACCATCGCGACGAGGGCGCGCGCTCTTCGGGCTACGAGCTGCTGGATGCGTTCGTCTATCACAACTATTCCATCGGCGACTTGCCGGGCAACGTGCGTGTCGGCAAGCAGGTGGTGAGCTGGGGCGAGAGTACGTTTATCGGTAACTCGATCAACAGCATCAACCCGATCGACGTGTCGGCTTTCCGTCGTCCGGGTGCCGAGATCAAGGAGGGTCTGATTCCGGTGAACATGCTGTTCGCCTCCCAGAGCCTCACCAACCAGCTGTCGGTGGAAGGTTTCTACCAGCTGAACTGGGAAAACACCGTGGTGGATAACTGCGGCACATTCTTCGGTAACGACGTGGTGGCCCACGGCTGCAATGGCAACTACACCGTCGGCAGCCCGGCGATTGCGCCGTTGCAACCGGTGGCCGCAGCGTTCGGCCAAGGCTTCCAGGTGACGCGCGAAGGCGTGGTCGTGCAACGTGCTTCGGACCGTGAAGCCCGCGATGGCGGCCAGTTCGGCGCGGCGTTGCGCTGGCTCGGCGATGACACCGAGTACGGCCTGTACTTCATGAATTACCACAGCCGCACGCCTACTGTGGGCACGATCACCGCCAACACCAACCTGGCCACCATCGGGCGTATCGCGGCGACCGCCAACGCCATCGCACCCGGCAGCGGCTCGGGCCTGGCCCAGAGCACGATGCTCGGCCGTGGCCAGTATTACCTCGATTATCCGGAAGACATTCGCCTGTACGGCGCGAGTTTCTCCACCACCTTGCCTACCGGCACGGCCTGGACCGGCGAAATCAGCTACCGCCCGAATGCTCCGGTGCAACTCAACACCACCGACTTGACCCTGGCGCTGGTCAACCCGATTGCCGGCCAAACCGCCTCGCCGATCCGCAGTTCGTTCGGCTCGGATAACTCCGGCTACCGGCGCAAGGAAATCACTCAGATCCAGAGCACCATGACCCAGTTCTTCGACCAGGTACTCGGCGCCGAACGCCTGACCCTGGTGGGCGAGGCGGCGTTTGTGCACGTCGGCGGGCTGGAGGCCAAAAGCAAACTGCGCTACGGCCGTGATTCGGTGTACGGCGCCTACGGTTTCGGCGGCGACACCGATGGTTTCGTCACGGCCAACTCCTGGGGGTATCGCGCCCGGGCAATCCTTGACTACAACAACGTGTTTGCCGGGGTGAACCTCAAGCCCAACCTGTCGTGGTCCCAGGACGTCAGTGGCTATGGCCCCAACGGCCTGTTCAATGAAGGCGCCAAGGCGATCAGCGTCGGCGTGGATGCGGACTACCGCAACACCTACACCGCCAGCCTGAGCTACACCGACTTTTTTGGCGGTGACTACAACACCCTCACCGACCGCGACTTTGTCGCCCTCAGCTTCGGCGTGAACTTCTGACTTGGTTTAAGGAAGGACAAGAACCTATGCGTAAGATATTTGCAGTGATGGCCCTGAGTTTGCTGGCGGCCCACGTCATGGCCGCCGTGTCGCCCGAAGAGGCCGCCAAGCTCGGCACCAGCCTGACGCCGGTGGGCGCCGAAAAAGCCGGCAACGCCGATGGCTCAATCCCGGCCTGGACCGGTGGCATCCCGAAAAACGCCGGCGCAGTCGACAGCAAGGGCTTTCTCGCCGACCCATTCGCCAATGAAAAACCGCTGTTCGTGATTACTGCCGCCACGGTGGACAAGTACAAGGCCAAACTCTCCGACGGCCAGGTGGCGATGTTCAAGCGCTACCCCGAGACCTACAAAATCCCGGTGTACCCGACGCACCGCACGGTCAACCTGCCGCCGGACATCTATGAGTCAATCAAGCGCAGCGCGCTGAATGTGCACGCGATCAACGACGGCAACGGCCTGGAGAATTTCACCGGCAACCGCTACTACGCGTTCCCGATTCCCAAGAATGGCGTGGAAGTGCTGTGGAACCACATCACCCGTTACCACGGCGGCAACCTGAAACGCATCATCACCCAGGCCACCCCGCAGACAAACGGCAGCTACACGCCGATCCGCTTCGAAGAAGAAGTGGCGGTGCCTCAGGCCATCCCGGATATCGACCCGGCCAAGGCCGCCAACGTGTTGAGCTTCTTCAAGCAATCGGTCACCGCCCCGGCGCGGTTGGCGGGCAACGTGCTGCTGGTGCACGAGACCCTCGACCAGGTGAAAGAGCCGCGCCTGGCCTGGATCTACAACGCTGGCCAGCGCCGTGTGCGCCGCGCGCCGCAAGTGTCCTATGACGGACCGGGCACGGCCTCCGACGGCCTGCGTACCACCGACAACTTCGACATGTTCTCCGGCGCCCCCGACCGCTATGACTGGAAACTGGTCGGCAAAAAAGAGATGTACATCCCCTACAACAGCTACAAGCTCGACTCACCGGCCCTCAAGTACGACGACATCATCAAGGCCGGGCATATCAACCAGGACCTCACCCGTTACGAGCTGCACCGGGTGTGGGAAGTGGTCGGCACCGTCAAGCCAAGCGAGCGGCACATCTACGCCAAGCGCCACATGTACATTGACGAGGACAGCTGGCAAGTCGCGCTGGTGGATCACTACGACGGCCGTGGCCAGTTGTGGCGTGTTGCCGAAGGCCATGCGCAGTTCTATTACGACCACCAGGTGCCGGCCTACACCGTGGAAACCCTGTACGACATCATCGCCGGGCGCTACATCGCGCTGGGGATGAAGAATGAGGAGAAAAGCAGCTTCGTGTTCGGCTTTGCGGCCAAGGCGGCGGATTACACACCGGCGGCTTTGAGGTCTGCGGGCGTGCGCTGATCCCGGGTCGAATTGGGCTCAATGGTGGGAGCGGGCTTGTTCGCGAAGGCGGTGTATCGGTCTCAGAAGTCGATGACTGACACGCCGTATTCGCGAACGAGCCCGCTCCCACATTGGCTTTTGTGCATGGTCATTAATCACCCCGCTGAATACTTCTTCAACAACCGCCGACCACAGGACTACGGTAGGCGTCAGGTTGCATAACAATAAAAACGCAGGATGCAGCAATGACCGCCATGACACGCTGCCTGGACCGTCCTGGATTCATGCCACGGCTGTCCGCTCACCATCTGTTGCGCCCGCGCCTGGCCGAGCCTTTGCTCGCCGCGCCCGTCAGGGTCAAGTTGCTTTGCGCGCCGGGCGGCAGTGGCAAGAGTGCGTTGCTCGCAGAGTGTGCGTTGCAGGCGCCGAAAGGTTGCCAGGTCTATTGGCTGCCGCTCAATGGCGCGGTCCTCAGCCCCCACGAATTTTGTCAGCGCCTGGCGCACAACCTGGGGCTGCCCTTTGTCGATGAAGCCACTTTGTTGCTCGACCTCAGCCGCTGGCAGCACGCGGCGTGGGTATTTCTCGATGACTTCTGCCGTCTGCCCGCGCCTGGGCTGGACGCGTTGCTCGATCGTTTACTCAACGTCGCCAGCCCGGCGCTGACCTGGTGGCTGGGCGCGCGACGGCGGCCGCTGTGCAACTGGCCACGGCTGTTGCTCGACGACGCGTTGCTGGAGTGCAGTGAGTTGGCATTCAGCCCCGCGCAGGTCCAGCAATTGCTGGGCCCCGGGCAGACTGTCGACAGCGTGATGCAGTTCAGTGCCGGTTGGTGTGCGGGCGTGCGTATCGCCTTGCTGGGCGATGGGCACCCGGACAAGACCTTGCTCGACTACCTGCAACATGAGCTCTTCAGTACCTTGCCGGCCGAACTGGCCGATGCCTGGCGTGTGCTGGCGCATCTGCCGCGTTTCAACCCGAACTTGTGTGAGCACCTGTTCGGTGCTGGCGACGGCGCTCAGTACCTGCGGGATTTGCAGGCACTCGGTGCATTTATCCAGCCATGGGAAGACACCGCCGATTGGCTGCACGTGTTCCCGCCGCTGGCGCGATTGCTCTGCAATGAGCCCTGGCCGGCCAAGCGCTCGTGGCATCGGCGTGCCTGCCAGTGGTTTACCGCCGAGCGCGACTGGCAAGCCGCGTTTGAACAGGCCTTGCTGGCCGAAGAGTACGAAGTGGCGGTGAGTTTGTTACAGCACTTCAGTTTTGAAGACCTGTTCCGCCAGCAGAATGCGCTGCTGCTGTTGCGCCTGCATGAAGAGCATGGCGATGACTTGATGCTCGGTTCTGCGCAGCTGGTGGGGCTGGTCACGGCGGCGCTGCTGTTTGCCGGGCGTTTTGACCAGGCGGGCGTGTGCATCGACCAGCTTGCCCGCTTTGCCCCGCAACCCAGTGCAGCGCAACAGCGGCATTTGTTGGCCCGCTGGCAGGCGCAATGGGGTTGGCTGTTGCATCTGGGCGGCGATGCCGAGCGGTCCCGCGAGCATTTTCTGGAAGCCTTGCAAGCCTTGCCCGATAACGCCTGGACGTCGCGCGTCATGTGCCTCTCGGGCCTGACCCAGCAAGCCTTGCTGCGCGGTGAATTGGACGTGGGCCAAACGCTGAACCGCGAAGCCCTGTGCCTGGCGCGGGCCCACGGCTCGTTGGTACTGGAGGCGTTGCTGGAACTGGACCACGCGCAATTGTTGGAACAACGCGGTGCCCCGTATCGCGCGCAAAGCCTGCTGGAAAATGTGCAGGCGATGCTCTTGCAGCAGCGGCTCAAGGCCGGGCCATTGGTCGGGCGCATCGCCCTGCGGCGCGGGCATTTGGCGCTGCGCCAAGGGCAGGACGCACTCGCCAGCGAGTGTTTCGACGCCGGGTTGACGATGTGCCTGCACAGCCAGGACAAACGCGTGCTGTACGGGTTTCTCGGCCTGGCACTGCTGGCAGCCAACCATGGCGATTACGCCCAGGCCTTTATCCAACTGCGCGACGCCGAGCGCTTGATGCAGCAACGCCAAGTGCCGGAATCGGTGTATCGCGCAGTGCTGCTGTTGGTCAGTGGGCACTTCTGGTTACAGCAGGGCCGCGCCGACTTGACCGTGGAGGCGGTGCGCCGGGTGTTGCGCCACTTCCGTGGGCCGCAGGCTCGACAGGCACCGCCGGCCACGCTGGAATTGATTCCACGTCTGGAGTATTTGCTGGTGCTGGCCGAGGTGCGGCTGGGCTGCGCCGACCAACCCATGGTGCGGCTCAATGCCTTGCTGCACACCGCCCAGCAACGCGGCATGCTGTGCCTGGAAACCGAATTGCACCTCGTGCTGGGCGAAGTGGCCTGGCGCGTGGGCGATGCGGCGCTGGCCCGCCACGCCCTGCAAACCGGTTTGGAACTGGCCGCGCGTTGTCAGGTGCAACAGGCCATTCGCGAACTGCGCTTGCGCGCTCCTGGGTTATTGAGTGAGCTGGGGTTGGAGACGCAAGCGTCGCCCGGCGGCGTGGCGGAGAACCCCTTGAGTCAACGCGAACTGGAAGTGCTGCATTTGATCGCCCTTGGCAACTCCAACCTGGAAATCGCCGATCGGCTGTTTATTTCGCTGCACACCGTCAAGACCCACGCGCGGCGTATTCACAGCAAACTCGGCGTGGAGCGGCGCACCCAGGCGGTGGCCAAAGCCAAGACGTTGGGCTTGATGAGGGGGTGATGGTTCAGGCGGTGCAGAACGCTTGGCGGTATTCACCGGGCGTTGCGCCCATGGCTTGGCGAAAACGATGGGTGAAGTGGCTGGCGCTGGAGAAACCGCACATCCAGGCAATGTCACCGAGGGGCAGGGCGCCACTGCGCAACAGGGTCTGTGCCCGAACCAGCCGTCGTGACAACAGGTATTGATGGGGCGGCAAGCCGAAGCTTTGGCGAAACATCCGCGCGAAATGGTATTCCGACAGTGCGCAGAGACCGGCCAGTTGCCCCAGGCTGATCGGGTCCTCCAGGTGGTGATCGATGTAGTCCACCAACAGCCGCCGCTGATGCGCGGCCAACCCGCCTTTGAGGCGCAGGCCATCACGCGCACCGACCTGGCTGAGCAAGGTGTGGCTGAGCATTTCATGCGCCAGGCTGCTGGTCAGCAGGCGCTCGGCGGGCTCGTGCCAGTTGAGGGCGATCAATTGGTGAAAGCGCCGCGCCTGGCTTGCGTCTTCGAGAAAAGTGCTTTCGCGCAGTTGCAGTTCACGCGGTTCGCGGTCGAGCAGGGTGACGCAGCCGAGGGCGAACTGTTCCGGGCTGAAATACACGTGGGCCAGGCGAATTTCGCCGTTGATCACCCAGGCCGACTGGTGTTCGGCCGGCAGAATACACAGCTTGTCGGGGCCGCCCTTGGTGCCCGGCTGGTCGCGACGAAAGGTCCCGGTGCCGCCGCCGATGTAGCAGGACAAGGTGTGATGGCTGGGCGCCTGGTAGTCCTGCGAGTCGTGATGGTTGCTCCACAAGGCCGCAGACAAGCCGTCACCGAGCTCGGCGCAGGCTTCCAGGCGAGCGTTGGGCGAGCGGTTGAGGGCTTGAAAGACTTGCAGGGATTCCAGATCAGGCATGGTGTGTACTCTCCGACGCCTTGCATCCTACTCCGCGTCGCTGGCGCTGTGAGCCCACTGCCCAACAAAAGCGCAAGAATCTGCAAGAGCGCTCCCGGCCTGGCGGGTGACACTGTGGCTCAATCGACGGAGCCCGCTATGAACCTTTTTCTGTATTTACTCACCGTGCTGATCTGGGGCACCACTTGGATTGCACTCAAGTGGCAATTGGGCGTCGTGGCGATTCCGGTGTCGATCGTCTACCGCTTTGGGCTGGCGGCGTTGGTGTTGTTTGCACTGTTACTGCTGAGTCGTAAGTTGCAGGTGATGAACCGCCGCGGGCACCTGATCTGCCTGGCGCAAGGCCTGTGCCTGTTCTGCGTCAACTTCATGTGCTTCCTCACTGCCAGCCAGTGGATTCCCAGCGGCCTGGTGGCGGTGGTGTTCTCCACGGCCACGCTGTGGAACGCGCTCAATGCGCGGGTGTTTTTTGGCCAGCGGGTCGCGCGGAACGTGTTGCTGGGCGGCGCGCTGGGGTTGATGGGCCTGGGGTTCTTGTTCTGGCCGGAATTGGCCGGGCACACCGCCAGCCCACAGACGTTGCTCGGCCTGGGGTTGGCCTTGTTGGGCACGATGTGTTTCTCGGCAGGCAATATGCTCTCGAGCCTGCAGCAAAAAGCCGGGCTCAAACCGTTGACCACCAATGCCTGGGGCATGGCGTATGGCTCGGCGATGCTCGCGACCTACTGCGCGGTGCGCGGGATTCCGTTCGAGATGGATTGGAGTGCGCGTTATGTCGGCGCGTTGTGGTACTTGGTGATTCCGGGGTCGGTGATTGGGTTTACCGCCTACCTCACGCTGGTCGGCCGCATGGGGCCGGAGCGCGCTGCGTACTGCACAGTGTTGTTCCCGGTGGTGGCGCTGAACGTGTCGGCGTTCGCCGAGGGTTATCAGTGGACGGCCCCGGCGCTGATGGGGTTGGTGCTGGTGATGTTGGGGAATGTGCTGGTGTTTCGTAAGCCCAAGCCTGTGAGTCCTGTCTACAAAGCGAAGGCAATCTAATGTGGGAGGGGGCTTGCTCGCGAAAGCGGTGTTTCAGTGCCAGAGTTGTTGCCTGACACGCCGCATTCGCGAGCAAGCCCGCTCCCACATGGACCGAGGTGTCTACCGCCGCTTACCAAGCCCGTTGGTTTATTTGAGGCCCAGGCGCTTGGCCATGCGGCCCAGGTTGGCGCGGTCCAGGCCGAGTTCGCGGGCGGCGCTGGCCCAGTTGTGCTGGTGGCGCTCCAGGCAGGCGCTGATAACCTGGCGTTGGTAATGTTCGGTGGCCTGGCGCAGGTCGCCGGCGACAACCGGGACCGCATCGGCCTGGGCTTCGATCACCGGCGGCGCGCTGACGTCAGGCAGGTCGAGGTCTTGCGCATTCAAGCTCAGAATCTTCGGACGTTCGTGGCAGTTACCCAGGGCCTTGAGTGCGCTGCGGCCGATCAAATGTTCCAACTCCCGCACGTTGCCCGGCCAGTTATAGGCCAACAATGCCGCCTGGGCATCGCTGCTCAGGCGCAGGCTGCCCAAGCCCATACGTGAGCGGTTCTGTTCCAGGAAGAACCCGGTCAGCAGCAGCACGTCGCGCCCACGTTCACGCAGCGCCGGCACTTGCAGCGGGTACACGCTCAGGCGGTGATAGAAGTCGGCACGGTAGCGACCATTGCGCACTTCCTCGGCGAGGTCGCGGTTGGTGGCGGCGATCAGGCGCACATCCACCTGATGCTCCTTGTCCGAGCCGAGGCGCTGTAACTGGCCGCTTTGCAGTACACGCAGCAGTTTGGCCTGTACGGTCAGCGACAACTCGCCGACTTCATCCAGAAACAAGGTGCCGCCGTTGGCCAGCTCGAACTTGCCGCGACGCTCGTTCAGTGCGCCGGTAAAGGCGCCACGCACATGGCCAAACAGTTCGCTCTCCACCAGGGTTTCCGGCAGGGCGGCGCAGTTGAGGCTGATCATCGGCTTATCTGCACGCGGCGACGCGGCGTGAATCGCTTGGGCCACCAGCTCTTTGCCTACGCCGGTTTCGCCGGTGATCAGCACGGTCAGGTCACTGCCGCCGACCAGTTTGATTTCCTCGACCAGGCGCTTGTGCGCCTTGCTCTGGCCGATCATTTCCTTGTGCTGCTGGCCGCTGGCCTGGCGGTAGATCTCGGCGCGCTGATGCTCATCGTCGGCGCGTAACGCCAGACGCTCGATACGTTCGGCAACGGTGACCGTGGCCGCCGCCAGGCTGGCGAAGGCTTGCAAGGCATCCAGTTCAACACGCTCGAAGCGCTCGGTGTCCAGCGCGTCGAGGGTCAGCAGGCCCCAGGGTTTGTCGTCGATAAACAGTGGGCAGCCCATGCAATCGTGCACGTGCAGGTCGCCGTGCAGGCCCTCGACCAAACCGTCGTAGGGGTCGGGCAGTTCGCTGTCGCTGTCGAAACGGGTAGGCCCGGGGCTGCTCAGCAGCACGGCGAAGCGTGGGTGTTCGCTGACCTTGAAGCGTCGACCAAGGGTGTCGGCGCTCAACCCATCCACCGCCAGAGGCACCAGCCACTCACCATCCAGGCGCAACAACGCCGCGGCGTCGCACGGCAGCAGGGCGCGCATGGCGTGCAGCAGGCGCCGATAGCGCTCGCCTTCGGACAATTCGCGAGAAAGGTCGGCGACCAGCGGCAGCAGGGTGGTGAGCAGCGATTGTGCAGTCATAATGACTCCTTGTAGTCCTTATGACTATATTGTGTTGCGGGTCATATTGACTACTTAATATTTAACTAATTGAAAATTAACGAATAATAAGTTGGCATGAATACTGAGTAAGTACAGGCATTCAGTAAGAAGACCCAGGAGTCTGCCATGCTTAGTGCCCAAGACCGTGCCATCGTCAAATCCACTGTGCCCTTGTTGGAAAGCGGTGGCGAAGCGCTGATCACGCATTTCTATCGCATGATGCTCAGCGAATACCCGCAGGTTCGCCCGCTGTTCAACCAGGCCAATCAGGCCAGTGGCGACCAACCCCGCGCGTTGGCCAACGGCGTGCTGATGTACGCGCGGCATATCGACCAGTTGGACCAACTGGGCGATCTGGTTGCCAAGATCATCAACAAACACGTGGCTTTGCAGATCCTCCCGGAGCATTACCCGATCGTGGGCACCTGCCTGTTGCGCGCCATCTACGAAGTGCTCGGCAGCGAGATTGCCACGCCTGAGGTGCTGAGCGCCTGGGGCGCCGCCTACGGCCAGTTGGCCGACATCCTGATTGGCGCCGAAGCGGCCATCTACGACGAAAAAGCTCAGGCCCCGGGCGGCTGGCGCGGTGCGCGGCCGTTCCTGCTGGTCAAGCGGGTGGAGGAAAGCGATGAGATTACCTCGTTCTATTTTGCCCCCGTGGACAACGGTCCGATCCTGGCCGCTGCGCCGGGCCAGTACATTGGCATTAAGCTGACGGTCGACGGCGAAGAAGTGCGCCGTAATTACTCCCTGTCAGCCTTGAGCGACGCGGGCCTTTACCGCATCAGCGTCAAACGCGAGGCCGGTGGGCGGGTGTCCAACTTCCTGCATGACCAGTTGCTGGTTGGCGCGACCGTTGAGCTGTTCCCGCCGTCGGGTGAGTTCACCTTGGTGGCCAACGATAAACCGCTGGTGTTGATCAGCGGTGGCGTGGGCATCACCCCGACGCTGCCAATGCTCGAAGCGGCGTTGGCCACTGAGCGCCCGGTGCACTTTATCCACTGCGCGCGTAACGGCGGGGTGCATGCGTTCCGTGACTGGGTGGACGCCCTGGCGGCCAAGCATCCGCAACTCAAACGCTTTTACTGTTATGCCGAGGACGACGGCGTAAGCCCGGCGGCGGACAAGGTCGGCCTGCTGAGCCAAGCGCAACTGGCGGCATGGTTGCCCGAGCAGCGCGACCTGGACGCCTACTTCCTTGGCCCTAAAGGCTTCATGGCGGCGATCAAGCGCCACCTCAAGGCTTTGGGCGTTCCCGAGCAGCAGGCGCGCTACGAGTTCTTCGGCCCGGCTGCGGCGCTGGAATAATTGTCCGGAAACGACGCTGCCCAATTGTGGGCGCGGGCTTGCTCGCGAAAGCCCTGGATCAGTCACTTAACATGTCGACTGACACGCCGCCTTCGCGAGCAAGCCCGCTCGCACATTGCTCCTCCATTTGCCGCTGATTAATCTGCTGTTAACCCCCTTCTGTTTTAACCATCCCCTGTGTGTAAACTTGCGGCCATCTGGCATTAACCATAATCAGGTAAGGGAAACGGGGATGAGTGACGAATTGCGTATAGGCAGGGAGCGGCGCTTTCTGGTGTTGCTGGGCATCATCTGCCTGGCGCTGATCGGCGGCGCGCTGTACATGCAAGTCGTGTTGGGCGAGGCGCCGTGCCCGCTGTGCATCCTGCAGCGCTACGCCTTGTTGTTGATTGCGATATTTGCGTTCATCGGCGCCGCCATGCGCCGCAAGGGCGCGGTCACGCTGTTTGAAGGGTTGGTGGTACTCAGTGCGCTGGGCGGCGTCGCTGCGGCCGGCCACCATGTGTACACCCAGTTCTTCCCGCAAGTCAGCTGCGGCATCGATGTGCTGCAGCCGATTGTTGATGACCTGCCGCTGGCCAAGGTGTTCCCGCTGGGCTTCCAGGTTGATGGCTTCTGCAGCACGCCTTACCCGCCGATCCTCGGCCTGTCCCTGGCGCAATGGGCACTGGTGGCGTTCGTGCTGACGGTGATCCTGGTGCCGTTGGGCATTTACCGGAATCGCCGACCCAACGCCTGAGTCTGTTCACTGAAACGCCCCGCTCTTCCTTAAAGGAAGGCCGGGGCGTTTTTGTTCGTAGGGATTTGTGAAAGTGCTGTGACGCGCAGCAACTTGAGGTGCGCGCAGTGTGCGACATGTTGTCACACGGAAGCTGCCGCAGGACGTTTCTGCTGTGCCGGACCTTCGCATAAATTTGCGCCAGGAAGCCAAATTGTGCTGTCAGTTCGTGGTTTGAATGACGCCGCGAGCGCCGCGTGGTTCCAGCGCTTCGGTGATGTCCGAATGCCTTGTTTTATGGGGACTTGGATGCGTTTTGCATGCCCTTACAGCGTGTAAGGGTTGAGTGGCTGTGCTGAATAACACGGCAATTTTTGTGGTTTTTGTGGGGAATCGAACACGATAAGATCGCGAACCTTTGCAGGAATGGTGAAGGATTGTTGCTGGAATCGATAAAAATTATTTCTTTATAAGACATGGTTTATACATCGCTAGCTAACTACAATCGCCCGCACTGAATGTCCGGTGCTGTTCAATCTTTGAGCATTGGAGCGGTCGAGGGGCAGATGGATGGCTCTGTGCGACCCCAGGTTCCGGCAGCCTTTCAACTTTCCGCACCAAATGGAATTGGTCTGTAACAAGGCCTTTAACCACGAAATCGAATAAGAACTCACCGCAGGTCCGTGACACGTCCATTTATGGCGTACCGGGCAGGCTCTTATTCAATCGAAGAGAAATGCCAACCCTTGGCAGGGTGAAGTGTTGGCGATCAAAACCCAACTGCATTGCGCAAGCTGCTTTAGAGGTCGTGAGATGAGTAAAAACAGGTACCCCCGATTACTAGGCTTTTTGCCGCTGCTTGGCATGATGTTAATGCTGGGAGGCTGCAAGTGGACCTTGCTCGACCCAAAAGGACAGGTCGGTCTGGATGAACGAAACCTGATCATCACCGCCACCCTGCTGATGCTGCTGGTCGTGGTCCCCGTGATCATCATGACCTTCGCCTTCGCCTGGAAATACCGCGCGTCGAACACCAGCGCGACCTACGCGCCGAAGTGGTCGCACTCCACCAAGATCGAAGTCGCAGTGTGGCTGGTGCCGATCCTCATCATCATTGCCCTGGGCTATGTGACCTACAAGTCCACCCACGCACTGGACCCGTACCGTCCGCTGGAATCCGACGTCAAACCGATCAACATCGAAGTGGTCGCGCTGGACTGGAAGTGGCTGTTCATCTACCCGGACCTGGGTATCGCGACGGTTAACGAAATCCAGTTCCCGGAGCACACTCCGCTGAACTTCAAGATCACCTCCGACGCCGTGATGAACTCGTTCTTCATCCCCGCTCTGGGCGGCCAGATCTACGCAATGGCAGGCATGCAGACCAAGCTGCACCTGATCGCCAACCAGAAAGCTGAAATGGAAGGCATCTCCGCTAACTACAGCGGCGCTGGCTTCACCGGCATGAAATTCAAAGCGATCTCGACGAGCCAGGAAGATTTCGACGCCTGGGTAGCCAAAGTCAAGGCCGCACCTAAACAGCTTGATCAAGCTGAATACGATGCCCTTGCCAAACCAAGCCAGAACAACCCCGCCACTCTGTACTCTGCGTACACGCCGGACCTGTTTCAGAAAATCGTCGACAAGTACGAAGGTATGAAGCCAGGCAAGCCGGTCAAGCACGAGAAGAAAGAAGTGGCCGTGGTTGAAGGTTCTGACACGGGCTCGCATTCAACTGCTGGGGCAGAGGAGTAAACGATGTTTGGTAAATTAAGTTGGGATGCGGTCCCGTTCCACGAGCCGATCGTGATGGTGACCATCGCCATGATCGCGCTGGGTGGTCTGGCACTGTTTGCTGCAATCACGTATTTCAAGAAATGGACCTACCTGTGGACCGAGTGGTTGACGTCTGTCGACCACAAGAAAATCGGTGTCATGTACGTCATCGTTGCCATGGTCATGCTGCTGCGTGGTTTTGCCGACGCCATCATGATGCGTACCCAGTTGGCCATGGCCACCGAGGGTTCGCCTGGCTACCTGCCGCCTGAACACTATGACCAGATCTTCACCGCTCACGGTGTGATCATGATCATCTTCATGGCGATGCCATTCTTCACCGGCTTGATGAACCTTGCCTTGCCGCTGCAGATCGGTGCGCGTGACGTTGCCTACCCGTTCCTGAACTCCCTGAGCTTCTGGCTGCTGGTGTCCGGCGTGGTGCTGATCAACCTGTCCCTGGGCGTCGGCGAATTCGCCAAGACCGGTTGGGTTGCGTATCCGCCGTTGTCGGGTATCCAGTACAGCCCTGGCGTGGGTGTGGACTACTACATCTGGGCGCTACAGTTATCAGGACTCGGGACGACACTGACGGGGGTCAACTTCCTGGCCACCGTCCTGAAAATGCGCGCCCCTGGCATGAAACTGATGGACATGCCGATCTTCACCTGGACCTGCACCTGGGCCAACGTCCTGATCGTGGCTTCGTTCCCGATCCTGGCCGCTACCATGGCGCTGCTGTCGCTTGACCGTTACCTGGATTTCCACATTTTCACCAACGAACTTGGTGGCAATCCAATGATGTACGTGAACCTGTTCTGGGCATGGGGTCACCCTGAGGTGTACATCCTGATCCTGCCAGCGTTCGGTATCTTCTCTGAAGTGATCTCGACCTTTACCGGCAAGCGCCTGTTCGGTCACCACTCGATGGTCTACGCCTCCGGCGCGATCTCCGTACTGGGCTTCATGGTTTGGCTGCACCACTTCTTCACCATGGGCTCGGGGGCAAGCGTCAACGCCTTCTTCGGCCTGGCGACGATGCTGATTTCCATCCCGACGGGGGTGAAGCTATTCAACTGGCTGTTCACCATCTACCACGGCCGTCTGCGTATCACCAGCCAGGTTCTGTGGACCCTGGGCTTCATGGTGACCTTCGCTATCGGCGGCATGACTGGCGTACTGCTGGCCATTCCGGGTGCTGACTTCGTCCTGCACAACAGCCTGTTCGTGATCGCTCACTTCCACAACGTGATCATCGGTGGTGCGGTATTCGGTTACATCGCTGGTTTCAGCTTCTACTTCCCGAAAGCGTTCGGCTTCAAGCTGCACGAAGGCTGGGGCAAGGCTGCATTCTGGTTCTGGATCTCGGGCTTCTTCGTCGCGTTCATGCCGCTCTATGCACTGGGCTTCATGGGCATGACCCGTCGTCTGAACGCTACGACCAACCCTGAGTGGGTGCCGTACCTGTACGTTGCCATGTTCGGTGCGTTGATGATCGCTGCCGGTATCGCCTGCCAGTTGATCCAGCTGTACGTGAGTATCCGTGACCGTAAGCAGAACGCTTGCGAATCCGGCGACCCATGGAATGGCCACACCCTGGAATGGTCGACTTCGTCGCCACCGCCGTTCTACAACTTCGCTGTGATTCCTACTGCGAACACGATCGATGCGTTCACCGAAGCGAAGGAAGACGGTACTGCGTACCAGCAACCCAAGCACTACGAGCCGATCCACATGCCGAACAACACCGCCACTGGCGTGGTGATGGGCGCGCTGTTGACCGTGTTCGGTTTCGCGATGATCTGGCACATCTGGTGGCTGGCAATCGTGGGCCTGGTTGGCACTATCGGTTACTTCATCATTCACGCTGCCCGTGATGATCAAGGCTACATGGTGCCGGTCGAAACGATCGAGCGCATCGAAGCCGAGCAACACGCTCGCCTGGTAGCCGAGAAGAAAATCCCGGCCAACCGTGTAGAAACCTCGTTGGAACAGGCTTAAACCATGTCGAACTTAGTGACCAATGCTGGACACGCCCATGTCGATGACCATGGGCACGATGACCATCACCACGACTCGGGGCCAATGACCGTATTCGGTTTCTGGCTCTACCTGATGACCGACTGCATCTTGTTTGCGTCGATCTTCGCGGTGTACGCGGTACTGGTAAACAACGTAGCGGGTGGCCCGTCGGGCCACGACATCTTCGAACTGCCTTACGTGCTCGGCGAAACCGCCTTGCTGTTGTTCAGTTCGATCACCTACGGCTTCGCCATGTTGGCCTTCTACAAGGGCAACAAGAAAGGCGTACTGAGCTGGTTGGCACTGACCTTCCTGTTCGGCCTGGGCTTCATCGGCATGGAGATCAACGAGTTCCACCTGCTGATCTCCGAAGGCTACGGCCCGCACCGTTCCGGCTTCCTGTCCGCGTTCTTCACGCTGGTAGGCACCCACGGTCTGCACGTAACTGCCGGCCTGCTGTGGATGGCGGTGATGATGTATCAGGTCAATAAACACGGCCTGACCAACACCAACAAGACTCGCCTGAGCTGCCTGAGCCTGTTCTGGCACTTCCTGGACGTGGTCTGGATCTGCGTATTCACCGTCGTCTACTTGATGGGGACCCTGTAATGGCTAATGCACACTCCCATGACCATGACAGCCATGATGCGAGCCACGGCAGCGTAAAGTCTTACGCTATCGGCTTCATCCTGTCGGTAATCCTGACCCTGATCCCATTCGGCCTGGTGATGTACCCAACCTTGCCGAAGTCGATCACCTTGATGATCGTCCTGGCGTTCGCGGTGATTCAGGTGCTGGTTCACCTGGTGTACTTCCTGCACCTGGACCGCTCCAAAGAGCAGCGCGATAACGTGATTGCATTCGTGTTCGCAGGTCTTGTGATCCTGCTGCTGGTTGGCCTGTCGATATGGATCATGTTCAGCATCCATACGTTCATGATGGCGAAGTGAGGTAAGACCCGATGTCGCTTAAGCACTTTATCCAAATCACCAAACCGGGGATCATTTTCGGTAACGTGCTTTCTGTGGCAGGCGGTTTCTTCCTGGCCTCCAAGGGACATGTCGATCTGGCCATCTTCCTGGCTGCAATGATCGGTACGTCCCTGGTGGTAGCTTCCGGTTGTGTGTTCAACAACTGCATCGACCGCGACATCGACATCAAGATGGAGCGCACCAAGAATCGTGTGCTGGTCCAGGGCCTCATCTCCCTGAAGCTGGCACTGATCTACGCGACCGTCCTGGGTGTTGCCGGTGTGGCACTGTTGTACAAGGTGGCCAACCCGTTGGCGGCGCTGTTTGCCGTGATCGGTTTTGTTATCTACGTCGGCCTTTACAGCCTGTACCTCAAGCGCAAGTCGGTTCACGGCACGCTGGTGGGCAGTCTGTCGGGGGCGATGCCGCCGGTGATTGGTTATGTGGCTGTGACCAATAGCTTCGACATGGCCGCGCTGGTGCTGCTGGTGATGTTCAGCCTGTGGCAGATGCCGCATTCCTATGCCATCGCGATCTTCCGCTTCAATGACTACCTGGCTGCTTCGATTCCGGTTCTGCCGGTCAAGCGTGGCATCGAGGTCGCCAAGAAACACATCCTGCTCTACATCCTGGCCTTCCTCGTGGCGACCTTGATGTTGACCTTCAGTGGCTACGCCGGCATGAGCTACCTCGCCGTCGCCGCCGCCATGGGCATGTACTGGTTGTACATGGCCTGGACCGGCTACAAGGCAGTGGATGACACTGTCTGGGCGCGCAAACTGTTCGTGTTCTCGATCTTCACCATCACCGCGCTCAGCGTGATGATGTCCCTGGATTTCCAAGTACCGAAAGAGCTGTTGCTGACCTACGCTCACTGATCGTTCATGCATTAAAAAACCCCGCCTTCGCAAGAAGCGCGGGGTTTTTTATGGCATGCCCTTTAAACTATTCCCACCTTCTACAAATGCAGGAAGCAACGTGATGAGTAAAAAAGCCGTTATGGTATTCAGTGGCGGGCAGGACTCGACCACTTGCTTGATCCAGGCGCTGCCGCTGTATGACGAAGTGCACTGCATCACCTTCGACTATGGTCAGCGTCACGTGGCGGAAGTTGAAGTCGCACAGCGCTTGGCGCAACAACTGGGGGCCACCGTTCACAAAGTGATGGACGTGTCCTTGCTCAACGAGTTGGCCATCAGCAGCCTGACCCGCGACAACATTCCCGTGCCGACCGTGAACAGCTCGGGTGAAAGCCTGCCAAGCACCTTTGTGCCGGGCCGCAATATCCTGTTCCTGACCTTGGCGTCGATCTACGCCTATCAGGTTAAAGCTGAGACCGTGATTACCGGCGTGTGCGAAACCGACTTCTCGGGCTACCCCGATTGCCGCGATGAGTTCGTCAAGGCGCTGAACACGGCGCTGCAACTGGGGATGGATTACACGCTGCGCCTGGACACCCCGCTGATGTGGCTGAACAAGGCCGAGACCTGGGCGCTGGCTGACTACCACCACCAACTGGAACTCGTGCAGCACCAGACCCTGACCTGCTACAACGGCATCATTGGCGCCGGTTGCGGCCAGTGCGATGCGTGCAACCTGCGCGCGCGAGGCTTGAATGACTACCTGCAGAACAAGGCGAGTGTCATGCAGAGCCTGAAGCACAAGCTGCAGCTGAGCTAAATCAGCCGACGGCTGCCTCGTCATACTCCTTTGTACGTGCTGCGTGAATTCAGCACCCGCCTACAAGGAGTTGCCCATGGTCAGTGTCAGTCGCCGCTCCCTTCTCGCCTTCGGCGCCGCTTTGCCGGTGCTGGGGCGCCTGGATTGGGCGGTTGCCGGCCCGCCACCGGCCACGGCTGACACGGTGCGGCTCAACTATAACGAAAGCCCCTACGGCCCCTCGGACGCCGCCCGCGAGGCGATGCAGCGCGGTGTCGGCAGCTCCGGGCGTTACCCCTACGAACACATGTATGCCCTGGCTGGTGTGTTTGCCCGCCAGCAAGGCATTGCCGAAGAACAGGTCGCGGTATTCGCCGGTTCCATGGCCGCCTTGCGTTATGCCGTCGTGGCGTTTACCAGCGCGAGCCGCGGGCTGGTGATGGCCACGCCATGCTACGAAGTGCCGCGCCAGGCGGCCGAATCGTGGGCGGCGCCGGTGCGCGAAGTGAGCCTCGATACACATCACGCCCATGATGTGCCGGCCATGCTCGCCGCCGATCCCCAGGCGGGCATGCTCTACCTGTGCAACCCCAACAACCCGACCGGCACCGTCACACCCACCGACGCGATCCGCCAAGCGCTGGCGAACAAGCCCCAAGGCAGTGTGCTGGTGGTGGACGAGGCCTACATCGACTTCTCGGACGCCCAAAGCTGTGTCAGTTGGGTCAAGGACCACGACGATTTGCTGGTACTGCGCACCTTCTCGAAAATATACGGCATGGCCGGCGCACGCCTGGGGCTGGCAATCGGCAACCCGGCACTGCTGGAGCGTCTGGCGGTGTTCGGCGGCGACAATGTGCCGGCTGCCTCCACGTTACTCGGTGCCCGGGCAAGCCTGGAAGACCCCAAGCTGCTCGCGCAACGCAAGGCGCTCAACACCCAGCTGCGCGATGAAAGCGTGGCGTGGCTCAAGGGCCGAGGGTTTACTTGCACCGCGTCGCAGAGCAATTGCTTCATGATCGACGTAAAGCAACCGGCGCAGCAGGTCATCGATACGCTGGCCGCACACGGCGTGCTGGTCGGGCGGGTGTGGAAAGACTGGCCGCAATGGGTGCGGGTGACGGTGGGGAGCAAGCAGGAGATGGCGCGTTTTCGCGAGGTGTTTGCGGCGACTGTTTGAACTGCCGCCGATCCAACGTGGGAGCCGGCAAGCCCGCTCCCACCTGTTGAGTCCCGCTGGGTTACAGGCAGCGAGTTACTGCTGCGCGATGCTGTACCCCTCAAACGCAGTCTGTTGCTGCAGTGCAGTAATCACGCTCTTGCGGCTCAACGGCTGCTCTGCGCCGGTGTTATCCACAAAGCTTTCGACCTCCAGCTCCGCGTCATCGCCATCACCCACAAAGCTGAAACCCAGGAACTCGAACGCCTCGCGGTCAACATTGAGCTTGGAGCGCGGCGTGCGCAGCGGCAGGGTGACGCTGATGCCGTCCTTGCTGATGACAAACACTTCGGCTTCTTTCTTGGCCCGTGACGCTTTGCTCTTGCCGGCGCTCGGGTTGCTGATGGCCTGGTGGGACTGGTTCAGCACTTTGAGGGCCAGGCCGTAGACCAGCTCCTGGAACTCGGGGTCGTCCTTGAAGCTGGACAAGATGCGGCTGATGGAAAATTTGCTGCTGAGGTCTTCCAGGGCGATGTTGTCGGCGGCCTCGGCATCTTTGAGTTGCTTGAGCTGGCCCATCAGGTCGTAGGCCTTGTCGTCGTCGAAGGCGTCGTGGGCTTGGCGGATCGCCACGCGCAATTCGCGGATCTGGTCGCTTTCCTTGGAGGTGTGAAACGCGTCCAGCACCATTTCGCTGATGATCTTGGCGGCAGGCACATGCTGTGAAAGATTGATGGCGTTTTCGTATTCGGCCTTGGAATGCAAGGCGACTACGGACTCTTCGGCGGATTTTTCAGTGTAAGAATCGGACATTAAAATTTCACTACTTCAATAAACGGAACAAAAAAGCGTCGCGCATTTTCAGTGGGTAGAGGGATCAGGTCAAGGCAGCACAATGCCCTTATCGCGGCGCAACACGGCCAGCGCCCGCTGCAGCCGTATGGCCCGCCCACAGAACAGACCGACGGTAAACCCGGACACACCGCCGACCGCCACCAGCATCGGGTGCGTGCTCAATAGCAGCGGGTGCACCGCCTGCTGGTAGCCGAAGTAGTACTTCACGGCAAAGAATAGTTGCGAGATCAGCAGGGTCTTCCAGGTGCCCGCCAGCACCAGGGTGTCGCCATTGGCGTCGAGCCACGCGCCCCGTGCGTTGAACAGCCACATCCCCAGCAGGCTGCCTGCCAGTGCGCCGGCAACCCAGGCGCTGCTCGACAGGATGGACGGTGCCAGCGACATCAGCGACCACACCACCAGCACCACCGGCAGGATCATCAACGAGCGACGAGTCTCGCGCCCGCCCAGGCAGGCCTTGATACCGTAGTAACAAATCCACAGGTAAATGGCGTACACCCAAAGGGGCGTGCCTTGGAGGATATCGAGCATGGGCGCTTCCGTGCGGTGGGTGGCTAGGCGCTGAATAGTCGTTGAGCCGCTACGGGGTTGTCCATCGAATTGGCACCGGCGCGCAACTACAGGCCACGCCGGACAACGTCAACGTGACCTACGCCAAACAATCCACGCGATCAAGCCAACTGCTTGAGGCAGTCCTCCAGAATATCCAGGCCTTCCTCCAGCACGGCGGGCTCGATGGTCAGCGGCGCCAGCAACCGGATGATATACCGCGACTTGCCGCTGGGCATCAGCAGCAGGCCGGCATCCCGCGCCAGGCTGAGCAGTTGGGTCAGTTGCCTGGGCGCGGGCGTGCCGTCGGCATTGGCCAGTTCGAGGCCGCGCATGGCACCGACGCCGGTCAGACGGCCCAAATAGGGCGACAGGCGCTGTTCGCGCCAGGCGGCGTAACGGCTGACGATGGCTTCTTCCTGCTGTGCACCCCAGGTGCTCAAGTGCGCATCGGTCATTGCATCCAGCGTTGCCAAGCCGGCTGCGCAAGCAATCGGGTTGCCGGAATAGGTGCCGCCCAAGCCGCCTTTGGGCAAGTTGTCGAGCAGTGCTTTACGCCCGACCACCGCGCCCAGGGGCACGCCGCCGGCGATGCTTTTGCCGAGCAGGATCAGGTCCGGTTCGATACCCAGGCGCGAGAACGCAAACCGCTGGCCGGTACGCCCGAACCCGGACTGGATTTCATCGGCGATCAGCAGGATGTTTTTCTCGTCACAGAAGCGGCGCAAGGCGTGTGCGAACTCGATATCCAGGGCCAGAAAACCGCCTTCGCCCTGCACCGGTTCGATGATGAAACAGGCGACATCGTCGACGTCGATTTCAACGCTGAACAGCCGGTCCATGGCCTTGAGTGCCTCCCCGCAGGTCACGCCGTTGTCGGCGCTGGGGTAGGGCAGGTGATACACCGGGCCGGGCAGCACACCGATTTTTTGCTTGTAGGGCGCCACCTTGCCATTGAGGTTGAGCGTGGCCAAGGTGCGGCCGTGGAAGGCGCCGTCGAAGGCAATCACCGCCGTGCGGCCAGTGGCGCCACGGACGATCTTCAAGGCGTTTTCCGCCGCTTCCGCGCCACTGTTGGTGAGCATGCCGCTGACGGGGTAGCCCACCGGGATAAACGCGGTCAGGCGGTCCATCAGTTCGATATAGGGCGCGTGCGGCGCAGCATTGAACGCGTAGTGGGTAAGTTTGGTCGCCTGTTCACGAATCGCCGCCACCACGCCCGGATGGCAATGCCCGAGGTTGAGCACGCCGATGCCGCCGACAAAATCGATGTAGCGCTTGCCCGTGGTATCCCAGACTTCAGCGTTCTTGCCGTGGCTGAGGCTGATGGGGTGAACAATGGAAATCGACTGGCTGATGGTTTCGCGGCTCATGAATCTCGGACTCGGCAATGACGGGCTTCTATTTATCTAAGCCGCCTGCCATGCCCTGTCGCAAACGAAATAAAGTCGCCGGGTCATTATTAAAAGTCGGGATGTGCGTGTGTGTAGTTCACCATCCAGGTCAGGAAGGCTTTCACTTTAGGGACCTCACCGGCATGTTCGGCATGGGCGATAAAGTGCGCGCCGGCGCTGGGCATCGCGTAATTCCAAGGGGTCATCAGGCTGCCGTTGGCCAACTCGTCGGCCACCAGGTACTGCGGCACCAACGCTACGCCGTAGCCCGATTGCGCCGCGCGGATGCACATGTAGAACGTGTCGAAGCGCGGCCCGTGGTAGCTGTTCTGCGAGTGCAGGCCCTGTTCCAGGAACCACTCATGCCAGGCTTCCGGGCGTGAGGTGCATTGCAGCAAGGTATGGCGCGACGACGCATCGCTGCCCTCGGCGACAAACCCCGGCGCGCACACCGGCACCACGGCTTCGCGAAACAGCTCGATGCAGGTTGCTCCCGGCCACGAGCCCTGGCCGAAGAAAAACGCGATGTCGGCCTTGGCCTGCAGCACGTCGAAGGGCTCCAGTTCGTTGCGCACATCCAGGTGGATAGTCGGGTGTTTGGCCGCGAAATCCTTGAGCTTGGGCACCAACCAGCGGTCGCCGAACGTTGGCTGGGTGGCGATGCGCAGCACCTCGGTCTCGCCGCCATAGGTGAGGATGTAGCGGCTGGAGATGTCCACCTGGGTGAGAATCTTGTGCACCTCGGCGAGGTACAGCGAGCCCGCCGGCGACAGATACAAACGCTGGCGCACCCGTTCGAAGAGATTGTGGCACAGCATTTCTTCGAGCTGCGCCACCTGCTTGCTCACGGCACTTTGGGTCAGGTGCAGTTCTTCGGCGGCGCGGGTGAAACTCAGGTGGCGGGCGGCGGCTTCGAAGCATTGCAGGGCGGTCATCGAAGGGGTCAAGCGTTTTGAGATCATGCAGTTCATTCCAAATCGGAAGGAGCCTTTGCCTAAAGGTCGTTTGTGGCTGGGCAGTAAAGCCGTCGATACTGCGCGGCAACACTATAAACCGGCGCGGGCTGTGCGGCGCCGAATAATAAAGTTCGACAGGGAGTGCCTCGCATGAAAAACCTCAAAACCACCTTGGCCACGTTCACGGCGGCTGCGGCCGTGGGCCTGGCGGGCAGCGCTCACGCCGGCGTCACCCTGGATGCGATCCAGAAGAAAGGGTTTATCCAGTGTGGCGTCAGTGATGGCCTGCCGGGGTTTGGCGTGCCCGATTCCAAGGGCAAGATGACCGGCATCGACGTGGACGTTTGCCACGCAGTCGCCGCGGCCGTGTTCGGTGATGCGTCCAAAGTGAAGTTCAGCCAGTTGACCGCCAAGGAGCGATTCACCGCGCTGCAATCGGGTGAAATCGATCTGATCTCACGCAACACGACGTGGACCAGTTCCCGCGATTCCGGCATGGGCCTGGTGTTCACCGGTGTGACCTATTACGACGGCATCGGCTTTCTGGTGAACAACAAGTTGGGCGTGACCGGCGCCAAGCAATTGGACGGCGCGACCGTCTGCATCCAGGCCGGCACCACCACCGAACTGAATGTTTCGGATTACTTTCGCACCAACGGCATGAAGTACACGCCGATTACCTTCGACACCGCCGACGAAAGCGCCAAGGGCCTTGAAGCCGGGCGTTGCGATGTGCTCACCACCGACCAGTCGGGCCTGTATGCGCAGCGCATCAAGATGGCTCACCCGGATGAGTTTGTGGTGCTGCCCGAGGTGATCTCCAAGGAGCCGCTCGGGCCGTTGGTACGCAAGGGCGACGATGAGTGGTTCAGCATCGTCAAGTGGACCTTGTTCGCCATGCTCAATGCCGAAGAGATGGGCATCAACTCGCAGAACGTCGAAGAACAGGCCAAGTCCACCAAGAACCCCGATGTCGCCCGCCTGCTCGGTGCCGACGGCGATTACGGCAAAGACCTGAAGCTGCGCAAGGACTGGGTGGTGCAGATCGTCAAGCAAGTGGGCAACTACGACGAAGTGTTCGAACGCAATGTCGGCCAGGGCAGCGTGTTGAAGATCAAGCGTGGGCTCAATGCGTTGTGGAGCAACGGCGGCATCCAGTACGCGCCGCCGGTACGGTGAGGTGAGCGCTGTCGCGTTTTAGCGAGGCTGCGACGCAAGCCCTGCGCTGCATTGGGGCTTGCGCGGTTTGAATCGCAGAGGGTTGCTGCTTCAGTTTAGCCGCTACAGACCATCACGTTGGCGCGACCATTCTCGTGCGAGGCGTGCCATCGGCGTTGTGCTGGTAAATCGCCTCGGGTTGGCCCTGTGCATTGAAAAACACCTGGCCGATTCCCGCCGAATTCCACAGCCGCTCACCGGCCTGTGCATGCTCCGGAATATGCGGCACCACCTGCATGATCCGTCGGCGGGTGAACCAGTTGAGGGGCGAACGTGGCGAGTAGAGCCAGCGGTTCAGGCGGTCGAACCACTCCAGCAAGCGTGGCGGGAATTGGTTCTTGATGCCGCTGCTGGTGATCTGCCAGATCCTCGGGCCGGCGTTGCGGTGGCGGATCAGCACTTCGTAGACAAACGAGTAGTGCACGTCGCCCGAGAGAATCACGTAGTTACCCGGCGTGCGCGAGTGGCGGAAAATGTTGAGGATCACCTGGGCGGCGCCGCGATGGGCCATCCAGTTTTCGGCGTCCACCAGCAGTGGGTAGCCGCACCAACTGAATACCTTCTGCACCGTCTCGATCAGCTTGACGCCAAAGATCGGCGCGGGCGAGACGATGATGGCACTGGGATGATCCAGCAGGGCCTGTTGCAACTCGCTCAAGGCTTCCCAGTCCAGCAGGCCGGACGGTTGCTTGAGGGTGAACTCGCTGCGCCAGCGCCGGGTGCGCGTGTCGAGCACCACCAGGGCGGGGGAGGTGGGCAGTACGTAATGCCATTGCTGGAATTTCAACAGCCCTTGCAACAGCGCATCCTGTGCTGCGGCGTCCAGATGATTGGCTTGGGTGGTTGCGGTCAATGCCTGGATTTGGATGAGCAATTCATCAAAGGCGCACGGCTGATTGCCCCAACCCTGGCATAGCAGGTAAGCGAGCAGGGCATTGCCGATGATGCGCTTGGAGAACGGATGGCCGTAGGCGGTTTCTTCCCATTGCGCGCTGAGGTTCCAGTCATCGGTGATGTCGTGGTCGTCGAAGATCATCAGCGTCGAAAGGTGGGCGAACACTCGCGCGGCGCCGGGCAGGCCATGGCGGAACTGATCGATCTGTACCTGTTCGCGGGTATACCGCTGCTGTTCCTCGACGCCCAGTTGCGGTGGCTGTGGCGTGATGAGCGTCCAGGGCGTGGGCGACCAGACCAGCAGGTACATCGCCAGCACCTCGGCGAAGGTCACCAAGTGGTTGTCGGCGGTGCTGCTGGTAAAAATCGGCTTCTTTGCACCGCCGAAAAAACGTTCGCGCAGGGTCTCGTTGCTGTCCAGCGCGGGCAGCAGGTCCGCTCGATGGTAATAGCTGGCGTGATGCGTGTAGAGGCTGGCGCTGTCGTTCACCACGGCGCCTTCCAGGCGTTCGTCGAACAGCCCCAGGCGCGTGATCAGCGCATGAATCGCCCGCAGCATGGGCCCGGCGACATCGTCGGCGTAGATCTGGTCACCGCTCATCATCAGCAGGGCCGGGCGTTGGGCCGGTGTGTGGGCGTCAGCCAGCAAGCGGTCGACGCAGAGCAAGCCTTCGTCGGCCCAGTGATGCGGTTTGCGGCAGGAGCCGTGCACCAACTGGTGGACGCGGCTGTGCAGCACAAAGCTCGCGGACTTGGCGTTGGCGTACAGAAGGTGGGGCGCCCATTCGGCGATGCCGCAGCCGTCGACCATCACGTCGTAGCCAATGGCGACGTCCTGGGGCAGAGGCGCACTCAGCCGTACGTCGATCAGGTGAATAAAGGCCTGCCGCCCAACCGGGACGACATGGCAGTGCTGCGCGTCGAGGTCGATAGTCAGCGTCTCGCCTGTGGGTAACTGCAGCCTCAAGCTCAATTGCAGGGTTCGGCTTCCCACCAACCACACGACCAGACGTTGGGGTTCCAGGCGCCTGAGCATCGGGCCAGCAAGCACCGCGGGCAATGAATCGGGTTGAGGCATGAGGACGCAGCTCTCACAAG
This sequence comes from Pseudomonas sp. AP19, assembly GCF_001728855.1. Taxonomy (NCBI): domain Bacteria; kingdom Pseudomonadati; phylum Pseudomonadota; class Gammaproteobacteria; order Pseudomonadales; family Pseudomonadaceae; genus Pseudomonas; species Pseudomonas sp. AP19. Next base: position 12,923 of record NZ_LXJP01000061.1, on the reverse strand, counting down.
GTAGGGCTGAAAAGGGTAGCGCAGAGGATGTCAGTGTTTTGTTAACCGCGTGCAGCGCAACAGGGCTGCACGCTGGGGCGTATCAACTGCGGCGCAGGCCGCCCGGTCTGCTCGTTGGGCCTTGTTGTGTCAAAGCAGCCGGCCTTGTCCGAGAGTGGCCAGAGAAGATTGATTTGATTGCGGCTGGGTTTGCCCGGACGCGTTGCCGTGATGGGGCGAAGCGTTTTCCGCCGGTTTGGCTGGGAGCTGCTCGCGTTGTAGGGCTTGATTGAGGTTATAGGTGTGGAACGTGTGACCAATCATCATGGGTAGACCTCATGCTCAATTGAAGGATCGCTGATCGCATCAACATTCCCTTTGAGTGCGCACTGAGTCAGTGGCATTGGCCGGGGCCTGCGTTCCCGGCCAAAGGTGTCCGCGTGTTTTCTCAGGCGGCTGATGGCGTTTCAGTCCGCCTTGGGCACCGTAAACCTGAACTCACTGCCGCGCCCCAACTCACTTTGAGCTTCGATTCGCCCCCCGTGCGCTTGAACGATGCCCTGCGTGATGTACAGCCCCAACCCGCTGCCCGTGGGGTTGTTTTCGGTCTGGGTCCAATAACGGTCAAACACATGCGGCAACTGTTCAGGCGCAATGCCTTCGCCGGAGTCGCGCACCGAAAACACGATTTCTTCGCCGGTGCTCATGGCGCTGATGCCAATGTTGCCCTGCCGCGGGGTGAACTTGATGGCATTGCCGATCAGGTTCGACAGCACCTGGAACAGGCGCTCCGGGTCGGCATTGATCTGCAGGCCGGGTTCCGCGTTGAATGCCAGGTCGATGCCTTTCTCCATTGCCAATGGCGCGAGCAGGGCATAGGCCTCCTCGAACATCTGGCTGACATCCAGCGCCACGGGCTTGACTACGTAACGCCCGGCTTCGATTTTCGAGGTGTCGAGCAGGTCCTCCAGCAGCACATTCATACGCCCGGCGGCCTGTTGCATGGTGTCGATGGCCGAAGAAATCCGCCGCGACGTGTGCGGGCCTTCGGAGCTGAAGGCCTTTTGCATCATGCCGCAGAGCATCGAGATGACCGTCATCGGGTTGCGCAAATCGTGGGACACCACCGCCACCAGTTCATCACGCGCGCGCACCGCCTGTTGCTCGCGCAACACTTGGCGCGCGAGGTCGTTTTCCAGGGCCGAACGGCGCAGGTCGTTGGCCGCGAACAGGTCGCCATGGCTCCACTTGGTGGAGATACCGGCCATTTCAACTTTCCAGATTTCAAACGAAGTGCGAGGGCGCAGACGCAAACCGGCGTCGGAGTTTTCCAGGTCCAGCGGTTTGTTCGGGTTGCCGCTCCAGTTGATGTTCTCCTTCACTTCCGGGCGAAACCACAGCACACCGTTATCCACAGGCTTGGGCAAGCTCATGGCCAGCACGCCACTGGCCATTTGCTGAAACTCGGCGGCGGGCGGATACACCGACACCAGGTTGTGGCTGGAAAAGACCGGCTCGCCGTGCTGTTGCAGCCACTTGTGTAAGGCGCGAATCTGCTCCGGCTCCGGGCAGTTGCCGTAACGATGCAGTTGCTTGTCTTCGATGATTGCCACGCCGCCCGACAGGGTCAGGTCCATCAGCAATTGCGGCTGCTGGGCCAGGCCATCGAAGACGTTTTGCTCAGAGGCCTTCATCGCCCGCTCAAGCCGCACCAGTGCCTCGACTTTTTCTTCGCGTTGACGGCTGATGTCCAGGGCCTCCATGGCGCTGATCTGCAGCGACAGCACCTGGCCGATGGTCTGGCAGGCGATGCGCAGTTCATTGGGCACCAGCAATGGCTCGCGGTTACCACAACTGATCAGGCCCCAGAGCTTGTCGCCCGCCATCAACGAGATGCTCATGGACGACAACACACCCATGTTTTGCATGTACTGGCAGTGAATCGGCGACACGCTGCGCAGCGTCGCAAAGCTCAAATCCAGCGGCTGCCCGGTGTCCGGGCGCAGTTTGGGCAGCAGCGGCACCGGCTCGTAGGCGGCATTCGGGATGATGCGCAGCCAATTGGTGCGGTACAGCTCGCGGGCCTGCTCGGGGATGTCGGATGCGGGGAAGAACAGGCCGTTGAACAGCTCCATGGACGGCGCCGACGCTTCAGCGATGACCTGGCCATGGCCTTCTTCTTCGAAGCGGTAGATCAGTACCCGGTCATAACCGGTGATGGTTTGGATTTCATTCACGCTGATTTCGTACAGCGCTTGCAGGGTTTTCGCCGACTGCAGGCGTTGAAGCATTTTGCCCAAGTCACTCGTGCGGCCATTCAGGGCACGGGGCTTGAAGTCTTCGAGGCGCGGTTCGAATTCCAGCACCAGCACGTCTTGATGGCGATGCAGCAAGCCTTCAAATTGCACACCGTTGAAGTGGATATGCAGCGCGTGTGCGTCGAAAAATGTGTTGTCCTCAGCCATAGCCTGCACGGCGTGGGCGTGTTCCGCGCCAATCAATGTGTGCAGTGGTTGGCCCAGCAGCGACTCTGGCGCGTGGCCGAACAAGGTGCCGACGTTGGCGCTGACCTGCAGAATGTGGAGGTCTGGCTCCGACAGCGTCAGCAACACGCCGTGCGGCTGAATCGCCCCCGGCGTGCGGATGGGTTCGTCGGCACAGTTGGCAAGCAGTTCTTCAAAATCGTCGGGTTTCATAGCAGTACCTCCTGGCTGGCGAGCCATTGCTCGAAGCCGCTGAATGTCGAACAGGCTGCCTGCACCGCGCGCTGTGTCGCTGGCGCGTCCAGTGGCTGGTCGCCCAGGTAATCGAGAAAGTCTTTCCAGCGCCGACCGGTCTCGGCGCCGTACACGTTGAGAAACGCACCACCGTTATCCGCATCAATACTCAGGCGCTTGCCCATTTCCCGGCGCAATACCTGGCCGCCCAGGGTCGCGCCTTCCAGCACGTACAGTGCGCCGAGGCAGGCTGCGGGGTTATCGAACGTTGGCGGTTTGCGGCACCGGGGCAGGGCGCTGATGGCGGCGTCAGTCAGGCCAAGGGCATGGAGATCACACAGCAAGGTGGGTGTTTTCACACGCAATGCAGTATCGAAACCATCGGGGATCAAACCACTGTCATACAACGCCGCTTCGATCGGCGCATAAAAACCGTAGTACGCCTGGAGCAAGCGCTGATACCAGTCGGCATCCAGGCGTTCGGAGAAAAACGGCAGGCGTTTCTCCAATGCTACATGCAGCACACCAGTGCCTGAGCGCAACGCTTCCAGCAATGAGGGCGCAGCAAGGTCAGGGGCCTGTGAATGCATTCAGTGAGCTCGAACTGTGGGCCTTTTGGCCATGAATGACGCGATTAAATAGGCGACGATTCTACACAATGCATTGCCGTCAACTTCACGCATAAGGCGAAAAGCCTGACCAGCGGATCAGAAAAGTCGCTCCTTGCGTAATTAATGACCACAGGGCGGCACATCAAGTTCGGTCTGGATGATATTGCGGTGCTATTAATGCAGGGAGGCGCCCTGTTGGGTCAGCGCGTTTCGCACGCACTCCACCAAATGTTCGGTACTCCACGGCTTGGGCAAAAAACGCACAGAACCGCCCAGTTGTGCGGCTAACCTGGTATTGCCGGAGGTCAGCACCACCGGCACCGATGGCCAGCGATGCGCCACCACCTTGCTCAGGTCATAGCCGTTGAGCAAACCCGGCATCTGGATATCGCTCACAATCAGGTCAACCGGGTCGTCGCCGCGCTCCAGGTAAATCATCCCCTCATCCGCCGACGGGAAAGAAGTGACATGAGCCCCGAAGTCTTCCAGTACGTCCACCATTAACGAGCGAATGATCTCGTCGTCTTCCAGCACTAAAATCGATGGCTGAGCCATGATCCTTACTCCACCATCAGGGTTCAGTAAGGTGGAGTGGGACGGGCGTGAATAGGTTCGATTAGATATCTGCGGGGCGATGGGTGGTCGTTTTAGAGCGGTTGCGCGGTGGTTGGTCGCAGCGCCACTGTGAGGTGGATACAGGCATAATCGACTCACCGTTGCCCGCTGTGGAGCCCTAGATGAAGTACGCCCTGTTGACCCTCGCCCTGATCCTCAACGCCGGCCCGGCCTGTGCGGCGGGCGATGCCGAGGCGGGCGGCAAGCTCTTCGCCAAGACCTGCGGCGGTTGCCACAGCATCGGCGAAGGCGCACGCGGCGGTTTTGGGCCTGAGCTTAACGGCATCATCGGCCGCCCCGCCGGCACCACCACTGACTATCAGTACTCCGACGCGATGAAAAATTCCGGTGTGGTCTGGACCCGCGACAAACTCGCCGCCTACATCGAGGCGCCGAAGAAGGTGGTCAGCGGCACACGCATGATCTTCTGGGGCATCAGCGATCCGGAAAAAATTGAAAACATCCTCCAATACCTGGAAACCTTCCAGCCCAAGTAATCACTCGCGCACATTCCTGAACAGCATCAGCCGAGCGCTCTCATGCAGCCCGCGCGTCAAGCCCTGTAAGCGTTGAAACTCTTCAGGGTGCTGTTCGGCCACATCCTCCCGAGGCGTTTGCGAGGCCAGGTCATGCAGGGTCGGCGAGCTGCCGTCATGTTGCATCTGCAGCAGGAAGTCCTTGGTCACGCCACCGATAATCGGGAAGGTGCCCTCATGCAACACCAGCGGCACCACGCGCTCACCTTCCGGCGCTGGCTGCTGGATGTCCCGGCCCATCGCGCCGTTGCGAAACGGTATGCCCGCCATGCCCGCCACCGTCGGCAGCAAATCCGCCAGGCCCACGGCTTCGTCGATCACCCGAGGTTGCAGGCCCGGGGCGTGGATCAGCAGCGGCACATTGTTGCTTTCCAGGCCCAGTTGCTCGAAGGCGGGCGCCATGTGCGGGATCTGGCTGATGCGCGTGTTGTGGTCGCCGAAAAACACAAAAATGCTGTTGTCGTACCAGCCGCCGGCCTTGGCGATTTCCATCAGGCGGCCGATGTTGTAATCCAGCAGGCGCACCGCGTTGTATTGCTCGACGCTGCGTGAACCGGCGGCCTGGGCTTGCTCCAGCGTCACGTTATTGAGTTGGAAGCCATCGTTTTGCTTGGGGATGGTAAAGGGGCGGTGGTTGCCGGAGGTTTGCAGGTAGGCGAAGAACGGTTGGTCTTTTGGCACCGCACGCAGCAGTTGGTCGCCCTCCTTGAACAGGTCCAGGTCGGAGATGCCCCACACGTCCACCCGTGGCGAGCGCCAGTGGCTTTCGTCAAACAGCTGCACGCCGTCGATGCTCTGGCGAATCAACGCATTGATATTCGCCCAACCGGCGTTGCCGCCGATCATGTAGAACTTCTGGTAGCCCTCGAAGGCGTTGATCAGCGTGTGTTGCCGGGTGATCAGCGGGTTGCGTGTGGCCGTCTCCTGGCGGGTGACGTCCGGCACGCCGGAGATGCTTGCCCACACGGTTTTGGCAGTGCCGGTGACGGGCACGTAGAAGTGTTTGAAGAACCAGCTTTGCGTCGCCAGTGTGTCGAGGTTCGGCGTGGGGTTCAGCGGGTTGCCGTAGGCGCCGACGGCGCTGGTGCCGAGCGACTCAAGCATCACGAAGATCACGTTGGGCGGGCGCTCGCCCGGCAGTCGATAGGGTTGTACGGCTTGCTCGCGGATGAAATTCAGTTGCTCGGGATCGGGTTGCTCGACCCCCAGGTACTGGGCCACTTGCGGGTAATGCTGACGCACCTGGGCTGCATCGAATTGCGATTGGCCGACCTTGAGTGTGTCGTACAAGAACAGCACCGGGTTCAGGCCCACGGCGGCGACTTGGCTATTGCCGGAAAAGAACGCATCGCTCCAGCGCAGCGGCACCGGGTTTTCCAGGTTGAGGTTGTTCACGCGGCCGAGCAGGGCGAGCAGCACGGCAATGACGCCAACCACCGAGACCGACGCCAGCGTGAGTGTGCCGATGGGTCTGCGCTCGCCATCCAGGGTCAATCGTTCCAGGCACACCAACGCCCAGACCCACACGGCCACCGCCGCCAGCCAACACGCGGTTATCCACAGCACCGGGTAGGTTTCCCACACCATCTGTTGAGAAATCTGTGCGTCTTGCAGGTAGCGCAACACGGTCGCGTTGATACGCACACCGAGGTAGGCGTAATGCCCGAAGTCGATGATGTACACCAGGCCGACCACGGCCAATGCCACCACCAGATAGCCGCGCGCCAACCAGCGCAGGGCGGGCAGGGTGGTGAGGTTCCAGCGTGGGAACCAGGCCAGCAGCGCCAGCGGCAACAGGACCAACACCGCCAGACGCAGGTCGAAGCGCAGGCCGATGCCCAGGGTTTCCGGCAGCGCCGGGGTGTTCAGCGCAAGGCCGGAAAAGCTGATTAAAAACACCAGCCGCAAAGCGGCCAGCAACACAAATATCAAGCCGATCGCGCCCACGCCGTAGCGCAGGCGGCGTGATTGCAACACACCCATCATTGACCCTTCCCAATGTCCAAAACGACCCCGATCAACTGTGGGAGGGGGCTTGCTCCCGAAAGCGGTGTATCAGTGCCAGATATGCCGCATTCGCAAGCGAGCCCGCTCCCACAGTTTGAGTTGCATCAACCCTGCAACGACGCAGTAACCCGCCAACAGCGGATCAACCAAGTAATCCCAATAGTTCTCCGAAGCCTTCAGCCGCAACGCAAACCCCAGCGTGCCGATCGCCAGCATCCACACCGCCAATGCATTGCGCAGCCACAGCATCAACAGCGCTGCCGCCCCCACCAGCACAATCATCGGCCGCGGGTTAAAGCCCCAGCGATAAGGGTCGACATACGTCAGGCCCAGCGTTGCCGGGTACAACAGCAGGCTCAGCCCGCCAAACAACAGCAGCAATTGCACCCGCTGTTGACGGCCCTGCGGCTGCACCACGCCCAACCGGCACAACCCCACCCACGCCAACAACACCAACGTGCTGATCGCCAGGTCATCGGTGTAGCTGCGCACGTATGCCGCCAACGGCAATTCATTCAGCGGGATAACACTCAGCGCCACCAACACCGGCAACAACCAAGGGCGCCACGGTGCGGTGAATCTGAATGCGCTTAAGAGCACAAACCCCAGCAACACAAAACTCAAATGGGCTTGCCACACAGAAACCATCACAGACGCTCCGCCAGCCAGGCTTCGTTGAAGCTGACATGTTTGATAAAGGTGTTATTCCACGAGTACACCAGGTGATACATGCCGTCCGGGCTGCGGCTGAAATACGGGTACTCGTATTCGAAATCGCAGCCACGGGGTTTGCACACGCGGTAATCCAGATTGCTCAGAAAACGTTGTTCCAGCGGCAGGCGTTTGGCGCCGCTGGACGCGCGGAAGCCTTCGCCGATGATCGCTTTATAGGCCTCGGGGGAAAACGGTTGGCCCAGCGGGTCGGGTGATTGGTCCAGTTCCACCACTGTGCGCCACTGGCTCAGTTGGGCGTCGGTGCCATAAAGGCTGAGCTTGAAGCGGCCGTCTTGCAGGTCGTTGAGGGCGACCAGCAAACCGTCGTCTTCAGTGGCCACGGCCGCCAGCGATGAGTTGGGGTTGGCCGGTTCCAGCGGGTACGGCTCGCTCCAGGTTTGCCCGGCGTCCTCGGTGCGGCTGGCGAGCACACGGTGATGGGTTTCGCCGGCGTAACGCAACATCGCCACCGCGCGCTGGCCATCCTGCGGCACGATGGTCGGTTGCAAGGAATGCTTGCCGCGGCTGATGCGGAATTTGTCGATCACCGCACCGTCCGCGCTCAAGTAGAGGTACTCGGCGAACTTGCCCATGAACTCGTGATACACCGGCAGGCCGATCGAGCCGTCGGCGTGAAACACCGGTGCGGCGCGCACCAGTGTGCTGATGTTGAAAAACGGCGACGTCACCAATTGCCGAGGTGCCGACCAGTTTGCGCCGAGGTCCTCGGAGACCATCACGTTGATCGCACTGGTGGCCCAGCCGCCGACCGACACTGACACGTAAAACATCCACAGGCGTTTATCCGGCCCCAGCGCAATCACCGGGTTGCCCAGTTTACGAATGTAACGCTGGGTGCCGTCGCGGGTACTTTCACGTGTGGCCAGCACCTGCTCGGCACCCCATTCGCCGCTGCGCGCATCAAACCGTGCGGTGCGCACCTGCACATCGGCGGCGCCTTCGCGGCTGCCAGCAAACCACACGGCCATCAAGTCGCCACCGGGTAGGGCGGTGACCGAGGACGAGTGCACAAAGTCAGTGAGTTGCGAAGACACAAAGCGGCTGGAGTATTGCGGCGCCGTCGCGACTTTAGAGGTGTTCGGGCTCGCCTGGGCAAACGGCGCGAGCACGTGCGGCGGATGGCTGAGCCAGGCGGCAATAAATACCCCTAGCAGGCTGCAGATCAGTAGGGCGGAGCGCATAGAGAACCTGTCAGAGAAAAGGATTACTGCGCACGGTCATCCGGCAGGCGCTTCCTGCGACCGGTGAGCATGGATAACGGCAGGTTGTCCTTCACCTGGATGCTTTCATACACGGCGGCCAGCACATGCACACCGACCAGAGCCAGCAGCACATTGGCGGCGGTTTCATGGACTTGCAGCGGCCAATCGGCGCCCCATAGCGCGTCGACTTCCTGCATCAGGAAGCCGCTGATACCGAGGGTCAGCAGCGCCGACATCATCAACAGCATCACCAGCGCGCCGATGGGCGAATGGCCAAGGCGATGCAGGCCGCGCCCGTCGAACACCCTGCGCACATGGGCACTGAGCCGCGCAGGCGATGGCCAGAAATCCGACCAACGCGCACTGCGCGGTCCTACAAACCCCCACACCCATCGCACCAGCAGCCAGGCCATAGCGTAGTAGCCGAGCCACACATGCCAGTCATCGCCCGCTTCGTTAACGAAGTAATTGGCGATAAAGACCCCGGCGATAGACAGATGAAACAGCCTCACCAGCGGGTCCCACAGGCGCAGGGATTCGCCTGGCATCAGCCCTTGATCTCAGTCTTCACGGCCTTGCCGGTGACCGGGTCGTGGTAGATCTCGACCTTGCGTTTGTCCTTGTCGAAGCCGTAGATCTCGTAGCAGTTGCCGTCCGTGACCTTGAACTTGCTGATCGTGTAACCGTCGGCCTTGAGCTTGTCCTGAAAGGCCTTTTCGTCTTGCCATTGCGAACGCTCGGCGGTGGTGCACTGCGGGCCGGCGAGGGCCATGGGGCTGGCGATAAGCAGCGACAGCAGGAGAATTTTGCGCATGAAAAAGCTCTCAGCAGATGTGGGAGATTTCACAGTGCAAAACCAACCTTAGCGCAAGCTTAGTTGGCAACGCGCCGTAACATCTTTCCCGAAATGACCCCGCGTAGAACCGGCATCATTCCGCCGATTCCTACAGAGACTCCGCTATGCGCCTACTCCTTGTCGAAGATGATCGTGCCCTTGGCCAGGGCATTCGCGTGGCATTGGGCGCTGAAGGCTACACACTGGATTGGCTGCAAGATGGCCTCAGCGCCTTGCACGCGTTGCGCACCGAGAGCTTCGATTTGTTGCTGCTCGACCTCGGCCTGCCACGCCTGGATGGCCTCGACCTGTTGCAGCAACTGCGCGCCGGGCAACACGACGTGCCGGTGCTGATCCTCACCGCCCGCGACGGTACCGCCGAGCGCATCGCCGGGCTGGACGCGGGCGCCGACGACTACCTGATCAAACCCTTCGACGTCGAAGAACTCAAAGCCCGCGTGCGCGCCCTGTTGCGCCGCAGCCAGGGCCGCGCGCAACCGATGCTGGAACACGCCGGTGTCAGCCTCGACCCGGCGACCCAGCAAGTGCGTTACCAGGATGAAGAGATCATCGTCACGCCGATGGAATACCAACTGCTGCACCAGTTGATGGTGCGCCCCGGCAAAGTGGTGACCCGCGAGCGGCTGTCTCGTGCGTTGTATGGGTGGCAGGACCGGGTGGAGAGCAACACCCTGGAAGTGTTGATCCATAACCTGCGCAAAAAGTTATCCACCGACCTGATCCGCACCGTACGCGGTGTTGGCTATGTGCTGGCGCTCACACCATGACCTCGGTTCGCGCGCGCATCCTCATTCCGGTGCTGGTGTTTATTTTGCTCGGCGACGCGCTGATCAGCTGGCTGGTGCTGCGCGACAGCCACCATGAAATCGAAGAAGTCTACGACGCCCAACTCGCCCAAAGTGCGCGCCTGCTGCAAGGTGTGCTGCGCCAACGCGACCCCGGCGAAGCCGACTGGGACCGCTTGTATCAGGCGTTCGACCAGGCCATGAGCCGTGTGGGGGAGGAGGGCGTGGCCCACCCGTACGAAACTCGCCTGACCTTCCAGGTGTGGCGCAGTGATGGTGAGTTGCTGGTGCGGTCTGCCGAGGCGCCCGTACTTGCAACCCCGCCGACTGCCCTCGGCGCCCACGACATCATGGACAACGGCAACGACTGGTGCGCCTTCCTCCTCGCCGACCCGCAACAGGGACTGCTGATCTGGGTGGGCGAGCGCGACGACATTCGCCAGGACCTGATCGAACGCATCGTGCGCCACACCCTTTGGCCCACCTTGATCGGCGTGCCACTGCTGACCGTGTTGATCTGGCTGACCATCGGCTGGGGGCTCACCCCGTTGCGCGCCATGGTCAGGTCGATTCGGGGGCGCAATACCGACACCTTGCAACCGTTGAACCTCAAGCCGCTGCCGACCGATCTGGAGCCCATGCAAACCGCGCTCAACCGGTTGCTGGTGCAAATGGATGACCTGTTGGAGCGCGAACGCCGCTTCATCGCCGACGCCGCCCACGAACTGCGCACGCCATTGGCGATCCTGCGCATCCATGCACAAAACGCCCAAAGCGCTGCGACCGAAGCGCAACGGCGCGAAGCCTTGGACTTCCTGGTCAACGGCGTCGACCGCGCCACACGCATTGGCAGCCAATTGCTGACCATGGCGCGTATCGAGCCGCAACTGAGCAACCCCGTGCGCAAGCCTGTGCAATTGACGGAACTGGTGCGCGAAGAACTGGCCGAGTTGACGCCGCTGGCCATGGAGAAAGGTGTGGAGTTGGTGCTCGAAGGCGAAGAAGCGTGCTGGGTGCAAACCGAGCCGGTGGCCCTGGCGATTGCGCTACAGAACCTGGTGACCAACGCACTGAATTTTTCCCCGGCGGGCAGCGAAGTGAAGGTGGTGATTGGGGTTAACTGCTTGAGCGTGGAAGACCAGGGCCCGGGGATTGATGAAGCGGAAATGGAGCGGTTGTTTGAGCGGTTTTATAGCCGGGACAACGCTAATGGGGCGGGGTTGGGGTTGGCGATTGTGGAGATGATTGTGGGCAAGATCGGCAGTGCGTTGACGTTGCACAATCTGGCGCAGGGCGGCTTGCGCGCGCGGCTGAGCTTCACGGCTTGCGCGCAAGCGCCTGCGGGAATACCACACCGTTGAACGTGTGGGTGCAGCAGTCACAACTGGGCTTCATCTGTTCGGGCGTCAATTGGGGGTTAACCTTTTGCAGCAGGCCTGCCGCGTCGACCCACAAACCGCTGTAATAGCTGAAATCACCCAATAGCACATAGTCGTCTTTGTCATTTTCATGCAGAGCAACCATCCAGAACACGGGCTCCGGGCGATCCAGGCGAGCATTGGCTTCGCTGAACACCTTGTCCCATGGCTGACCAACGTTGGACAGGAGAAATCGGAATAGCGGCGTGTAGTCAAAACCGTGTCGTAGACGGCTATGCATTGATCCGCGGGTGGACAGTGAACGCTTTGCGCTTTTGGTATGCCGTTCATAGCGATAAGCGAAACCGCTACCGTGACGCACACCGTGGGTACGGGTGTTGACTGAGCGGTAGAGAAGGGGCTTTTTCATTGGTTCAGGATTCCTTCCTGGGTTGCTTTGGAGGTGGCGGCCAAGCGCCTTGGTAGCGGAAGGAGATTTGGTAGTCGAAAAGGTTGGGCTGTATTACATGCTGGAAGTGTGGCTGGAGAATTGTTATCCAATTTGGGAGAACGTTGAAAACGTCGGCATATATTGCGGTTTCATCGCTCAAACCTAATGCCTCAAAGGAACTGTCAGCGTCATCGATATCTGCCGAGTACTCATCTGCTTTCAAGTCATTACTGAGTTTTTCGTACCACCGTAATCTGATTTTCATAACCATTTTTCGCACTCCTCTTTATCTGTAAATTCGACGTTTTGGGTTCGCCGGCCCGCGACGTTCGGCGGTGTAAGGATCAAATGCGCCGAGATGTTCTAAATCACTGTTTCGATAGACTTCAAGCTCGCCTTTCTTGGAATCCCATTCAAATATCTTTCTCCTTTTTGCATCTATCCAACGCTCACGTAAACCAGCCCCGCCTTGTCTTGGTGTCACCGGCTTTTGGGGGATCAAGCCTGGGAAGCCAGTTATATCTTCGGTACTTGGTGCAGAAAAGTAATCATGATCCGGGTTTCTCAACCCCTTCCGAGGCTCATTTACCACCACATACAGCGGCCGAACCCCAGACTCCACCGGGAACACCAGAATAAAATCCCGATACTCCGGCGGATAAATCGGGTTCACCAGAATCTGCGCGGCTTTCTCCGTCGGCGGGTAAATCCAAATCACCGGCGCTTGCGGCGCAGCCTCCAATGCCGGAATACCCAGCGTATCTCCAGGATCAACCGCAGGCGTCCAGATCAGTTCCACGCCCTCACCCAAATCCGCCACAAACTGATCGCCACGGCTTTGGAACTGCACCACATCAATCATCTGCCAATCGGCAGTGTTGCCCGTGTAAAACCCGTACCCCTTGAGCGTACCGTCCCCACGCTGCTCGACATGCAAACGCATCTGCGACCGCGCCCGTTGCAGCGAACGCAACTGCTCCTCGCTGTAGAGCGCGCTATCACCCAGCTCCGACGGCCAAGCCAGCGCCACCAAACCCGCCAATAAGCCACCGGCTACAGTGCCAGCGGCGG
>NZ_LXJP01000060.1:0-40407 GCF_001728855.1 Pseudomonas sp. AP19 | reverse complement strand
GCTATCCGGTACGTGCCGAAGGCCTCAGCGAACCCCAGGGCAACGCCAGCTCGGTATTGGGCGTGGACAAGGCCGCCCGCGACAGCGGCTCGGTGCGTCTGGGCGTGGCCTGGTCGTCGATCGTGTCCCGCGTGTTGTGTGAAGACGAACGCGCCATCGGCAACGTCTTGCGCATCGAACCGGACACCCGCCTCAATTACAGCTACGACGCCAACCTGTTGCAGGACGTAGGCGCCGCCTGGACCGCATTGCCCGGCAAACCCGGCATCATGGTCGCCCCGGGCAGTTTGGCGGCCGGCAGCTACGACGCCGCCTGGCGTCTGGGCGTGGCACTGGAGCGGATCGGCAAACACGCCCGCATCCTGCCCTTCCCCGCCGTACAGGACAGCGTAGACCTGAGCGACCTGCGTATCCCGGTCGAGCTGCAGAACATTCCGGCCTTCGCCAGCCTCAATGGCAAGGGCACTTATACCCTGGCCAACCCGGCGGAAATCGGCGCGCTGCTGATGCTGGGTCAAACCCCCAACATGCAGGCTGACCTGGCGATCAATGATCCGCAGTTGCTCAAGGCGATCAATGAATCCCTGGACGCCTTGCAGAGCCAGATTCAAGGTCTGGACGCCACCGCAGGCGCCGCGTTCACCCAATGGCGTGACCGTCATGTGAATGCCGGTCTGGCCGCCAAGGGCACGGACAATGTGCGCCTCGCGTTGCTGGGCACACGCCCGGTACTGATGATCGCGCCGGAGGCCACCGGCAAGGCCATGGCCCTGTTCAGCACGGCCTGGAACAAGCTGGCACGCAGCCGCACCTTGACCGTCAGCGAAGCACAAATGCCGTTGAGCGCCGATGGCCGCGTGGCCCTGGCCAATCTGGGCGGCAACCCTGGCACCATCGACGTGCTTGCCAAGTCCGACTGGAGCGCTTCGTTCCCGCTGGGCAGCGTCGCTTATGACGGTCGTCTGCCGGTCAAGGCCGTGGTGGATGTCGCCGCCGCACCGGGCGCTTCGGACACCGCACCGGTGGCGTCAGTGTTTCTCAACGACTACCTGATTGGCGCGCAACAACTGATTGCCAACGGTGAAAAACAACGCATCGAAGCGCGTATCCCGAGCTATACCCTGGGCTCCACGAACGTGCTGCGTGTGTCGTTCCAGCGTCAGCCGGTCAGTGATCGCTGCCTGGAAACGCCTCAAGCGTTCCCGGTCTCGGTGCTGCCAACCAGCCACATCGTGCTGGAAAAAATCGCCCTCAATGACGGCTTCTCCGGCATGGCGGCGCGCTTCGCGTCGAACACACAAGTCCTCGTGCCTCAGGCGTACCTCGATCACCCGGCCAGCAGCCTGCCACAGGTGATTTCGGTGGCGGACGGTGCCGGTGTTTCGCCGCTGCGCGCAGAACTGAAAGTCAGCGCCGATCCGAAAGCGACAGTCACGCCCGACAAAGCCTTCCTGGCGTTCGAGTTGCCGCTCAAGGACAGCAAGGAATCGGTGCAGGTCGATGACCAAGGCCGCCTGCGCATCAATCACAAGGATGAGCCGTTGCTGGACCTGCATCCCCTTAACCATCTGGCTTCGCTGCAAGCCATCGATGCCGGTGGCCAGCACGGTCTGATCTATCGCACCCTGGGCAGCGATGCGCCTGTCTTCGCCAAGCCTGTGCTGTTGACCCGTGGCGACGTGGCGATTCTGGGGGACAACGGTGCCTTGACCACCTTCGACACCCAGGACCCGAGCGGCAGCCAGTTCATCGAGAAAGAAGAGCCCAAGGGCCTGGACGCCTGGCGCACGCCTTCGCTGTTGTGGCTGATCCCCGGCGGCATCCTGTTGGTGCTTATCCTGATGCTGGCTGGCCGTAGCGCCCGTCGCAATCGCCAGTAACGGAAACCTTCGATGACGTCGCTTTATTGGCCCTACTGGCTGGCCCATTACTACAGCTTCCTGGAAGTCGCGACCATTGTGGTCGCGGTACTGATCCTGATTTCCAGTCTGGACGATCTGTTCATTGACCTGTGGTACTGGTCTCGCCGCCTGTTCCGTAAGTTCACGGTAGACCGCAAATACCGGCCGCTGACGGCCGAGCAATTGATGGCCCGGGATGAGCAACCCCTGGCAATCATGGTCCCAGCCTGGCTGGAATACGACGTCATCGCGCCGATGATCGAGAACATGGTGTCGACCCTGGATTACCAGAACTATGTGGTCTTCGTCGGCACCTACATCAACGATCAGCGCACCATCGATGAGGTGGAGCGCATGCGTCGGCGCTACAAGCAGCTGCACCGCGTGGAAGTCCCTCACGCGGGGCCGACCTGCAAGGCCGACTGCCTCAATTGGGTGATCCAGGCGATCTTCCTGTACGAAGAAACCCACGGCACGACCTTCGCCGGAGTTGTACTGCATGACAGCGAAGACGTGCTGCACCCGTTGGAACTGCGCCTGTTCAACTACCTGTTGCCCCGCAAGGACATGATCCAGTTGCCGGTCGTGTCCCTGGAGCGCAACTGGTACGAATGGGTGGCGGGCACCTACATGGACGAGTTCGCAGAATGGCACGGCAAGGACCTGGTGGTCCGCGAAAGCATGACTGACACCGTGCCTTCGGCCGGCGTCGGCACCTGTTTCTCACACCGTGCGTTGCGCGTGCTGGCCGGGGAAACCCAGAACCAGCCGTTCAACACCGACAGCCTCACCGAGGACTACGACGTAGGCGCGCGACTGGCCAAGGTCGGCATGAACGCGATCTTCGTGCGCTTTCCGGTGCAGTTTCGCGTGCTGCGCAAATCCTGGTTTCGCAAACCTTACGAATCCACCCTGAAGATGCCGCTGTGTGTGCGCGAATTCTTCCCGGACACCTTCCGCACGGCGTTTCGTCAAAAAGCGCGCTGGACCCTGGGCATCGGCCTGCAAGGCTGGGAACAGATGGGCTGGAACGGCTCGCTGGCCAACCGCTATTTGCTGTTTCGTGATCGCAAAGGCGTGGTGACGGCATTCGTCAGCATCCTGGCCTACGTGATTCTGGTGCAGTTGGTGGCGCTGATCATCCTGCGTCAGAGCGGGCTGTGGGACGTGAGCTTCCCAACGCCGTTCGAAGCCAATGGCTGGATCAAGTATCTGCTGATTGCCAACGGTATCGCTCTGGGCTGGCGCATCCTGCATCGCTGCTACTTCACCACGGTGCTGTACGGCTGGCAGCACGGTTTGCTGTCGATCCCGCGCATGGTCGTCGGCAACTTCGTCAACTTCATGGCCGCCTCCCGGGCGTGGCGCATGTTCCTGGTGGGCAAGGTGCTCAATCGCAAGCTGGTCTGGGACAAGACCATGCACGATTTCCCGTCTACCGACCTGGTGGCCGCCGCACCGCGCAAGCTGGGCAGCGTGTTGCTGTCCTGGCAGGCCATCAACGACACCCACCTGCAAACGGCACTGGACGAACAGCAGACCCGGCACATGCCACTGGGCCGCATCCTGCTCAGCCACGGCTGGCTGGATGACGAAACCCTGGCCGAAGCCATCGCGTTTCAGAACGATCTGCCCCGGGTTTTCGATGTCGCCCACAAGGCTGACCCCTCACTGTTGAGCGATGAGTTCGCTCTGCGCTGGCGCGTGGTGCCGTTGGGCATGAACGAGGAAGGCCGCGCGCAAATCGCTGTCGCCAGCCCGCTATCGGACGAAGGCCTGCAACAGATCAGCGATGAACTGGGCAGTGAACCGGTGCAGTTGATCGCCCGGGAAAGCGAAATCGTCGCGCAATTGCGCGAGGTGAACGCCCTGCAAGGCCAGGCCGTCCCGAATGCCCGCGCGCCGCTGTTGGGCGACCTGCTGATCGAGATGGGCCTGCTGAACCGCGACGTGTTCAGCCGCGCCATGCTCAATTACCGACCTCAGCATGACGGCCGTATCGGCGACTATCTGGTCGACATCGGCGTGCTGCCCCGCGCCACCATCGAACAGGCCGTGGCCCGTCAGCACAGTCATTACCCAACGGAGCTTCCGGCATGAACCGCCCCTTCCTGACGCTGATGGCCACGGGGTTGTGCCTGCTGCCTGCGCTGGCCCATGCGGAAATCCTGCCGCTGCCGTTGACCGGTCCGGCTTACCAGGCCGCCAACGAAGCCTACAGCGCCTACGATCGCAAAGACTACGACCTGGCCATCGCCAAGGCCCGTGAAGCCTTGCGTCAGCGGGCGGACGTCACCCGTTTGAATCGGTTGATCGTGCAGGCGCAACGGGACAAGGCATTGCGCGATAACCCCAAGCGCTACCCGAAATCCACCGCTCAGGCGCGTCAAGCCCCCGGTTTCAATGCGGCGGCCCAGGCGTTCAAGGCGTATGACCGCGACGACTTCGGCGTTGCCGCCCAGTCAGCCCGCAAAGCCATCGCCCAGGAGCCCCGGCGCATGGATTACCGGTTGCTGCTGATTGAAGCCTTGCAGCGCCAACAGCATCTGCAAGAAGCCGATCAAGCCACCACTGAAGCCCTTCGGGTTTTCCCGGATGACGACAGTTTGCTGATGCGCCGCGAAGCCATTCGCCGCCAACTGGCCGCGCCTTTGGCCATTGCAGGCTATCGCGCTCTGGAAGCCGGCAATCTGCCCCTGGCGGTGGACCAAGCCCGCAAGGCCGTGGCCTGGTCCCCGGAAATCGGCGCCCATCAACAACTATTGATCAGCGCTCTGTTGGCGCAGAAGGATTACCGCGCCGCCGAACAGGCTGCCACCGGCGCGCTGGCTCAGGACGACGGCGAGACTGCACCGTGGATTCTGCGCAGCTACGCGCTGGACCGTCAGGGCAAGACTCAGGCCGCCCAGGCTGACCTGAATCAAGCCCTGGCCATCGACGGCCTGCTGGATTCGGAAGTACGTGAGATTCGCTTCTTCGCCACCGATCTGGCACTGGCCAACAACGAGCCTCAACAGGCTCTGGACCAACTGCAAAAACTGCCCGCGGACGACAGCGGTGACGTGGCCCGCCGCCGCGCCATTGCACAGGTCGCACTGCGCCAAAAGAACAACGGCCTGAAAACCGCGACACGCTTCCCTGCCCCGGCGCTCAACTGTCAGGAAACCGCGTTCGGGCTGGTCTGCGACATCTGGCCGGGCAATCAGCGCGATGGCGGCACCGACATCGCCGTGCAGGCTTACGCGGCGCTGGCCCGCAAGGACGCGGCCTCAGCCACGACCCTGGCCAGCGAAGCCATTCGCCGCGCCCCGCAAAACCCGGCGTATCGGAGCCTGTTGGTCAGCGCCCTGACCGACCAGAAGCGGCTGCCCGAAGCAGTGGCCGCCGCCAGCGACGGCCTGCAAGCCACTGGCGATGACGCCCGCCTGCTGGCCCAGCGCGGTCGTCTGCGCCAGCAAACCGGTGATGACGCCGGCGCGCGCCGAGACTTCACCCAGGCCCTGGCACTGGGCAGCCTGCCCACTTATGAAGAAGCCAGCCTTTACGCTGCGCTGGGTCAGCGCCGAACCGCTCGGGAACGCTTGCAGCAAGCCCGTGCGGCGGGCGAGCTGGACGGCATGAGTGATCTGCAGGTGGCTTATCTGTCGGTTCAGGCGGGCGACGATGACGCCGCCCATGAGTCATTCCGCAAGGCGGATACCGCCACGGGCCTGACGCCGACCGCCACGCAGGATGCGGCCTACACCGCCATGCGGGTCAACGACGACGAGCACGCGGTGGGTTACTTCAAGCGGGTCATCGACGCGGAGAAATCCGGCGAACTGGACATGCCTGCCCAGCAGTTGTTTGACACCCGCCGCGCCGTGGCGGATGTCTCGCGCACCTGGGGCCTGATCAGCACCACCAGTTATCGCGGCAACAGCTCCACCAGCGGCCTGAGTTCGGCCCCCAGTACCGGCGGCAATAGCGGTGGCAGCAACAACAGCAGCACCGACAGCCTGCAAAACAGCACCGAACTCTCGTGGCGTCCGCTGGGTTACCGCAACGCCCGCTTCGTCGAGCTGTACGGCCGTGTCACCGACACGCTGTGGAGCAAGAACGGCGATTCGGACACGGGCCTGGATGCCCTGCAAGGTGCCCTCGGCGTGCGGGTCAAACCCTTTACGTCCCTGAACGTCATGGCCGCCGTTGAACGCACCTTTCCCCTGGGCTCGTCCAACGTGGATGGCGACTGGCTGTTGCGTCTGGGTTATGGCTCCAGCATTGGCACCGACCTGCAGGTCGATACGCCGAGCTGGTGGACGTCACAGTTGTTCGCCGAGGCCGGGCATTACGTCAATGACTCGCGCAATTACTTCAACAGTGAATGGCAAGGGGGCCGCAGCTACGCCATCGGCGGCACCGGCTCGCGCTGGGTAACCTTCCCGCACGTGGTGGCCGCGTTCGACTACGACTCCAAGATGGACAGCGAAACCCAGTCCGACGGCAGCGTTGACTATTCCTCCGGCCGGGCCGCAGGCGTCGGTCTGGGGAACAACGTGCGCTACTGGTTCCGCGAGGACGCCTACAACGCGCCGCAATCCTATGTGGATTTTTCGCTGCAATACCGAGTGAAGGTGTTTGGCGATGACCGCGCCAAAGGTGTGTTCGCTCGCCTGACCTACTCCTATTGAGGACTTTTATGCACCCTCGTATCAGCTTGTGGGCGGGGCTCGGTTTGGGCCTGGCCTCGACACTGACTCAGGCCGCGCCTGAAATCGCCCAGCTCTACGCGCCGAAACTGCCAGAAGGCTCGGCCTGGGTGCGGGTGGTCAACCCCTCCGACAAGGCCGTGCAGGTGCGCGTGGATCAGAAGCCGGACATGACCCTGTCGGCGCAGTCCGTGATTGCCAGCCCGTTTCAGGTCGTGGACTCGCGCCAGCCGCTGCACGTGACGGTCAACGGTCGCGAGATCAAGGGCCTGAGCGTGCCAAAAGACGCGTTCGTTACGCTGATCCTCGACAGCCATCCCGGCGCCGCGCCACGGGTAGTGATTGACCCGCAACCGCGCGGCAAAGACCTGCGCGCCGAGCTCAACGTCTACAACCTCAGCACGGGCTGCGAAAAAGCCGACATCAAGCTGGCCAATGGCTCAAGCGTGTTCAGCCAACTGTCCTTTAACGGCCAGGCACAACGCACCATCAACCCGGTGCAGGCGACCTTGATCGCCAGCTGCGATCAGGCTGCCGGCCTGCCGCTCAAACTTGAGCCCTTCAAGGCAGGTGATCGCTACAGCCTGTTCCTCGTCGGCTCGCGCCAGACCCCACGCCTGATTGGCCTTGTTGACCAGACTGCCCCATGACTAGCCACGTAAAACTTGAAGGTTCCATGCGCCGCCTGCCCCTGCCCGCCCTGATTGCTGGCGTGCTGTTCAGCCTGTCGGGCACCACCGTGCACGCGGCCTCGTCAGTGATCACCGGTAAAGACGGCTGGCTGTTTCCCGCCTGGGAAAGCCTGAACAAGGTCGATAACGCCGGCACCGCCCGCAGCATCGGCCTGATCAAAGACGTGAAGCAGCAGCTTGAGCGGGAAAAAATCGCCCTGGTGGTGTTGGTGGTACCCATGAAAGCGCCGTTCTACGCCCAGCGACTGCCGGCCGATCAACCGTTGAGCCCAGCCGTGACGCAGCGTTACGACCGCTTGCAGAGTGAGTTGAGCACCGCGGGCCTGACCACGCTGAACATCAAGCCGATCCTGCAGCAAACCGAGCAAGGCAAGCAGAGCGCGTTCTACCGCGCCGACTATCACTGGACCGCCTGGAGCGCCGAGAACACTGCCGACGCCACGGCGAAGCTCATCACCGGACGCTATCGCCTGCAAGGCGAGCCCGGTGGCGGCGCCGTGCTGGGCGAGTGGTTCGACAAGCGCGCATTTGGCGACTTGGCCAGCAACTTCCTGCCCGCCGTGAAGCGAAAGGCGATCGGTCGCGATATATACACCGTGCGCCATCAGGTGGAAAAAGACCTGTTGATCGACGACGCACCGGCACCGGTTCAGGTGATCGGCAACAGCTTCGTGCAGCCTTATCTGGGCTACACCCAGAAGTTGTCCAACGCCCTGGACCGCCCGGTCAATCTGACCTGGAACCCCGGTGATGTGGGCCCGTGGGCCACACTGCTGCAATACCTGGAATCCCCGGACTTTGCCCAGCACAAGCCGCAAGTGATCGTCTGGCAATTCAATGAGGGCCAGTTTCATCTAAGCCCCGACGCCGCCGCCAACTGGAACGCCAAAGGCGTGACTTCAATCAGCCAGTGGCACCAGCGCATCAAGAAGGCGCTGCCTTGAAGGTTTTCGGCAAAACCCTCAGCCGTGCCACTCTGGGTATTCTGCTGCTTGCAGCGACGCTTGGAACAGGTACCGCCATGTTATACGTCACTGCTTTGAAACCGCTGGACCCCGGCATCGTCGGCATCGTCTGGCAACCAGACAACAAGACGGTCGGCATCAAGGGCGACTGGCAAAAGCTCGGCGCCCGGGAGCTGCTGGTGCAATGGACCGTCGTCGATGATCAGGCCTTCGTGCCCGGAACCGGCCTGCCCAGCGTGCCGGTGCTGCCAGACTGGGCGCGCATCGCCAAAGAGCCCTGGGCTCAGGATGTGATCGTTGGACTGGCCGGTTACTTCAGTGAAAACCGCTCGCGGGACAACATCGAGCAATTGGCGGCGGTGTCCAAACGCATCGCCAAACTGCCCACGCCGCTGCACGTCACCGGCTGGTACTTTCCGGCGGAAGTCGACCCCAGCTGGACCCGCGCCAAGGAGCTGCCCGCGCTGCTGGCCAAGCTGCCGCGTCCGTTGTGGATCAGCGTCTACGACGGCGCCAACATCGGCCCCGCCGCCACGGCCGACTGGCTCAAGCAATGGTTGCCGGACGACATCGGCGTGTTCTTCCAGGACGGCGTCGGCGTCTACGCCCGCACCGCCCCTGTGGCCCGCACCTATGCCGACACCCTGCGCGAACGTCTGGGCAAGGACCGGGTACGCATCATCGTCGAAGCCTTCCGCCCCAACTACGGCGGCGGCTTTCGCTCTGCCACGGCGGCCGAGCTCAAACCGCAACTGGCGGCTTACGACGGCTACCCTCTGTACCTGTTCGACGGTCCGCATTACGTGACGCCGGAGCTGGTCAAAGCACTGGCAAACTAACCCGTCGGCAGGCCTCCCCATCGGAGAGGCCTGGGTGAATCAGGAGCGCAGGATCTCGTTGATCGCACTCTTCTTCGGCCGCAGGGTGCTGACGATCTGCCACACAACAAAGGCCAGGGCCAGCCCCAGGAACGTGGCGGCGATGGGGTTGGCCAGGAACGCCATGAAGTTCCCGTCCGAGAGCATCAGGCCGCGACGTAAATTGGTTTCGGCCATGGGGCCCAGGATGAAGCCGATAATGAACGGCGCCGCAGGCATGCCCGCCTTGACGAAGCCATAACCGAGCACACCGAACAGCAGAATCGACCAAACATCGAACAGGCGGCTGGACAAACCAAAAGCGCCGACCACACAGAGCACCAGAATGATCGGCAGGAGGATGTGCTTGGGAACATCCAGCAGCTTGATAAACAGGCGCAGGCCGTAGAACTCCATAAACAGCATCATCACTGTGGCGACAATCAACGCGGCGAAGATGGTGTAGACCAACGGCCCCTGACTGATGAATAGCAGCGGACCTGGCTGAATACCATGGATCAGGAAGCCGCCCAGCAGGATCGCGGTGACGGTGTCGCCGGGAATGCCCAGCGTCATCAAGGGCATCATGGCCCCGCCGATGCCGGCGTTGTTGGCGGTTTCACTGGCAACGACACCCCCGATGTTGCCCTTGCCGTAGGAATCCGGGTCCTTGGCGCGTTTCTTGGCGATGATGTAAGCCACCAGGTTCGAGGTGCCCGCCCCAATGCCGGGCAGGATGCCAATCCCCAGGCCGATCAACCCGGAGCGAAAGGCATTGGGCAGTTGCTCGCGAAATTCCTTTGACGAAAACCCGAAGCCCTTGACGTTCTTCATGCTCACCGAGCGCACCCGGCCCTGCCTGGCGTAACGTCCGTTTTCCGCAAGCTTGATGATCTCGGCGACCGCGAACATGCCGATCATCACCGTCAGCATGGAAAAGCCGCCATTGAGTTCGGAGAAGCCGAAGGTGAAGCGACGCAGGGCCTCGACCGGCGCGATGCCCACGGTGGACACGGCAAAGCCCAATGCCCCCGCAAACAACCCTTTGGCCATGGAGCCGGCAGATAACGTCGCGATCAGGGTCAAGGAGAACACCGCAATCGCGAAATACTCATGCGGACCGAAGCGCAGCGCCACTTTGGCCAATTGCGGCGCGATGAACATGAGCGCCGCGATACTGAACATTGTGCCCAGGAAGGAAAATACGATACCGATGCCCAGCGCCTTGACGCCATGGCCTTGCTCCATCAAAGGGCCGCCGTCGAATACCGTGGCGATGGATGACGGTGTTCCGGGGATTTTCAGCAGGATCGCCGAGATCAGCCCTCCTGACGTCGCCCCGATGTAGAGCGCCACCAACAGCGAGAGGCCCGCCTGTGGCCCCATGGTAAAGGTCAGCGGCAGGCACAGGGCGACGGCCATCGTCGCCGAGAGGCCCGGCACTGCGCCAAAGACGATGCCCACGGCCACGCCAATGGCCATCAGCAGAAGGATATTGATCGAAAAAACGGCACCAAAGCCTTGCTGCAACAAGTCGAGCATGGTCGATACTCCTAGAAATTCATCAGGCCCGCGGGCAGCATCAAATCGAAGACCTCGCGAAACAGCAGGTAAATGGCGGCCGAGGTCATCAAGGCGATCAGGGCATACGTGACATGCGCAACCTTATGATCGAGCGGCGTCAGCACGATGAACTGCAGGTACAGATAAACCGCCGTCATGATCGGGAAGCCTATCGGGTTCATCAGGGCGATATAGCCCACGACCAAGGCCAGCGTCTTCACCACTGTTGCCACGTCGATCGCGCTGCCCGGCGCCTCGGCGTCCACCTGCGCGACGTCATGCGGGGCATCTTTCGGGGCCGCGAAGGCACCGAACAGTTGAATGACGGCGAGCAGGCAAAGCATGGCCGACAGCACGGTGGGGACGAATGCCGCATCAATGCCGGAGTGGCCCGGCAGTTTGAGTGTCATCAACAGGTAACCGAGCGCGGTGCCAAGCATGGCCAGGCCGATCATCAGCTCTTTTTTATTGCAGGTAGCCATCGGGAAACCTCGGAAATAGGCGAGGTGATGCTGGCCAGCTTCAGCTGACCAGCTTCAGGTTTTACTTGGCGCGCAGGGCATCCTTGAACTGCATGAAGTCGTCACGGGTCTTGGCCAGGATCTTCCTGGACTCATCCGTGCCGTAGTACGCGACTGGCTGCTTGAACTTCTTCAGCTCCTCGGCGTACTCCGGTATTTCGGTGATCTGCTTCATGATGTCAGCCAGCTTGCTCACGATCGCCGCATCGGTACCTTTCGGAAACGCCACGACGTAGGGCTTGTCGATGGTGAAGTCGACACCTTGTTCCTTGAAGGTCGGAATATCGCCCAGCATCGCATTGCGTTCAGCATTGGGCTGACCCAGCGCGACCATCTGCCCGCCTTTGACGTAGTCCTGCACCGAACCGTAGCTGATGGCCCCCAGATCAATACGCGCGCCGAGCAGCGCCACCACTTTTTCCGATACGGTGCCGGCATCGACCATCTTCAGTTTGACGCCCGTGATTTTTTCGAACATCAGGCCCTGAATGTGGGAAAAGCTGCCCATCTCGGTGCCATAGGTAATGCTTTCCGGCTTGGCTTTGGCCTTCTCAACCAGGTCTTTGACGCTGGTTATGCCGGATTCGGCAGAGGCCACGAAGATGGCGCCCTTGTCCACGCCAGCAATACAGGCCACGTCAAACGTGTCAAAACTGTCATCGGAAAGGCCCGCAACTTCGTTAACGATCAATTGGCCAGGGTGAGTGAAGAGAATGGTGTTGCCGTCCGGTGCAGCGCTTTTGACCTGCTCTGCCGCCAACGTACCCCCGCCCCCCGCAACGTTGGTCACGACCATGTTCTTGCCGGTGATCTTGTTGAAGTACTTGGCCATCAGGCGTGCGTTGAAATCAGTGTCACCGCCCGGGTTGGCGATCACCACAACTTGCACCGGACGAGTTGGCCATTTGATGTCAGCGAAGGCGACGCTGCTTGAAGTGATAGCTCCCACTCCGACGATTGCAGAGAAAAGCGAGGCGCGAATTGTTTTTATCATTGGAATGCTCCGTGGGTAGAAAGCTGACTGACCTGAGGGACACAGTTGAAGTTGTAACTTCTCATGTCAAAAAACACTGACGAGTGCCAACAGGTAACAAGTGACAAGTGACAGGGGGCGAACAGGGACTTGTTTGTTGACACGCAGGTTGATAGCTCAGTGGCCATAAACACCGATTCAACACGCGAGGAATAGAAGGCTGATCGCCCGGTCAGTGTTGAGTCGTGCGTTGTTCTGCGGGAGGAGAAAAAGGCTGAACGCCTTGCTCCATCGGGATGTACGACACCACCGGCAAGCAGGCTGGACACGCAGGACGATGAGATCGAACGAGGGATGAACAAGCGATGACGGTTGCCTTGAGGGCACGCGCGGAGAGTCTTCAGCATGACTGAGCCTCGATTATTATTATTGATAGGTCATATGTTGTCATACGACTTAAGCTGTTTTACCAACGCCTTCCAAAGGTGTCAATCTGCGCGAGCATGGGAAGCGGTTGCTTCATGACCTCGAAGCGATACCTGATGCCCCGCCAATCGCCGTCCTCATAGCCCGGCGAACGCAGATCAACTTGGTGGTAGCGGACAGTCGGATTAGAGGATGTTTTTTTGCAGGTCATACGATAACTTAACCTGCATCAACATTTCGGCCCCCATCAGACGCCCTCACCCCGTCAACGATCCTCGACTCATGCAGATGCCTCACTCTGCCCTTTCTGGCTTTGCCGATGGATCCAAGTGGTGGGCGGCGCCAGTTTGTTCTGCCGTACATAATAAAAAGGAGCGCCTCATGAGTCATTTGCCCCCCGCACTGATGCAAGCACTCGAACACGTGGTCGGTCAGGCCGGCCTGATCCGTGATGCCGAGCGTATGCAGAGCTACCTGAGTGACTGGCGCAACGCCTATCGCGGGCAGGCAGCACTGGTGATCCGGCCGGCGTGCACCGCAGAGGTCGCCGAGGTCGTGCGCCTGTGCCGGGAAGCGGGCGTCGCACTGGTGCCGCAAGGGGGCAATACCGGCTTGTGCGGCGGCTCGATTCCGGACGACTCGGGAACTCAAGTCGTGCTGTCGCTAACGCGAATGACCGCCATTCGCGCCATCGACCCGGCCAACGAAACCATCGCGGTGGAAGCCGGGGTCATTCTTCAGCGCGTGCAGGAAGCCGCCGCCGAGGCGGGCCGCCTGTTCCCGTTGTCCCTGGGTGCCGAAGGCAGTTGCACCATCGGCGGCAACCTGGCGACCAATGCTGGCGGCACCGCCGTATTGCGCTACGGCAACATGCGCGACCTCACCCTCGGCCTGGAAGTGGTGCTGGCCGATGGCCGTGTATGGGAAGGATTGCGCGGGCTGCGCAAGGACAACACGGGCTATGACCTCAAACACATGTTCATCGGGTCCGAGGGCACTCTGGGGATCATCACCGCAGCAGTACTCAAACTGTTTCCCGCCGTGCACAGCCTGACCACCGCCTGGGTGGCACTGCCAACCTCCCAGGCGGCGGTCGACCTGATTGGCCGCATGCGTGTCTTGTGCGGCGATCGCCTGACCGGCTTTGAGCTGATGTCACGGCAAAGCGTCGAGTTCGTTCTGCACCACGTAACCGGCTGCACCGACCCGTTCAACGACGTTCACCCTTGGTACGTCTTGATCGAACTCAGCGATACCCTGACCGATGCGCCCCTGGCCCAAATGCTGGAAGACGGTCTGGGCCAAGCCTTTGAACAGGGTGAAGCCCTCGACGCGGTGGTCGCCAGCAACCAGACGCAAGTCGCCGCACTGTGGGCGCTGCGCGAAGGCATCTCCGAGGCTCAGAACCATGAAGGCCCCAGCCTCAAGCACGACATCAGCGTGCCTGTCAGCTGTATTCCAGCGTTCATAGAGGCGACTGACCGCAGGCTTCTGGACGCCTTCCCGAATGTCCGCATTGTGGCTTACGGACACGTCGGCGATGGCAATCTGCATTACAACATCAGCAAACCGGTCGGGGCCGAAGACGCGCCTTTCAAAGCGCAGGCCGAAGCGATCATGCACGTCATTTACGAATCCACGATGGCGTTCGCAGGCAGCATCAGCGCCGAGCACGGCCTGGGCCAAGCCAAGCGTGATGCCGCCCGGCGCTACAAGGCCCCACTGGAGCTGGAGTTGATGCGCAGCCTCAAACAGGCGCTGGACCCGGCTGGCTTGATGAACCCGGGCAAGCTGCTGTAAGCGCCTGTGCTTGAATGTTTGTAAGGCGCCAGGATTAACACCTTCCTCGCTCGGCCGATAAAGGCGATTGTGTCAGCGTGTTTTAATGGCACGCTATTGCCCTTATTGCTCTAGGTATGCGGTTCAGATAGGTGGCATGGCTATCCGCTTACTACCAATGCCTGACTTGAGCAGAGCCAAGGTACCTTTCGCCAGCCGGTCGAAATGAAACTCTTCGTAGATCGCCCATCATCTAAGTGGGGAAGCCGCTGACTATGCTTTACGCTCGGAAAATGTCGTCCAGGCTGGGCGCGTCCAGCACGCGATCAGCCCACAATTCCAGCTGGCGACTCGAAGCAGCCTCGATTTTCGCCACCACGTCACTTGATAACGTACCAAAACGGCGAATCAATAGGCGTTGCAGCAGCCTCGCCTTGCCTTTCTGGATTCCTTTCTGGATTCCTTTCTGGATTCCTTTCTCGATACCTTGCTGAATACCTTGCTGGATACCCCGCTCCAAGCCCTTCTGTTCGTGTTGCTGAGCCCAGGCGTCAAAACTCTTGGCCAGCGTCATCCTCAACTCCTTCAAATAAGCGGGAGCCCTGCTGTCTGCGTGCTTACGCCCGAAAAATATCATCGAGGCTGGGCGCGTCCAGCACACGATCAGCCCACAATTCCAGCTGGCGACTCGAAGCAGCCTCGATTTTCGCCACCACGTCACTTGATAACGTACCAAAGCGGCGAACCAATAGGCGCTGCAGCAGCCTCGCCTTGCCTTTCTCGATTCCTTGCTGAATACCCCGCTCCACGCCCTTCTGTTCGTGTTGCTGAGCCCAGGCGTCAAAACTCTTGGCTAGCGTCATCCTCAACTCCTTCTGGTAAGTAAGTGGGGAGCCTGCTGTCTGCGTGCTTACGCCCGAAAAATATCGTCCAGACTGGGCGCGTCCAGCACGCGATCACCCCACAATTCCAGCTGGTGACTCGAAGCAGCCGCGATTTTCGCCACCACGTCACTTGATAACGCACCAAAGCGGCGGACCAATTGGCGCTGAAGCAGCATCGCCTCGCCTTTCTCGATTCCTTTCTCGATTCCTTTCTCGATTCCTTTCTCGATTCCTTTCTCGATACCTTTCTGGATACCTTGCTGGATACCCCGCTCCACGCCCTTCTGTTCGTGTTGCTGAGCCCAGGCGTCAAAACTCTTAGCTAGCGTCATCCTCAACTCCTTCAAGTCTTGCACCTTGGGCAATACCAAGGTGTTCTTGCTCTGCCTTAACACGACTGCACGGATCCAGATCACAAACGTACGCTTGAGCTCCGGATTATCGTCAAGCCACTCGTTCAACAGATCAATCAACCGCAACAGCATCGTGGCGTCTTGCGAGTGTTCAAAACGGATCACGGCCGCCACCAAGTTTTTCAGTTCCGACAGATCAGCCTCGGTGTACTGACTCTGGTCGATCAGCAAGTACTCCAACGAAGGCATGTACTTGGAGACCAGCCCCGGAACCTTTGGAATCAACGCCGCTACGTCTGTGGCTGCCGTCCACCTCGCATCGCCATTGTAGAGCACGATCGGCAATACCGGCGGCAATTTTCGGTGTGGCAAGATATCTTTAGAGCGGATCAGATCCTGATACAACAAACCCACATAGGTCATCATCCGCACAGCCATGAACGGATCGACCGTGCTCTGAAACTCGATCAGGATGTACAAGTAAACCCACTCACCCTCGGCCCGCACTCGCCAGACCACATCGTCGGCCCGGTGGCGTAGGTCATCGGTTACGTAGCTGCCAGGGACCTTCTCCAGCGTGCTGTAGTCCAGACTGTGCAGCCAATCATCGGGGATGAACCCAATGATTAGGTCGCGCACCAATTCGGGCGCGGAAAACAGCAGTTTGTAGGAGGCATCGTGGTTGTGGGCCATGAACAATTTTCTGAGTGAATACGCGGGACATTTTAGCGCCTGGATATCAGAAGTTGAAGGTCAGAGAAGTCGCCAACGCTGGGCTTGTGCCCTGGCGTTGGGGCATCTGCCCCACCTGCTTGGCGAAATGCATGCGCTATGAACTCAAGAGAAACCCATGCCGCAACAAATCCTGCTCAAAATCGGCAGTGAAGGCGGCTGTGTGCATTCTTTGGGCTCGCTCGGTAGTGATCTGTGAGCAACCCGAAGCGAGGTAGCGCAGGCCGAAGCGATCATGCACGTCATTTACAAATCAACGATGGCGTTCGCAGGAAGCATCAGCGCCGAGCAAGGCCTCGGCTAGGCCAAGCGTGATGCCGCCAGGCGCTAAAAGCGCCCCACTATAGCTGGCGCTGATGCGCAGTCTTCAAACAGGCGCTGGACCCGGCCGGCTTGATGCCCCCAGGCAAGCCTCCTTTAAGCCTCGGCGTCAAGAAGCACGCGGCGGAAAAAGCCCTCTGGGGTACAAGCCACACCAAACGACTCAAGCACAGGCCCGGGTTCCGCCCCGCGCCCTGAACCGCTCTGGATTTGTCTTACGCGCAGAATCAGCCACACACTTTTGCTGCGCCGACTTTATACGATAGCTAACTAATCATTAGTTACGTAACTTCTATTTCAAATAACAATTGGATCCAAAGTATTGAGAAAAATAATATTGTTACAGCAAACCCTTACATGCGTTACTTGAGATCTGCTGATTGCTATGCATTCGCATTAATAATCTTCCTACACAACGAAACTTTAAATCCCCGGCGTCTTATTAATAAATATAAACAAACCCGATACCTAAGTAGCATATACACCACTAGTGGCAAATTGGAATTATGGCAGTGCCTTGGTGAAAATCCTGCCTACCCTATTCGCAGCCATTCATTGTTTCTGAAAGCAGTACAGGAACCTGACCCATGAAATTCAAATCCTTACAAGCGCGTATTTGTACAACAGCCGGTGTCTGTCTTTTTCTTTCGTGCGCCAGCCTTGTGTTGTATGGGCTTTATTCTTCGAAAGCCAACGAAGTGTTCGTTTCCACCGAGGTCTCTAAACTAGTTCAGGAAGCGACCATCCGCGAAGTAAAAAACCTCGCTGAATCCCGTGCCACCGCCATCCAGGCCAAATTGCAGACCGCACTGGATGCCGCTCGGGTGATGGCCAACACCTTCGCCACCAGCAAA
This sequence comes from Pseudomonas sp. AP19, assembly GCF_001728855.1. Classification (NCBI taxonomy): domain Bacteria; kingdom Pseudomonadati; phylum Pseudomonadota; class Gammaproteobacteria; order Pseudomonadales; family Pseudomonadaceae; genus Pseudomonas; species Pseudomonas sp. AP19. Next base: position 22,895 of record NZ_LXJP01000060.1, on the reverse strand, counting down.
ACCGCCAACAGCTCATTGCTGGTGGGCCGCGAGCAGATCAACGCCGTATTGCTGGGTGTGCTCAAGGATAACCCTGAGTTCAACGGCACATACTCGTGCTGGGAGCCCGATGCACTGGACGGCCAGGATGCCGCGCACCGCGATGGCCAGAACGGCAACAATCCGACGACGGGGCGCTTCACCCCCTACTGGACCCGCAGCGCCGATGGACGTGTCGCCGTGCAACCGCTGGTGGAATACGACACCCAGGATCGCCATCCCAATGGCGTGCTTAAAGGCGGCTGGTACAGCGGCCCGCGCGACACTCTTCAGGAAAGCGTGCTGGACCCGATTCCCTATGTGGTCCAGGGCAAGAATGTCTGGCTCACCACCCTTTCTGTACCGGTGGTCGTGAACAACAAGTTTTATGGCGTGGTGGGTGCCGACTACAACCTGGACTTTATTCAGAAAATAAGTGAGGAAATGTCAGCGGACTTATATGACGGCAAGGGTTCGGTGTCGATCCTGAGTAACCAGGGCCTTGTGGTCGCGGACAGTCAACGTGCCACGTTGATCGGTCAACATTTAAAAGCGCTGATACCCGATACCTGGGAGAAAACACTCGCCGATATCAAGTCCGGCACCGGCGGCGGTCATTTAAATGAAGCCACACAAAACATTGAAGTCTTGATGCCCATTACGCTGGGCCGCACCAACAAACCCTGGTCCATATTGATTCGACTGCCCAAAGCCGTGGTGATGAGCCAGGCGATTGCGCTGGAACAGGCACTTGAGGCTCGCAGTAATAACAGCAGCGTCTTGCAGGTCCTGGTCGGTCTGGGTGTTTCAGTGCTCGCCTTGATTGCCCTGTGGATCGCGGCCGGTAAAATTGTCGGGCCCATCAGAGACTCAGCCACACTGGCGCTGCAGATCAGCCAAGGCGAATTTTCCAAACGCCTGAAAAAGACATCCGAAGATGAAGTCGGGCAACTGTCTGTTGCGCTCAATGAAATGTCCGACAGCCTGCAAAGACAGGTCAAAGTGGCCGAACGCATATCCGAAGGCGACCTTGATCTGGAGGTGACCCTGTCATCGCAAAATGATCAGTTGGGCAAGGCATTGCAGCAAATGGTGCGCAATCTCAACCACCTGATCATTGAAGTGCAAAGCAACGCCACCCAAATCACCGGCAGTTCGGCACAGGTCAGCGAACTGAGCCAAAACCTTTCCGACGGCGCGGCCAACTCTGCGTCTTCTATCACCGAAATCAGCGCGGCCATGACCCAGATGGCGGCACAAACCAACGAAAACGCCGAAAACGCCGAAAAAGCCGACGAACAATCGCAATCCTCACGCTCCGATGCCGGGCAAAGCGATCAATTGATGAGCGAGCTGATCGCGGCCATGGCCGAGATTGATGCCTCGGGCAAAGACATCACGGCCATCATCACCACCATCGACAACATCGCCGCCCAGACCAACCTGCTGGCGCTGAACGCTGCTATTGAGGCCGCGCGGGCCGGGGAACTGGGACGCGGGTTTGCGGTGGTCGCGGACGAAGTACGTAGCCTGGCCGCCCGCAGCGCCGAAGCCGCCCAACAGACCGCAGCGCTGATCGCCGATTCTTCGGTCAAGACCCAGCGGGGCATGGTGATCGCCAGCCGCACCGCCAGCTCACTCAAGGGCATCGTGACCGGCACCAGCCAGGTCTCGACACTGGTGTCGTTGATCTACCAAGCCTCCAGCGAACAGGCCTCCGGGCTGCGCCAAGCCAGCATTGGCCTGGAGCAAATCGATGAAGTGACCCAGCAAAACAACGCCAGCAGTCAGGAATGCGCCGCTGCCGCACAGGAACTGTCCGAGCGCGCTGCAGCGATGCAGCGAGCCTTGAGCACGTTCAAGGTCAAGAGGGCCTGACGGGCGCAAAGGCCAGGCACGTAGTGGCGCGTATCGCGGCTGGCCCACGTCGGTAAACCAGCCTTGATACCTTCCGAGGTTTTTGAATATCAAGGTATGGGCCGCGACGCTCGAATGGCGTCGTGGCCCAGGGCGCAGGCACTGTCAACGTGCACATCAAAGCGACTCAGTACAGAACACTGATGATGTGACAATCCGGGTACGCTCACTCAATATGCCCGCGTTACAGCAACCCGGCACGCCGATCTCCCGTCAACAGATAGTCAGCGTTTCCAGCCAGAGCCATCGCCAACAGAAATGAATCTGTCGGGATCATCGGGTTCGATATCAATAGTCAGACGCTCCCGTACCACGGCACCCTGGAGGTTATTGATCATGGTCCCGACTTTGGCCGATTGCAGGATGGCCCTAAGCTTGGGCAACGACTCGCACGACGAATTTCATCAAGTTGCGTCCGTGAGGTCACAACCTCGAAGCACGCAGAACGCTAGCCTCGATAAATTGTATCGGGTGCCCATGCGGTGAAATCAGTGCGCTGAACAATATGTTGGTCTCCAAAACCATCCGCATTAGCGCTTACGAGCCCATTGAAGTGCTTCATCAACCATCGAGCCCATATTCTCCTCGCTGACTGCGGTATTGGCTTGCTTGGTCTGCTCAGCGGTCAGCTCCAGAATATGTGCGCGCACAGCCTCTTCGATAAAACGGGACAAGTCTCCTTTCCTGCCGCCTTGACTGGCCAGAAACCTGCGCAGGGATTGATCTGTATCGGTAGAGAAAGCAACGTTCCAGCGTGTGGTAGTCATGATTTTCTAGGCAATAGGTGTTTGTGTGTTTATACACCGACCCTGGAGTGTTTTCATGGGCAGATATTCAGCACAGTTCACGCAAACCTATCCTTCATGGACCGGCTTCAGCCAGGAAGAAGCCAGGGCGCTCGTTGCATCCGCATCGCTTGAAATACCCCTTCCAGCTAAAGCCGATCCCACGGTGCGAACACCTACAGAACCCAGCCGCGAGCTGTCAGACAAGACCGTTCAACTTTTGAAGGGCAGTTCATTACGGGTTTGTTTTCAAGGGATCACCTTTCGCCATAACATCATTTGATATAGAGTCTATACATCAAACGATTAAAAGGACTCAATCATGTCCACCGCCATTCGCGACTATCTACCTGCAACGGCCCCGGAAACGGGTTTCTGGCAGCAACTGGGCGTTCCGCCACGGGGCGCTCAGCTGTATGCCGCGCTGCGTGAAGGATTGCCTTACGAAGTGTTCGAACGGTTGGCGCAGTACACGGACATCACTCGCTCGACCCTGGCCATTCATTTGGGCATTGCGCCTGCCACGCTGCAACGACGCCTGAAAGTGCGGCAATTCAATGCCGAGGAGAGCGATCGTCTGTTCCGCCTGGCTGCCGTCTACAAGGCCGCGCTGGACCTGTTCGAAGGCGATACCCAAGCCACACGGCGCTGGCTCGCCGAACCGGTACGAGGCCTGGGCAATCGCCGACCGCTGGAAATGCTCGCCACTTCAGCCGAAGCCCAGGCCGTCCTGGACCTGATCGGCCGCCTTGAGCACGGGGTCGTGGCTTGATCAGCGTTTATCGTCTGGTCAAACGAAAGTGGCTGGCTCAGGCGTTCGACGGCGAAGGTGCGAGGCTGTACGGCGGGCGCTGGAACAGCAAGGGCAAGGCCTGTGTGTACTGCGCGGGCAGTGAATCCCTGGCGCTGCTGGAAGTGCTGGTGCACCTGGGTAATTCCACGGTCATCCAGCATTACGCCATGCTTGAGCTGAAGCTCCCTGAAGAGCACATCCTCAACGCCAGCCCGGACATTCTGCCCAACGACTGGCGCGAAGAACCCGCTCCGCCCTCCACCGCCACGTTTGGCGATAACTGGCTGGAGTCCGGGCAAAGCCTGGCGCTGGCCGTGCCCAGCGTGATCATCCCGCGTGAATCCAATTACCTGCTCAACGTCCAGCATCCGGCCTATCTCGCCATGGTGGCCCAGGCACGGGAACTGGATTTCCAGCTGGATGAGCGGTTGCTCTAGGCGCTTGGGAAGTTCCCCTTCAACGCCTCCAGGCCGCCTTCATATACCCCCTGAAACAACGCCTGAGCCTCAGCATCGGAAACGCCGTCAGGGGTAAAGCGGCCAGACCAGGTCACCAGCGTTTCGCTGTCGCCCGCCGCTTCGACCTTCAACGTGGCGAGGTAGTCAGTGACCGGGAATGGCCCTTCAGTGATGGAGTAGCTGTACATGCGGGCCTGATTGTCGAAGGTTTCCAGGCGCTCGACGATCACGGCGCCATCGACCGTAGTGAGCTTGCGCAGACGCCCGCCTTCGGCCGTTTCGCTGCTGGCAATGAACGGCAGCCAGTCCGGGAGTGCAAGAAAGCCACCGACCAACTGCCATACGGTGTCTGCAGCAACCGGGAGACGCAGGGATGCAGAGGCTGTTGCCATGGGAAATACTCCAGAATTGAGGTCAGGTAAAAGCGTTCCCCGTCTTGCTCGGGTGCCGCAGAGAAATGCACCCCATTGAACACGCCCTCCCCCGGTTTTGAAAGCCCGTCATGAGACGAGTGCTGCCGATACGACTGAGCGCCATGCCGGGCGCAGTGTTTGCGGGACACCACATGTTTCATTGGCGAACGAGTCGTTGCCGGAAACGACCCGCGCAACACCTCCCTCACCGCATATCCGCATACGGCGTCACCGGTTCGATCGGCATCGGCAGGTTGCCTTGCCATTCATCGAAGGTGTAACGCAGGTACAGCATGGCGCGGCTCGGAGCGTAGCCTTCGCTGTGTTGCAGGGAAATGCCGGAGCCCAACACCAGATGATTGGTCAGACGGCGTTCGACCTTCGCCTGCAGGCTAACGCCGATACCGGAGCTGCTGCTCCCGGCGCTGGTCAGTGATGTGCCGGCGTCGACATCCAGCCCGGCAGCGGCGGCCTGATTGAACAGCTTGGCCGCCGGACCGTCCAGAGGGTACAAATCGCTGTCGTCGGTGGTCGAGAACGACCAGCCCACGGAGGTTTCCAGTTGCGCTGACCAGTTGGCGTTACGCCAGGCGTAGGTAAAGGGCACGCCAATCGAGTAGTACTGTTGCGGGCTGTAGTAACCGCCCTGCCCCAGGGTGTACTCGCTCAAGTCCTTGTCATAGCCCCAATACATGAGCGTCAGGCCGGTGCGCATGCGTTCGTCGGCGCGGTCAACCAGCCGGTAGTAATAACCGGTCATGGCCGAGAGCCGCTGGTTGTCGACCACGTTTTTGCCGCGCAACCAATGGGCGCCGAAACTGGCCCATACCCCATCCACACCGCCTTCGTCATGGCTCAGGCTCAAGGTCACGCCGTTACTGGTCACGCCGCCCCAGCGCGTACCGGTCACAGGGTCGACGGCACCGGCGTAAGACACCACCGAATTGGTCATGGGGCGACGTGAAGCGGTCAGCGTCCAGCCGATGGATTTCCAGTCACTGCTGTAACCGACGCCGCCGAGCCAGTTGCCCACTTCGAACCCTTGTGGCGTATGGCCCAGGTCCAGCGCCCATTGGGCGTTTTTCCAGCCTACGGCCAGGCTTGGACCGCTGGTGCTTTGCGAGGTGCTGCGGCAGCCATTGGGCACCAGCGCTCCGGTGGCGCGGTCACGAAACTGTACGGCGCAGGTGCCGAATTCTTCCCGGTGCAAGCCATCAGCGTCGGTATCGAACTTCGTGGCTTCAAGGTCCACCTGCTCGGCCTGGACAAAACCCTGGCCTTGGGCAAGCGGCGCGTCGATGCGCAGAATCGTCGTCTGGGTCGTGAGGTCGGAAATCCCCGGTGCCGTATTGTCGGTGCGCCAGGCGAAGTCCCGGTAGAGATTGACGGTCGGATTTTGCGCCTGGTACAGCTCATCGACGTCGCTGCGCACACTGCGCGCCAGCCACTCGTCAGTGTCTTTGGCACGACTGGCTTCGGTCATCGCGATGTGGTTTCGGGGGCTGGCCTGAGCCGGTGAAATCAAGCCTGCGGCGGCCATGCTGCGCGCGTAGTTATCCAGTGCCTGTTGCGGCTGATCCTTGGCCATCAAGCGCGCAGCGTCGCGGTAGATCAACGGATCGGTCTGCGGCGTCTTGAGCAGGTTGTCGAATAGCCCACGGGCCTTGTCCTGCTCGCCCACCGCCAGCCAGGCATTGGCCAGGCGTCGCTGCCACGGCGCCGGGGCCGAAGGTGCCACGACGAGTTTATCCAGGCCTGCACGCGCTTGCGGGATACGCCCCAAGGCGATCAACGCTTCAATCAGGCCCAATTGAGCCTCGGCATTCTGCGGCTGAACCTTGAGCACCTGACGGTAATAGTGTTCCGCCTCGGCAGGGTCTTCACGCTGCGCGGCCCAATCGGCCAGAGTGCCCAGATCATCCACGGTAGGATGACGCAGCAACAAGGCGATGGCTTGGGGTTCATGCCCGGCATTGCGCAGTTGTTCGGCCCGAGCCAGCAATTGCCGACGTTTGATCCGGGTGTCCAGCTCGCGCATGTTGTCAGTCCAGGCGGCGGCCGGGATTTGACCGAGGGTGGTCAACACTTCGCTGTCGCGGTTCTCGTTGGCCAGGTACAAACCATGGGCATAGCGCGCCTCGGGATTGCGGCCTTGGCGGGCCAGCAATTGACGGAACGCATCATCAGCCTGACGCGGTTGCCCCAGGGCAATCTCGGCGGCGGCCAGGCGGTAGGTCAGCCAGGGGTTGTCCGGGTCCAGCACGCGGATTTTCTTCAACAGCGGCACCAGCTGTGCCCAGTCCGAACGCTGGCTGGCCAGGTCCGCTTGCAGGTTCAGGCGTTCAAGTTCGATGCTCCGGCGCAGGCTGGCGAATTCCGCTTGGCCGCTGGCTGGCAACGTGTTGAGGAAGGCTTCGGCCCGCTCGCTGGATTGCCCGCGATACAGCCGCACCAGCGCCCGCACCACGCTACCGTTGCTTGGGTCGACCTTGCGCGCTTGCAGCAACAGGGCTTCAGCCGCGATGTCATCGGCCTCGGCCATGGCGACATTGGCCAGGCCGATCAAGGGGTCGGCGGAGTCGGCCTTGAGGCTGCGCGATTGCTGATACGCCTTGCGTGCCGCCGCGTAATCCTTGCGTTGCAGGGCTTCGTCGCCCTTTTGCAGGATCATCCAGTTGCGCGTGACCGCCTGCAGGTCCTGCCATTTGCTGATGTAATCGGTGTCCTGCTCCTTGGCCAGCGCCGTGGAAAATGCCTGATACGCCGCCGGGTATTTGTTTTGGCGCATCAAGGCCGTGCCCAAGGCGCCATAGAGGCTTGAGTCTTCGGGATACACCTTAAGGGCGCGGCGCAACAAGCCTTCGGCGGTGGCGTTGCCTGTGGCGATGTCTTGCTCAAGCAGGTGCTTGGCTTTGACACCCGCTTGCCAGGCGGGATCGGCCAACAAGCCTCGCTGCAAAGCGAGCTGTTGAGTGGCTTGCCGGGCAAAGGGTGAATACGGGTAATAGCCGATGAATGCCTGCCAGGCCTGAGCCGTGCGGGCATTGACCGGCAACTTGATCAGGTAGTTGTATTCCCGCTCGGCCGCATTGGCACTGGCCTGAGGGTCGCCTGCCAATTCATGGAGCACGGCCAGCGCTTCGTCGTTGCGATCTTCGGCAAACAGAAGCCCGACCAGCATCTGCCGCACGCCGGCATTGCCGGGATAATCCCGATCCAGCGCCTGCACATGACCCAGCACGACCCCGCGCTGGCCCGGGATACGGCTGCGGGCGCTCCAGTATTCCAGGGCCATCGCCAGGTCCGGCGGTTCTTCGCCGAACAGTGCTTCGAACGCCCCACGGGCTTCCTCGAAACGCCCCGCCGCCGCCAATAGACGCGCCTGCTGCAACTGGCGCAGGCCGTCCGGGCTCTGCAACTTGATCAACGCCTGAGCCTGACGCAGCGCTGCCGAGTGGGGGCCTTGCTGGCGCAGACGGGTCATTAATTGCTCGATCCAGGCCACGTTCTGCGCCTGGGTCTTGTCGGCCAGCGCCTGACGAATCTCGCCCACCAGCACTTGAGGGTGGTCGGGGGCTATCAGCTCCAGGCGCGCCAGCGAGTCGCGGACCAGATCATCGCGCTGCAAGGCTTCCCCCATACGCATCTGTTGCAGCAGCCATTGCTGTTGTTGTTGCTGCGAAGCAGCGAACGCCTCGGCGCTCACGCAGGACAGCAACAGGGTGCCGCCCAGGGCCAGGACCTTGAACAGGCGAAACGGGAGTGCCGGGTTCACTGCGCGCATGGACGTTTCCAGTTCGGTTGCAAGCGTCCATCCTTGTCGAATCGATAACGCTGTTCGTCCCAGCCCTGACCAAACATCAGCAGTGACTGGTTGTAATAGGCATCGGCCAAGGGAGGTGATTGATTCAGGCGTTCACGCTGAGCGGCAAGCGCCGCCGCCGTCGACGCTTCCCTGGCCAGCAAAGGCAGCAGGGCGGCGGAAAACCCCACCGGGCCTGTGCCCTGATCCTTGCCGGTGACGGCATCGACCTGTTCCGGCACATACCCAAGGCGCGCAGTGGCCTCAAGCATGGGTCTGAAGTGATCAAGCAACACATTGCGCTCGGCTGCACCGGGGGCCAGCATGCCCAGCCACAGATAGACACGAATCGCGTCGTAGCTGCCCGTTGCACCCTTGGCGTCAGGAACGAAGCCTTTTGCGTCCTGCCACATCACCCAGTCCGGTGCAAAACCTTTGGGTGAACCTTCGATCCACAGGCGCCGGGCGTTTTGCGCCACTTCGCTCCAGACCGGCGCGATCAGCGCGAAGCGGGCCAACAGTTGCGGGGGCAGATAACTGGGGTTCAAACGCCAGCCCTGACCGGCCTCAAAACCGTAATCTGCTGGCAGCAACATCAGACCCAGCCCCGGCAGCTTGCCCAGGGTTTGCGCGGCGCTGCGCCACAGCATGTGATTGCCCAGGGCCAGATAATCCGGTCTGCGCCACAGACGGCCGGCTTCAAGCAGGCTGTAGGCAATCCACAGGTCAGCGTCGCTGGCATTGTTGCTGTCGAGCACGCGCCATTGGCCGTCCTTGTCCAGGCCCCACTGCCAGGCGGGCAGACGCCGGTCAAGATCGCCGCCCGCCAGATTATTGCGGGTCCAGGTCAACAGCTGTTCAAAGCTTTGGGCGTCGTTGGCCACCAGCGCGAAAAACAACCCGTAGCTTTGCCCTTCGGACGTGGTGATCTGTTGCGCGGTCGACGCGTCGATGACCCGACCGTCCGCACTGATCAACTGCTGCTTATAGTTTTCCCAGGCCGGCCAGGCGCATTGGCTCGCGCCCAGCGTAGGCCCTGCCAATACAGGCAAGGCAGCAAGCAGCAACGAGCGGACGCGGGTCAACGGTTTACTCTTCATAAGCCAGACGACGACGCGCCAACAGTTTGAGGATGCGCCAGGTCAGGAACGCGGTGAGTAGCACACCGAACACCGCCAGGAATGCCAGCAGGATCGGGTGCTCGGACAGCTTGAACCAGAGCATCAGCCACCATGGCAGGTTGCCGACGTAATACTGATCGCCGACCATCTGGCTGTGCACGCCACTGCTGCGGATCAACGCCACCGAACCGGCCACCGCCTCCATCTTGCCGCTGTCATTGAGCGTCTGGCGCAGTAATTCGAAGTCGGCATCATCCGTGGCCAGCAAGGCCACGATGCTGCGTTGCTCATGGAAAGGCGATTGCAGGCCGACAATGGCGGCTATCGGGCCCTTGGCCGACACCTCGACACGGTTGGCCGCCGGGTTGCCCGCGCCCTGGCTCTGCGACGAACCCGGCCCCTGATTGTTCGCCTTGAGCAGCCAGTCCCGGGAACGGTCCAGAAGCAGATTCATGTCCTGGTTATCGCGCATGTCCGGGGCGAAGGAGCCGAGGATCAGCAGGTCCGCATCGTGCCGGGAAGCCTCTTCCCAGTTGTCGCTCAGGAGCAGGTTCATGGCCGGCAGACCCGAGCGGGCCGAAATCCCGGCCACCGCCTCGAGGTAGGTGCTCAGTTGCACGGCGCTGGGCTGCGGCGGCATCATCACCACGGTCTCGGACAGATCCGCCATGCGGCTGTACGGGAAACCGCTGCGGGCGAACGCGGCCAGATCCGGCATGGCGATGTAATGGTGATAGCCCGACATATCGATGGTCGACTGATCGTCGATCACCGCCTGGATATCCACCGGCAACGACGTCTGGCAGTGATCACGCTGGGAACTGCTGGTGGTCGTGGCAAAGCTGAAATTGAACTTCAGGTTGTTGCGATCACCGATTTTCAACGCCGGGACCGACAGTTTTTCGCTGACGTTGGCCGACTCGCTGGACAGCACCGCCAGACGCAGTTCTTCAAGCCGGTCATTGCTGTTGACCAGTAATGGCAAGCTGGTGATGAACTGGTTGTTGAGGCTGATGTTCAGTCGCGAACCGTCGTTGTAAGGCGGTGGCGTGTAGCGGTACTTGGTTTGCAGCGGGATGCCCTGGTTGCGCCAGACAAACAGGTCCGGCGGCAGGTTGATATCCAGGCTGATGGGCAGAGGTTGCAAGCCGGTGGCGCGCAATTGCTCGGGGTACTTGATCAGCTCGGCGAAGCGCACAGCCCGATCGGTGCGCATCCAGTTCGGCGCATCGTAAGGCTGGCGCGGCTGAATCTGCTGCACCTTGTCGATGACGACCCGCTCCCCCCGAAACAGATCGCCGCCCAGCGCCAACGCTTGCGCAGCCACCACCAGATCGGCTTCGTCACGGCCCAGCACCAGCAACACCTTGCTGTAGCGGTCATTGGGGTTGTCGATCATCTGCACCACCGGCGCCTCGACCGCCGGGAACTGCTTCAGGTCGGCCAGAAACGCAGGACGATGGCTGTTGGTGGCGAACACGATGGACGAGGTCACCGGTGTCGCCGTCGTGGCAACGGGCAACCGGTCAAACAGCACCGGGAATTGCGTACCGCGCCACGCCGCCTGACTGCCGAAATACGAGGCCAGAATCCCCGCTGCCCGCTGCTCGCCCTGAGTCGGAGACGCTGCGAACACCATGGTCAGCACCGGCTCGTCATAGCCGCGTGGATCGTAGAAAGGCGTGGGGAAATACGCCAGATCGTTCTTGACGATCAGCGCCTGTTCTTTCAACGACACCAGGCTGGTGCGGCTGATATTGACCCACAGCGTGCTGTTGGAAGGGTCTTCGCAAATGTCGGTGTAATGGCCGACGAACTCCAGGCGAACCCGGTTGAAGTCGCTGACCAGACGCGGGTCAAGATCGACCTGGCGCACGGTCTTTTTACCCAACTGCTCCTTGTCGATGGGGATCACGCTCATCAACACATCGTTGAGGTAGACCCGCAGATGCGACAGCGTTGGCAGCAGCGCCGGTGACGGCGTGTATTCCAGTTGCAGCTTCGCGTCGCTGGCGATGCGGTCGCGGCGCAGAGTGAACTCGAACTGATCGGTGGTGTGGGTGCCACGCAACAGGCTGTCAGAAGCCCGCCCCAACTGTTCGAACGTGCGCTTGACGTCCCAGGTCGGCGCAAGGCTCACCTCGGGCGAATCCACGAGTGGGGCCACGACCAGCGCTGGCGCCTTGGGGGGTTGCTCCTTGAGGGGCTGCGCCTGAGCACAACCGATAGCCAGCGACAACAGGCCCAGCAACGTGAAACTGAAATAGCGACTCATGGTGCGCATACCGATCGAGAAGTAGAGGAAAGGGGTGAGGCCTTGGCAAAACGCGGCACATAGCTGATCAGCCAGGCGAACAAGCGCACCACGGGACGGGCCAGGGTGCGGATCCAGGCAGGCACGTATTGATACAGGCGGTAATAACCCGTGGCCCCCAGACGCAGCACGTCGATAAAACTGTGCAGCGGGCGGTCCGGGACGAAGTCGTCGTTCCAGTTCAGCCAGGCGTCGGCACGGGCGAACGTGCACTGCACGTAGTCGATCTTCTGTTGCGAAGACAGCTCATTGAGGACGATGCCAATGAAGTGCTTGTGGCTGCGGCTGACGATGCCGGGGAACAGAAACTCGCGCTCGCCGCGCTGCATCATCAGGCAAACCCGTTCACCCAACGGCAGTGCAAGCTCGACGTCCAGCTCGACGCCGGTACCGCCATCGGAGTAGTCCACCAGCATGCCTGGATAGAAGCGTCCGTTTTGCAGACGCACCGCCGCAGGCAATCTGGCCTGCACCCGCTGGGTGCGGCGCACCTGGCGCACTTCAGCGGCAATCGCCACGGCAGAACCGATGATCAACAGGTTGTAAATCACCCACAGGCTGCTGACCAGCGTGGTGCCGATCTCATTGGCTGGCCCGTAAAACAAGCGCCACACTGCAAACCCCAGGCCCGCGATGTTCAGCACCGCCAACACCAGATACGGCTTGGCGATCCCCCAATCGAACTGGTCCTCGGTGATCAGGCCGCCTTTGGCCGTCACGTTGAAAGTGCCTTTTTTCGGATTGAACAGCGCAACGGTGGTGGGCCGAGCGATGTACCAGGCCAGCACGGTTTCATAGACCTCCCCCCAGAACGTCAGGCGGTATTCGCCCTGCATGCGGGAGTTGGTCAGGCTGGCGTGAACCATGTGCGGGATCACGTACAGAACGATCATCAGCGCTGGCGCATAAATGATGTAGGCGTGCATCAGCAGGAACGCCAAAGGCGCGGTGAGGAACACCAGACGCGGCAGGCCCGCCAGAAAGTGCAGCATCGCGTTGGCGTAGCAGACGCGTTGGAAAAAACTCAGGCCTTTGCCCAGCAACGGGTTGTCGGTGCGGAAAATCTGCGCCATGCCCCGGGCCCAGCGAATGCGCTGACCGATGTGCGCCGACAGGCTTTCAGTGGCCAGCCCGGCGGCCTGGGGGATGCGCACATACGCCGAGTTCCAGCCCTGGCGATGCAGGCGCAGCGCGGTATGGGCGTCTTCGGTGACGGTTTCCACGGCGAAGCCCCCGATCTCGTCAAGCGCGCTGCGGCGCAGCACGGCACAGGAACCGCAGAAAAACGCGGCATTCCACATGTCGTTGCCGTCCTGCACCAGGCCGTAGAACAGCTCACCTTCATTGGGCTGATGGCGAAAGGTATGAAGGTTTCGCTCGAACGGATCCGGCGACAGGAAGTGATGCGGAGTCTGCACCAGTGCCAGCCTGGGATCGCGCAGAAACCAGCCCACCGTGAGTTGCAGGAATGAACGCACCGGCACGTGGTCGCAGTCGAAAATCGCCACCAGCTCGCCATCGAGTTGCGTCAACGCATGGTTAAGGTTGCCGGCCTTGGCGTGTTTGTTATCAGTACGGGTGATGTAGTTCACCCCGGCCTGTTCGGCGAACACGCGGAATTCATCGCGTTTGCCGTCGTCGAGAATCGAGATGCGCAACTTGTCGTGGGGCCAGTCGATCCCCAAAGCGGCGTAGACCGTACCCCGCACAATGGACAAGTCCTCGTTGTACGTAGGGATCAACAAATCCACCGTGGGCCACAGGCGCGTGTCGCGGGGCAATTGCGCCGGGGCGCGGTTCAACGGCCAGCAGGTCTGGATATAGCCCAGCAACAGCACCAGCCAGGAAAAGGTTTCGGCAATCAGCAGCAAGATGCCGCAGGCCAGGTCCAGCGGGCTGTTCCAGTTCAGGGTCGCGGTGTAGCGCCACCACAGGTAACGGCAGGAAACGATGACCGACAGTACGATCAGCAGCAGCGTCGGAAAGCGCCCTGGCACCCGGCGAATCAACATGGCCACCGCCCACAGCAGGATCACGAATATCAGCTGCGACAGGTAGCTGAACGGCTGGGTGATGCACACCAGCACGAGCATCAATCCGACCACCGCGCAAAAACCATTGAGCCACTGCTGTTGGCGAGGGTCCAGACGCTGCCACCACTGGGTGCCGTCGTGCATGGCCTTGCTCTGATTGACCCGCTCAGGCAGGGCGTTGAGCACAACTCCCGCACGATGCCAGGTCTGCCTGATCATCTGACCTGCGAGGCTTATCCAGTGCGGGCTCGAGCGCCGTCGGAACTGCGGCCATGGGCGAGCCACCAGCAGCCAGAGGCTTTGCAGCATGATGCGCAGCGGATCACCGGCACTCGGCGTTTTGCTGGCCAGATGCGGGTACCAGCGCTGGCGTTGCTCGATCAGGCACTGCCAGACAGGCGACTCCAGGCGCAAAAACAACCAGGCCAATGCCGTGAACGAGGCCAGCATGAACGCCGTGGGCGGATAGCAGTCGTAGCGACGGCGCAGTTGCAGGTAAGGAAACCAGTGAGCCGTCATGTCAGCTCCCGGCGTCGTGTCAGGCACCAGGTCGCCAGACTCAGCGCGTCTTTCGCCGCAAGGCTGTCCGGTGCGTATTGCCCCACCGGCTGCTTGCACGCCAGCGCTTCGCACATGGCTTCATCGGCATGCACCGTCAGCGGCAGCAGACGCGCCGAATAGTGCTTGCGCCAAATGAGCAACAGGTCCCGTTGCAACTGCCTGCCCGGGTCGAAGCGGTTCACCAGCACGGGGCTATTCATCGCCTGCTGCAACAGCAACACATGGCAAGCGGCGTCGGCCTCGACCACCTGGATCGGAAGCAGGCAGGGACCCACCGCGCTGTGCCCCGGCAAGCGTTGCGGCAGGTCGAACAGCAGCCAGTCATAGTGCGGCGCCAGACTCGCCTGACGCCGTGCCCAAAGCTGCGGGTCAGCCACCAGTTGTTGCTCGATGCTGGCCGACTCATCGGCCGTCAAGCCGCCATAAGGCAGTATGTGCAGGGTTGGCGTCAGGCCCCAGGCGTGTGTGTGCCAGCTCTGACCATCGAGCATCCCTCGCGCCCAGCCCGACGCCTGCTGCGCCTGCAGATTGCAATGCAGGCGCAGCAGGTTTTCCGGGCACATGTCGATCATCAGCACCCGTTCGCCGAGACTTTCCAGGGCATAACCGATGGCCGCCACCAACGAAGTGGTGCCGACACCCCCGCGAACCCCGCGCACACTCAGTGATGTCACTTGAGCGCTCCGAACTTGTCCTGTTGCACCGGCTGGGCAACCGGCAGCGGCGGTTGCTCGTCATGGGCGTCAGCGGGCGTGAAGTCCGCCAGCAATGGCCAGCGCTTGAGCGCGCGGCTCAACTCCAATTGCGCCGAAATATCGACATATTCCAGGCTTGGCAGGTGCAGTTCGGCCTTGAGCCGGGCAATGTCATCGGCCCGCTCGTTACGCGACAGAACCTGGTTTTTTACTTGAATCTTTGCGGGTAAGGCAGCCATGCGCCCTTCTCCTTGATCCGAACGTAAGGCTTGCCCGCGTAGTCGAGGACAACGGTTCCGGCATTTTCCGAGACCACCGGGGTTTGCGGCAGATTGGCCAGCAGCGCCTGCCAGTCCGGGCCCAGCCCGTCGCCCTGAGGTGGCGCGGCGTAGAGGCGCGAGATGATTTCCGACAAGGCCAGATAACTGCTCGGCCCGGAGACGTGAATCGGCTCGGTGCGCGGGTTCTTGCCCATGCCCACCAGCTTGATGCCCACCGGTACATGGGTAATCGACGGGCTCGGGATTTCCCGCATCCCGGCGATCTGCATACGGTCACCGTGCAGGGCCGCGCCGTGCTCGGGCACGATCACCACCGCCACGCGACGTCCGCTTTTCTCCAACTCTTTGAGGAAGGCGCTCAGGTCGTCTATCAACGTCTGGGCACGGGGCTTGTACTCTGCGCTCTTGGTGCCGCCGTCCAGGGTCAGAGCGCGGTTGCCGTCATGCAGCGTCGTGGTGTTGTAGAACAGCGCCACGCGTGAAGCGTCCTGCGCTTCCCGGTGCTGCCACCATTTATTGAGCACGTCACGGTCACGCCAGATCGGCGAGCCATCGAAACCCACCAGGGCGCGTTGCAGGTTGGCGGTACTGACTTCCGGTCCCGGCAATGAACCCTGGTCGCGGACTTCGTCGATGAACCCTTCGAACTGACCGGTGTGGTTGAGCATGACTTCGCTGTTGAAGCCCAGCTTTTTCAGGTCATCCATCAACAGGCATTGCTCGGGCGCCACGCCGTAAAGCTTGCTGTGGGGTTGCTGGCCGCAACTGGCGCGCAACAACCGAATGGCGGCGGGCCCACTGTAGGAAGTGGCCGAATTGAAGTTGTCGAAGACCATGTCCATCTGCTGCAACAGGCTGTTGTCGTGCAAACCCACGGCGTCCAGATCATCCCAGGCCATCGAACAGATATTGATAAGCAGCAGGTCGAACGGCTGGGCAGCCGACTGCGACGGCTGGAACACCACTTGCCGACCGGCTTCGGTGCTGTAGAACTTTTGCAGATACGCGTCCAGCGTCGGGCTGTCCGGCTCGCCGCTGACAATCGCTGTGCCACCGGCAACATTCAGTTGTGTCGTGCTTTGCGGAGCAGGCGCATGCATGGCCATCAATCCCGCCCCGCCCAGCCAGGCAAAACCGGCCAGGGTCAGGGTGGTCAAACGCAGCCATTGGCGCACAAAGAAATACGCCACCACCAACAGCAGCAAGGCGCCGCACAGGTTCCAGTCGATGAAACGCCCGGCCAGTTCCAGCAGGTAATCCCCGGTGAAATTCAGCACCCCCGGTTGATCCAGCAAGCGACTGAACGGCGGCAACCAGGTGTCCTGATAAAACAGCGCCACGCCCACCGGAATGGCGATCAAGGTGCGCAGCAGCCTCAGATAGCGATTGCCCAGCGGCACCATCAGTACGGCCGCAAACACCATGTTCGGCAGGATCTGCAGATTCAGATAACCGGCCCACAGCAGCGCCAGTTTGATGATGAAATACAGATTCCATAGCCCCAGACCCGGCCAGGTCCAGGTGTTTTGTGCGGTGGCCTGGCTCACATCAATACGCTCAGGACTGTTCATCAGCGTTCCTCACCGCGGGCACCACAGGCGTGCGACGGCGCACCCCACGTGGCTGCAAATAACGCGGTGGCAGATACCGCTGAAACCAGCGACTGAGACGCTGACGGAAACTGCGCAACACCAGCATGAAGGCCACGGTCATCAGGCAGCTTGCCGCCATGACCTGCAGCAGTTGGGTGTAACTCATGAACACGGCTCCGACAGCGACAGCGTGATGCGTTGCGGCACATAACCGGTCTGGACAATCGCGCGGGTCAAATCAGCGCTCACCTGTCCGGTGGCCAGGCGTGCGGTTTCGGAAACCTGAGGGGCGTCAATGAAGTCCTGGCGCGGCAGCACGTCCGCGGCAGAAAGCACCTTGCACTCGCTGAACATGTCCCGCCACGGCAGACGGCAGATATTGCCCAGCGCAGGCTCCAGCCCGTCGCCACGGCAAGCGAACAGAAACAGATAGAAAACGCCATCGAGTACGCAGGCCACGTCGCCAAAACGGCGCAAGGTGATCTGGCTCAGGTACTGCTCAATGTTCAAGTCGCCTCGCGGACGCAGGCGCAACAACTGGTGAGCCAGCTCCCCTGAAGCACCGCCGTAGATCTGGTCGAGCAGCTGGATGAATTCCCTGGGCGGCAATATCCCGCGCTGGGCCGGGGGCCGCAGGCGTTCAAACAGCGAATGGATATCGGGCGTCTGGCGATAACGCCAGGTCTGCCCTTGAGCGCTCTCCACCATGCTGAAGAAGTTCGCCAGCGTGGTGTTGGAAGGCACGATCAGATTGGCCCCGCAGGCGTGCAGCAGACGCTCGTCGCGGTAACGCAGGCAAGGCTCCATTTCCCGCACGATGATTTTCAAGGCCGGGCCACATTGCTCGCGCAACGCATACAACTGCCGAGCCAGGGGTTCGACGTCCTGGTTGGTTTCCAGAGCCACGATCACGCTGGCAGCACGGGCGTGACCAGCCTGTTGAAGCAGTTCGTCACGGTGCTCGAACAGGCGCCACTGCTCAGACAACGGCGGCGCCCCCTCCAACACTGAACGCTGGGTCAGGTAGATGCGCTGGTCGTCGGTACGGGTCTGGGCAGGATTGGACCGCTGAGAATCGCTCAGGGAAAAACCATCGTCGGAGACTTCCAGCTCAAAGGCCTGAGCGGCACAGACACCCAACTCGCTGTGCCAGAAGTTCAGTTGGTAATGAATCGAGCCGTCCTGGCGATACAACTGCGACAAGCCGGAAAGTTGCTCATTCAGACTCAACAGACGCTCATGCAGTAAGGGCGCCTGACCGCTGCACAGCACTAACAAGGTGCAATTAACTCCCATTAACCATTGGCGCGTAGTTCTACACCAGTGCTCTAACTGTTGGGTGTTAAACGTGTCCAGATGGGCCGCAGACAACATCACCACCAGCACGCTGCCCCGTACAATATTGATTCGGTGCAAATCCGAAGTCAGTGCCTTGAAAGCCAGACGGGCGCGCGCATCATCGGACATGGCAAACAGACGCAGCGTAGAAGGACCGCAGTCCTCAGCCATGGTCTGAACGACCGATTGAGGATCGATGCCGCAGCCTACCAATGTAGCGACAGCCTCTTCAGGCAAGGACGATAAAAACTGGCGAGCCATGAATTGCGCATCGGTCGCATGATCCAGGGCAACCCAATATAACCCTCCCTGGCGCAGCAACATTTGCTCATCCTGCAGATGCCGGATGGCTAACATGACTTGACCCACAACCTTTTACTCCAACGATCCGAATGCAATAAGCGACAATCAGCCTGAACGGCTAACTATCGGCAGAACTACCAGAACTTTAGGTAGCCAGAAAAAAGATCATGAGTATCCGACGCCGCGTTTTTTGCGACGGTATTGATCGTTATCGTTGAACGACAAGAATCACTCACAATGAAAAACTGAATGGGAAACCGCCCGAGGTCGAACAAGTCAATCCGATGGGGCCGCCTAAATAATGTGCCATCAAAGTGACACTGTCAATATTTTGTAACAGAGAATTGAGCCTTCGGATGAACGGCAAATTTCCGTCACAAAATTGGCGACTTAAAAGTGTTGAGGGAGGTGACGAGCACCATGCCAGTGAGCGGTTAGCTAGCTATATAGCTAGCTATTCCGAGCGGCGACTCGGGTTGATTCATGCTGGGTGATATCAACGGTTAACCGTTTTACACGGCTCCCAAGATCCCGGCCATGCGCTACCTGACTTCATAATACGAGGCAAAAACACTCATGTTCGAGCGGGTTTCGGGCAGCACGTACACCACACCATTCGTGTCACTGAACGCCGGGCTGACCAGTTTTCGGTAGAAATCGGCCGGCACGTTGATGCAGCCATAGGAAATGCGCTTGTCCTTGATAGTGGCCGACGCTAGACGCTCTGTACGGCGCTCTTTCGGGTTGCTGGTCACGACAGGATGCATCGCAATGGCATTTTTATAGTCCACCCAAAGAATTTCTTCGCCTTTGAGGTTGCGGGCCAGTGAGGCGACAAAACGCCCGGCGGGGGTTGTGCGCTCGTACGGGCGAATGCTTGATAGCTTCCGGTCCCCGATGCCGGGTACGGAGTCATCGCCGATTGCCAACCCCAACAGCGCCGGAGCCGTGCCGCCGAGCTGACCCTTGGCATTGAACACCAGAACGCGGGCCTGCGCCTTGTCGATGATGATAAAGGGCATACCCAGATTATCACCCGAGTCCACAATCCAATTAGCGGTGTCTCGGGCCGCTTGGGACACATCGTTGTTCCTGAAATCCGCACGCGTGGAGGTGGATGAAGAACCCGGCTGGCCGGCCGGTGCGGAAGCGGAAGGGTGAGGCACAGGTGCAGCCAGTGCAGGCAGTTGGAAAACAGACGCAACGGCCAGCAGACTAAAACAGACGAGTTCAGATGCCAGAAGAAGAACTTTCCTCAGGGCGGTGCTTTTTTTTGCCCTGGGCAAAAGGTGCAAGGCAATACTCCCATCACTGCTTATGACGCGCTCAACGCTCCAGCAGCCAGGGCCTGGGCCCTGACTGTCGATTGGGTTGGCGTGGTTTATCAACCCGCTATGCGAAAGCCGTGTTTAGTTGCGCTCCTGTTTAGGCAAATACACGGGGGCTTTGTAGACATAAGGTATCTGGTGGACCGGCGCTTTTTCCGATGCCCTGACCGGTACCGGCAGGATTGGCGTGACCTGCGCCAACTGATTGCCTGGCACGTTAATACCGGTCCCGACCACGGTAAGCGCGGGCAACAACGGGGCGTACGAGTTGCCATGATTCGGGTAGGCAGTGGCAAGCGGCCTATCGGGGTCGCCCGAGTTGCCGGTATCGGGAGTCGTTGCCCCCCGGTAGGCCTGCACCGGCAAGCCGGGTTGATTAGAAGCGACTGGCAGCTCCGGCAGGCTCGCGCCAGGGGAAGTCGCGCCGGGAGAGGTCGAATCTGTAGGCGTTGAGCCAATCGGCGTCGAAACCGGTGATGTCGAACCAGGCACCGTCGAAACCGGTGGCGTTGAACCAGGCACTGTCGAATCAGGCACCGTCGTAACCGGTGACGTCGAGCCTGGAGAGGTCGGTGTTGGATCGCTGGATGTTGGATCTGCAGGCGTCGAGCCTGGAGGCGTAGAGCCGGGATCGGCCGGATCGGTCGGTGTTGGATCTGTAGGTGTCGAGCCCGGTGGCGTCGAGTCCGGTGGTGTCGAGCCAGGATCGGTCGGATCGGTCGGATCAACCGGTGTCGGATCGACCGGTGTTGTAACCGGCGCCGCCGTGATCAACAAAGTGCCCTGAACGTAGTTGATCAAATAGTTAGCCGGATCAAAAGTTCCAGCCGTCGCATTGCTGGGCGTGATCCGGTAAGGATTGCCGGTTATCGGGGCGGTCGCGGCTGTTCCGGGGCTCGTCACTGTGACACTGCCAACGGTCTCGTTATTGACCAGTCCGGTCGAGGTGAAACCGGAAGTCGGAAGAACAATCGTCTGACCGAACTCCTTGGTGGCGTCGTTTGCAGTGATCGTCAGTGGGGCCTGCGTAATGCTCGCCAACGTGATTCCAGTCCCTGGGGTACCTGCTGCTGCCGTCAGGCTATCGAACGGCGCAAACAAGGCAAACAGGTTTGCATCGGCACCGCCAAGCGAATAACCACTGTAATTCACCGTTTTGCCAGTGCCCACGTTTGGAGAATCAAACGTCGCCGTGCCGGCCTGCAGCGCAACATCACCTGCCAACGTCGGGTTGCCTTGCAATGACAACGTCGCTGCAGTGTTGCCGTCGTAAACCTTATTGTCAGCCTGGACAAATACCCACATGAACGGCGTCAGCGTGGCGCCTCCGGACAACGTGAAATTGCCGGTAAAATCCGTTGGCGTCGCGTAAGAGACGGGCGCGTAATAAATCCTGACGGTGGACAGCGGCCCTGTAACAGCAGGCGTGACGCCGGCAGCGAGGTTTACCATACCGACACCGGTGCCATCATTTGCGCCCACGAGCAATACATTACCGTTGGTCGCAGTGAACATCGCGTTGATGTTGACATTACGGCCAGCCACCATCGTGATATCGCCGCCGGTACCGCCCCCCGTCGCGGTCACTGCGGCGTTCTGGTTGACATCACGGCCGGCAATCAACTTCAGATTGCCTCCGGTCGTGGTGATGGCTTCCTGCACGACCACATCACGATTGGCACTCAGGGTCAGCGTTGTCGGGGCCGTCCATGTCACGGCCTCCTGGACAAGAATATCGCCGTTGCCTGTGCCTGGAGCGTTTGTGTAGGAGACGTTGCTGGTCTGCAAGTTATTGGAGACGTTGCTGGTCTGCAAGTTATTGGAGAGGGTGGTGCCTGAAATATTGCCCGAACTCGAGACAACGAAATCAAGAGGGTCTATCAGCCAGGTTCCCGTCGTTCCAGCGGGCGCCAGCGTAGTGACCGTTGAGCCATTTGCGACATTGACACGGGCCGCAGAGGTCTCGATAAAGCCTCCGGAACCGCCATTGGGCGCACTGGCATCCAGCGTGCCGGCAACGTTCACGGTGCCGCTCTGCATATCCCCCATCAACATGATGGTGCCGTTGCGATTTTCGATGGTCTGGGCCCGAATGACACCGGTATTGTTCACGCTGGACGTCAACAGATTGCTCGCCGACTGAGCGGTCATCAGCACCCGACCGCCATCCGCCTGGATCAGCCCGCCGTTCTGCACCAGCGCATCTACAGCACCCTTGTTGACGGCCACATTGAGCAGCCCATCACCCGCCACATCCAGGGTGAACGAGTTGCCCGCCGCCAGTGCGACAGTGCCCAGTTGCGCCTGGATAACGCCCTGGTTGCTGACATTGGCACCGAGCAGAGCAACAGAGCCTCCATTGGCATTGATCGAACCGTAGTTGACTACGCTGCCGTCCCCGGTGCCTTCAAAGTTGTATTTACCCGCCATGAAATCGCTGTCGGTGATGTTCCGTGTAGATCCCACCAATCCGCCGACATTGACCGACGCGCCTTGACCGAATACGACACCGTTCGGGTTGACCAGGAACACTTTGCCGTTGGCGTTCAGGCCCCCCAAAATACTCGAAGGGTCCGAACCCAGCACACGATTGAGCGCCGTAGCGCTGCTGTTGGGCTGCACGAAATTGACCGACTCGCCCGTTCCGATGTTGAAACTCTGCCAGTTGATGGCGGCATTCTGGCTCGTTTGGGTAATGGTCGTGGTACTGGCACCCGAACCGATCGTGGCACTGCCCGCCGACACCGCTCCGCCTACCGGTAATGCATAGACGTTAAATCCGGCCGAAAGCAGAATGGCAGTGGTCAGCAGCTTCAGCGTGCAATGGACAGGAATCATCACGGATCCCTCGCTTCGGCCTGCCGCTTTCTTGCCGCCGGTTTTCGCATTTTCCGAAACGGCCACGAAGGTGCCGGTCTTGGCACTCCAGATTGATTGGTAACGGGTATTCATGGTGTTTACCTACTTGATTCAGGCATTGCTAACGTGGGGTGCGCTGCGGTAACCGGGCCTGCGATCAAAAATACTTGACCATCTGGACCCAGAAGCGACCATTCGAATCGGGCGCCGAGGTCGCTTTTTCGCCACCCAGCTTCTGCGCGTAGTAGGTCTTCACGGAGAAGTTATTGAAGTCGAACCAGTTA